>CAYLZI010000031.1:0-19881 GCA_964388215.1 uncultured Anaerolinea sp.
TCCATATCCTTCATCATCGCAAACATAGGGATGTTATTTGCAAGCGTAGCAATCATGCCTGCGGTAGCCACTTCACCCATGCCCAGTTTGCGCCCGACTGCCTGCAACGGTTTGCTGAAAACCTTGGTGATTACTTTGACCATTGGGAATGCCCCTAACAGGACGATACCAATGGAACCGATAATCTGGATACCGTCCCATACCGGGGCCATGCCTGGAATAATGACAATGCCGGTGAGGGTTTCCCAGACTATAGCGGCAAGGCCGATGGTAATCATGATGACCACCCCTTTGCCAAAATACTGGAAGCCGGTAGTCATCTTCTCAGGAGCGCGCCACAAACCAAGGGCAATTAGCGCGGCCACAATCACAACTGGCAGCAGGTTGCCGAACACCACCTCCGCGCTCCATCCGGCAACGAGACCGCCGGCAATCATGCCAAGAGGAATGGTCACGAAACCGGCCAGCATGCCTAACGCCAAATACTTGCGGTCCTGAGGCTGGATCAACCCCAATGCAACCGGAATGGAGAAAACAATGGTCGGGCCCATCATTGCCCCAAGGATGATACCGGCATATAGACCAGCGTCTGGATTAATGGCTAATTCTTTGGCCAGGGGATAGCCGCCCATGTCATTTGCCAGTAAGGTTGTGGCAAACATGGCAGGGTCAGCGCCAAGGAATTGATAAACCGGCACGATAACCGGGCGCAATACGTTTGCCAACACCGGCGCCAATGAAATCACGCCAACCATGGCCAGGGCTAACGGCCCAAGGGCATTGAAGCCGTTTTCAAACTCTTCGCCCAATCCGAATCGGTTGCCAAGTATGCGGTCTATGGCGCCAAGCACCATGAAGACCATCATTATGTAGATGATTATGACATTAATATCCATTGCGCATTTTCTCCTTATAGTAGTTTGAGAATTGGGGTTTGGAACGGAGCAGCTGGAAGGACTCACAGAGCATATTCTAATCTCTAAAACGCACCTCCTGCAGGATTATAAAAAACATCGCAAGTTTCATAGAAACTTGCGATGGATGATGATTAACTCTTTACAAAAACTTGCTGGCTGCCAACTTCGATTGAATCGAGGATGCCAATAATCACCGCATCTACCGGGGCATCGGTGGTTTTTAGCGTCTTGCGCGCAGAACTGCCCTCAACCAGGATAACCAATTCCCCCTCTCCGGCTCCGACTGTATCGGCTACCAGGAAAGGGTCGCCATATACTTTATCGTCTGGGGTGGCTTTTTGGGCGACCAGCAACTTTAATCCGGTCAACTTTGGGTCTTTTACCGTAGCGACAGCCGAACCAATGATTCTGGCTATTTGCATTGTGCCTCTATTCGATTGTAAAAAAAACGGAACATACCTGGGGAATTGGTTACTTCTCATCCGGCGCGCTAATTTGTGCCGGTCGTCAATGAGTTTGCAAAATTTGTAAGAAACCAGTCAGCGTGCAACATATAGAGCAACACTGGGTGATTTACTTTGAAACATTTTACATTAGCGTTGCAAAAACTGCAAGTGTATTGCAAAGCGGGCGAATGGCGTTCTCAAGAAGGCAAGTTTCTCTCTCACCCCTGCCCCTCTCCCGGTGGAGAGGGGAAATTCCCTTCCCCCGCCGGGGGAAGGGCCAGGGAAAGTGCCCCGAAGGGGTATGAGGACGAATGCCATGCGAAAGCGAAAACGTCAGGCATTCTTGAGAACGCCATGAAAGCGGGCGAATGAAACGTGATTTAATAACCCGTCTTGCGCGAAGCCTTGCACAGGGAACACATCACGCAATAGCGTGACTTGGGGACAATAATCACAAAAATTGAGGTCGTATAACGTTCAGGGCTTTCTTAAAGTCGCTAAATTTCCCTCACCCCAACCCCTCTCCCAACGGGAGAGGGGCTTTTTCTCCCTTCCCCGCCGGGGGAAGGACAGGGGATGAGGGCGTTTGATGACTTTAAGAAAGCCCTGGTATAACGTTTGCCTTCCCATTTTTCTGCCTGTATAATGGACGGATGTAGCGCCCGATTGGGTGTGGGGGCGTTTGGCATTGGAGATGGGACCATGACAACAGGCAAACTTTCAGCAGAGAAACAAACGCGCAGCGCAGATTTGTTCATCGTGGACAACAGCGATGAAGAGTGGAAGGCGGCGCGTTACTTGCATGACTGGTGCGATATTGCCAGGGCTTTTGATATCGCCACCGGCTATTTTGAAATCGGAGCGCTGCTCAAACTGGATGGACAGTGGCAAAAACTGGATAAGATACGCATTTTGATGGGGGATGAAGTCAGCCTGAGAACCAGGCAGGCGTTTGAGAAGGCACTGAGCGGGCTGGCCCAAAAGCTGGATGACAGCATCGAAGATGAAAAAGAGAAAAACGATTTCCTGAGCGGCGTCCCGGCGATTGTCGAGGCGTTGCAATCGGGCAAAATCGAGTGCAAGGTCTACAAGGAACGCAAGTTTCACGCCAAGGCCTACATCACCCATGCAAAAATGGATGTAGTCGGCCCGGTGGCGCTGGTTGGGTCGAGCAATTTCACCTTTCCCGGCCTGACAGATAACGTCGAGTTGAACGTCCGTATTCGTCATGATGTGCATGAGTTACAGGAGTGGTACGAGCGTTACTGGGAAGAAGCCGAAGATGTCACCCCGGACATCCTGAAAACCATCGAGCGCCACACCCGCGAACTAACCCCCTTTGAAGTATACATGAAAGCCCTGTTCGAGTTTTTCCAGGGTCACGACCTGACCGCCAGCGAATGGGAGCGCAGTCATTCGGTCATGTATTCGATTCTTGACCATTACCAGAAGGAAGGCTATCATGCCCTGGTCAAGATGGGTGAGATGTATAACGGGGCGCTGCTGTGTGACAGCGTTGGCCTGGGAAAGACTTTTATTGGGTTGATGCTGATCGAGCGGCTCTTATTTGAGCGCAAAAAAGTGGTTCTCATTGTGCCAAAAGCCGCCAATGAGCCGGTTTGGAAGGCAAAAATACGCCGCTATCTGCCCAAAGCGTTGGGAGAGTGGAGTACCCTGCGAATTTACAACCATTCCGACCTGCTGCGGGGCGGGAAGTATGTGGAAAGCATGGAAAGCATCCGACAGGAAGCGGACGCCATTCTCATCGACGAAGCCCACCACTTTCGTAACCGGGCCTCGCGCTCGTATGACCAATTGTTCGGGATGCTGGCAAACAAACAGGTTTACCTGCTGACCGCTACCCCGATTAACAACAGCAGCCTCGATTTGCTGCACCTGCTGGAACTGTTCTCGCGCCGCCAGTCGGATTACTTCCGGCGGCTGGGGATTAATAACCTTGTTGGTCACTTTCGCGAACTGGAAAACGCGCTCAAACGCCTGATGGGCGATGCCGGGGCAGAACTAAGCGCCCTGGAAGCCGAGCAGATTCTTTCCAACGATGCCTTATTCCGCGCCCTGGTGGTGCAGCGCAGCCGGGCATACGCGCGCCGCAGCCAGCAACAGCATGGCGGGGCGGCGGTGGTTTTCCCGCACCGCGAAGCGCCAAAAGTTGGCAAGTATTCACTCGAAAAAACCTACGGCGGCTTGCTGGACGAGTTGGAGCGCGCCTTCAACAAGCAAAAGCCGCTGCTCTCGCTGGCAATTTATAACCCGCTCAGTTACCCGGCCAGCCCGCAAATGAGCCTGGGCTCAAAGACCGGGCGCGATTTCGATTTTGAAAAAGGCCGCCAGGAACAGGTGGTCGGGCTGATTCGGACCATGCTGCTGAAACGCTTCGAGAGTTCGGCCTGGGCCTTCCAATCGACCTGTGAAGGGTTGTTGTTCAAACTGCTGGCCTGGGTCGAAGCGCATAGCGAGAGCAGCGCCGAGAAACGCCGCCTGGAACGCTGGAAAGCCCGGCAGGAGGAAACCCTGGCGCGCGTTCACGCCCACCGGCGCGAAAACGGCAACGAGGAAGAAATTGAAGACGACGCCAGCCTGCCGGTCGATGTGCTGGAGAGTGTTCGCAAATTATCCCGCAGTGAGTACCGCGTGGAAGAAATTCTGGATGAAACCTACCTCGACATGGACCAGTTGGTCGAGTTCCTGAAAGCCCTGCGCGATTTCTCGCCCGAAAAAGACGACAAACTGCAAACCCTGCTGCGCCTGCTCAAAAATGACCCGCTGCTGGGCCAACACAAAGTGCTGATTTTCAGCGAGTACCGCGATACCGCCCGTTATCTTTACAATGCGCTCAAAAATGCCGGCCTGACCCACCTGGCCGAAGTGGACAGCGGCTCAGGCGGCGACCGGGGCGAGGCCATCACGGCCTTTGCGCCGTATTACAACGATTCATCCAGCGCAAAATTGGCAGAACGCGGCCAGCCCGAAACGCGGGTGCTGATTAGCACCGATGTGCTTTCGGAAGGCCTGAACCTGCAAGACGCCAGCCTGATGATTAACTATGACCTGCACTGGAACCCGGTGCGCCTGATGCAGCGGATTGGCCGTGTGGACCGCCGCCTTGACCCGAGTGTGGAAACGCAATTGGTGGCCGACCACCCCGAAGTAAAGGACTTACGCGGGAAAGTCTATTACTGGAACTTCCTGCCGCCCGGCGAACTGGATGACCTGCTGAAACTGTACAGCCGCGTGGCGCACAAAACCCTGCGAATTTCCAAGATTTTCGGCATTGAAGGCTCGAAACTGCTCAGGCCGGATGACGATTTCGAGGCATTGAAGGAATTCAACCAGGCCTATGAAGGCACGACTTCTCCCGCGGAAGAGATGCGCCTGGCGTACCGCGACCTGCTGAACGCCCACCCTGGCCTGGAGGCGCGACTGGAGTCCATGCCGCGCCGTATTTTCAGCGGGAAGCTGCATCCGGTTAATGGGGCCAGTGCCGTCTTTTTCTGTTACCAGCTGCCAGGGCCGGACGCGGACGGCAACTGGAGCCTGGAAACCGGTTCGACGCAGTGGTACTTACTCGATTTGACGAGCGGGAACATCACCAGCGATGCCGAAGCCATCAATCGCTTGATCCGCTGTGAGCCGGAGACACCGCGCGTGTGCATCACACCACAGTTAACGCTGGTGGAAGCGCGCAAGAAGGTGGAAGCGCATCTCAAAGATGAGTATATGAAACCGCGCCAGGCCCCGGTGGGAGTCAAGCCGGTGTTGAAAGCGTGGATGGAGTTGAATTGATGACCAAACCCCTTTCCAAACGTTTTTATTTTGTGGATGAAGCCGGGGATGGTGTACTTTTCGATGGCAGGGGACGCTTGCAGGTGGGAAAAGAAGGTTGTTCACGCTATTTCATGCTGGGGATGTTGGATCTTCCTGCCCTGGATGAATTAACCGGCGAGTTCACGGCTTTGCGCGCCAACCTGCTGGCCGACCCGTATTTCAAGAAAGTGCCATCCATGCAGCCCGAGGCGCGCAAGACGGCGCTGCTTTTCCATGCCAAAGATGATTTGCCGGAAGTGCGCCGCGAAGTGTTGGGCATCCTGCGCCAAAAGGATTACCGCTTTTTTGCGGCGGTACGCGATAAGCTGGCAGTCGTCTCGTATGCCATCCAGCGGCGGGAGCGCGAACCAGGTTACCGCTATCATCCCAACGAGTTGTATGATTACCTGGTGCGCTCGCTGTTCAAAGGCTTGCTGCATAAAGATGACCATTACGAAGTCTATTTTGCCAAACGCGGGGCGCATGACCGCACCGAAACGCTCAATACTGCCTTGAAGGTCGCCCGGGAACGGGCCGCCCAACAATGGGGCGTGAAAAACGACCCGCTGGTGCAGGTTTCGCCGCAGATTGCGGAGCAAAATGTTGGGTTGCAGGCGGCAGATTATTTCCTGTGGGCTTTGCAGCGGTTTTACGAGCGCCGCGAAGACCGTTACCTGGAATTGCTTTGGCCGCAGTTCAGCCTGGTACATGACCTGGATGACAAACGCGCCCGTTACGGCGCGTATTACACACAAAAAGGGCCGCTCACCTTAGCGGCCCTCGAAAATGGCTTGCCAGGGATATAGGGTTCCTTCACCGCAGTGAAAGCGCCTCACGGCATGGAGCCGATTTTTGTCCACTGGCAAATTCATTATACAAGAAATCAAGTTTGATTGCAAATTGAACGGAGCACCCATCATGCCCTCCACCGACTTCTCTGACATTCGCGCCATTACTGACTTCCCTTCGCTCATCCGCTACCTGCGCACCGATTTGGGCTGGCCGGTGGATGAAGAGCAGGTGGATGACCTGACCTTTGAGTATCGTCCGGCGGAGTTAGGGATAGAGGAGGGCCAGGCCGTGAACATCCGCGAGATTAAGCAGTTGAGGCCGCTGGCGGGCAACCAGCCCTGGGGTATTTTCTGGATTGATTTCGAGCCGAAGAAACTGCCGGTAACGGTCATGCGCCGCATTTTGGCGGCCCTGGTGCGCAAACAGCGCGGACAGGCCAGCCGCCAGGCGACCTGGAACCTGCGCGACCTGATGTTTATTTCGGCCACCGGCAGCGGCAGCCAGCGCGGAATTTCGTTCGCCCACTTCCGCGAGGATGAGCAGGGACGCCCGAGGTTGTTCACCTTCTCGTGGGATGTGCGCGAGAGCCACCTGTACTACATCACCAAACTCAACCTGGGCGCGCTGAAATGGCCGCAAGACCCAAACAATGCCCAGGCCTGGCGCGAGCAGTGGAGCGCGGCCTTTTGCGTGCAGCAGGGCTATGTGCCGCAGACTGCTGAAATGCTGGCCCAAGAGATGGCGCGGATTGCCGGCGATATCCGCGAGGCAGTGGCGGCGCTGTACGAGGTGGAGCATGTTGGCGGGCCGCTGCGCCAACTGCACCTGAGCCTGAAAATGAGCCTGATTAGCGACCTGGACCCGGCGGAGTTCGCCGATATGTATGCCCAGACCGTGACCTATGGCTTGTTCGCGGCGCGCGCCACCCGCAGCGGGGAATTTGCGGTGGAACGCCCTCACCCCGGCCCTCTCCCCCAGGGAGAGGGGGGAAAAGCCGAAAGTCTGATATCGCATTCCAATCCATTTTTGCGGGAACTGCTCGAACAGTTGATTCTGAAACGGGGCGCGGGGCAGCCCCCCAATGAGTCCATCCCGCTGGACCTGGATGAATTGGGGGTAGAGGAACTGGCCGGGCTGCTGCGCAAAGTGGATATGGAGGCCATCCTGATGGATTTCAACCGCCAGAAGCGCGGCGAAGACCCGGTCATCCATTTTTACGAGACCTTCATGAAGTATTACGACCCGAAGCAGAAGGCCCGGCGCGGAGAGTTTTACACGCCCGACCCGGTGGTTTCGTTCATTGTGCGCTCGGTGGACCATTTGCTGCGAACCCAGTTCGGCTGTGAAAACGGCCTGGCAGACATCGGCTCTCCCTCTCCCAAATTCGGGACGAACTCCAGTCCCGAATTTGGGAGAGGGCCGGAGAGGGGGTTCTCCCCGGTCATCCTCGACCCCGCCACCGGAACGGGAACTTTCCTGCGTTATGTCATCCTGGTCATTTGGGAGACGTTTTACCGCAAGCACAAGGGCCTGGGCAGTGAACAGCGCAAGGCCAAATGGAACGCGTTCGCGCGCGAGCGGCTGCTGCCCAACCTGTATGGTTTCGAGTTGAAGATGTCCCCCTATACGATTGCGCACCTGAAACTGGGCCTGACCTTGCAGGAGTTCGGCTTCACCTTCGGCGACGACGAGCGCCTGCGCGTATACCTGAGCAATGCCCTGCAGCCGGCCCACGAAGTGGCGCGGGTGGATACGCCCGCCTTGGCGCATGAAGTGGAAAAGGCCAACGAAGTGAAGGCGCGCGTGCCGGTGACGGTGGTGATTGGCAACCCGCCCTATTCAGGCCATTCGGCCAACGCCAGCAAACATGCCGACGGCTCGCTGAACTTTATTGGCAGCCTGCTGCAAGATTACTACCGCGTGGATGGCAAGCCGCTGGGCGAGAAAAACCCCAAATGGCTGCAAGATGATTATGTCAAGTTCCTGCGCTTTGCCCAATGGCGGGTAAACACCAGCGGCGCGGGCATTGTGGCGATGATTACCAATCACGGTTTTCTCGATAACCCCACTTTTCGCGGCATGCGCCAGCAATTGATGCAGACTTTTTCTGAAATCTATGTGCTGGATTTACACGGCAACAGCAAAAAGAAAGAAACCGCGCCCGATGGCTCGAAAGATGAGAACGTTTTTGACATCATGCAGGGCGTGGCAATTTGCTTGATGGTGAAAAAACCGGGTGCTACCGGCTCGGCAAAAGTTTTTCATGCTGATTTGTTTGGCTTGCGCGAGTTTAAGTATGAATGGCTGATGGCGCACCATAGCCACATAGGGTCTGTGGAGTGGAGTGAATTAAAGCCGCAAACGCCCTTTTATATATTTATGCCGCAAAACGCAAATACCCGTGAAGAATACGAACATGGCTGGCCTGTTTCAAAAATTTTCCCATTAAATAATCTGGGAATGAATACTCATCGAGATGAGTTTGTAATTGATTTTGAACGCGATGCTCTTTACAAACGAATTTCTGACTTTAGGAATAGTAGTTTAAGCGATGAAGCAGTTAGAGAAAAATATACCCTTCCAGATAATAGAGATTGGAAGCTTACTAACGCACGCAGAAAACTCCAGGCTGATAAAAACTGGGAACGTAAATTTATCACTTGTCTTTATCGTCCTTTTGATTTTCGATGGCTTTTTTATAGCCAAGATTTGCTTGATTACCCAAGACCCGTTATCAATGAACATATGATTGCGGGGAAAAATATCTCTTTTGCCACTACAAGACAAACACGAGAACCTTTTTCTGTTATCGCTACTGACCATGTTTGTGGACAACACAAAATCGCAACCCCCTATGATGGTAGTAATATTTTCCCTTTGTACACTTACTTTACGCCAAAAACTACATTTGGAACTTTATTTCAGCAGGATCACACAACAAGAACATCAAACTTAGCGCAACCCTTTATCCAATTGCTGGCAACAAGTTTGGATTTGCAATTTGTGACTGATGGTAGGGGTAATCTGGCGACCACCTTTGGCCCCGAAGATGTCTTCCACTACATCTACGCCATCTTTCACAGTCCCACCTACCGCAGTCGCTACGCCGAATTCCTGAAAATCGATTTCCCTCGCCTGCCGCTCACGAGCAACGCGGCCCTGTTCCGTCAATTGTGCGGGCTGGGGGCGCAGTTGGTGGGGCTGCATTTGTTGGAAAGCCCGTTACTCGATAAAGCGATATTCGATATTCGATACTCGAATGCCAAATCTCGAATATCGAATAACGAATACTCGAATATCGAATACTCGAATAACGAATACTCGAATATCGTCGAAAAAGGCTACCCCAAGTACACGGATGGCAAAGTCTATATCAACAGCGCGGCCTGCTTCGCTGGCATTCCCGAAGAAACCTGGAACTTCCACATCGGCGGCTACCAGGTCTGCGAAAAATGGCTGAAAGACCGGCGCGGGCGCGAACTCTCATCGGAGGATGTGGACCATTACCAGAAAATTGTCATCGCCCTGGGCGAAACCACCCGCCAGATGGGGCTGGTGGATGCGGCGATTGAGTCTGCTGGCGGGTGGCCGGTGAGGTAAATTCTGAATTCAGAAGTTGTTGCGTTGTATAATTGAAATCGAGGTGAACCATGACCACTTTTGAACAAACCCTGCTCCGCGAAGTGTCCACGCTTCCTGAAGCGCGTCAAGCCGACGTGCTGGCGTTTGTCCGCTTTTTGAAAATCAGCCTGCCTGATAAGGAAAAAATCAGGGAAGATTTCAAAGAAGCGCTAAAAGACGCAAGAGAAACAGCGCAAAAACTCAACATCACCGAAGCAGATATTGAAGCAGAAATCCGCGCCGTGCGGAATGGGAAATAATGAAGCGCGTCATTCTCGATACAAACATCATCATCTCCAGCGCGTTGAGCGGCGCGCTGGTTTTGGTTTTAGAGAAATGGGGCGAAGAAAAATTCAAGGTCATCGTCACAACCGATGTTGTCGAGGAATATTTTGACGTGCTCAACCGTCCCAAGTTTGGCTTGAAACAGGAAACCATAGACAAGATTGCCAGATTTATCTACCAGTTCTCGGAGTTTGTCGTCCCCGAAGAAAAAATCAAGTTCATTGAAGACGACCCGAAAGACAATAAGTTTCTTGAAGCCGCCATCGCGGGCAAAGTGGATTTCATCGTCAGCGGCGATAAGCGTTTGCTTGAACTCAAAGAATTTCGCGCAATTCCGATTATCACTGGACGCGAGTTTTTGGATTGGTTGAAGATAAATGGGTAAAAATGAGTATCAAGTCTGCGAGAAATGGCTCAAAGACCGGCGCGGGCGCGAACTCTCAGCGGAGGATGCGGCCCATTACCAGAAAATTGTCATCGCCCTGGGCGAAACCACCCGCCAGATGTGGCTGGTGGATGCGGCGATTGAGCCTGCTGGCGGGTGGCCGGTGAGGTAGAGGAACGATGATAGAAAAAGAACAAAATGCGCAGAACATTACAAAACCCCCAACCCACCCGCGCGGCACCCCACAAGTGAGTGATGCCAAAGCCCGTTTGCGCAGCGGGCAAATTCGGCGCGTCAAACAAACCCAGAAACCATGAATCGCGCAACCCTGGCTGGCGTTTTGGCTATTTTATTTTGGAGCAGCACAATTGCTTTTTCCCGCCTGCTGACCGAATCGCTCGGCATTTACACCACCGGCGCGCTCATTTACATTCTGGGAGGCCTGCTTGGGCTGGCGGCTGCTTCGCGCGCCCCCGGCGGGCTGATGCACATGCTGCGGATGCCATCTGGCTATCTGTTGATTTGCGGCGGGCTGTTTGTCGGGTACTTGCTTTTTCTATACCTGGCGATTGGGCTGGCCCAGAGCCACGCCCAGGTAATTGCCGTTGGGCTGGCCAATTACTTATGGCCGTCGCTCATTTTTTTATTCTCCATCCCGGTGCTGGGCAAACGCGCCCGCATCGGGCTGCTGCCCGGAATTGGCGCGGCCCTGGCCGGGACGTGGATTGCCACAACCCAAAGCCAGGCATCCCTGTGGCCCGATTTGCGCGGCCCGGCCCTCCTGCCGGCCTTACTGGCCGTTGGCGCGGCAGTGTTCTGGGGGTTATATTCAACCCTGGCGCGCAAATGGGCATCTGAGCAAGGCAGCGCGGCGCCGCTTTTCTTGCTCGCCAGCGGATTGGCCTTCCTGCTCCTGCGCTTTTGGGGCAATGAACCCTGGCAATGGAGCGTGAAATTACTCTTTCCTCTGGTTTATATGGTCGTCTTTCCGGCCTGGTTGGGTTACCTGCTTTGGGATATTGCCATGCAGCGCGGCGACATCACCCTGGTAACGGCCTTCTCCTACTTCACGCCCCTACTCTCCACGCTGATTTCGCTGCTCGTGTTGCAAGTTGCCCCCAGCTGGTTGCTTGGTCTGGCGGTCATTCTGGTGACTGCCGGGGCAGTCGTGAGCAAGCTCTCTATTCTTGAATGACCCTGAAGAAAATCATGTCCATACTGCCTGTAATCTTGCCGGGTCATTGAACACGCGCAAGCCCCAACTACCCTCGGCAAACACTTCAACCTGCGCAACGATTGAGATTGTTGGCGTGATATAAATAGACCCATGTTGAAATTAACCCCCGACCAGGTCAAAGTCCTTGCCCCCGACCCCGCCTCGCTCAAAGCCGGGCAAGGGCTGGCCGATGCCCGTCACTGGGCCAGCCTGGGCAAATGCGAGGCCGCGCTATGGGGCGAATGCAAAGGCAGCGGCAAAGAACCCTACAAAACCCGCATTAATTTAACCAACAACGGCAGCGCCTGTACCTGCCCCAGCCGCAAATTCCCATGCAAACATGCTTTGGGATTAATGCTCCTGGCCTCGGCCTCGCCCGCCAAATTGACCGAATCCACGCCCCCGGCCTGGGTCGCCGAGTGGTTGGAAAAACGCTCCACCCGCAGCCTGCCTGCCGCTAAAAAAACCGAAGCCAACTCTGACAGCGAATCCCGTCAAAAAGATGCCGCCCGACGCGCCGCCAAACGCGAAAAATTAGCCCAAACCGGCATCGAAACCCTCGAAACCTGGCTCAAAGACCTGACCCGCCAAGGCTTAGCCTTCGCCCAAAACGCCCCGGCCTCCTTCTGGGAGGAGCAATCTGCCCGCCTGGTAGATGCGCAACTGCCCGGCGCGGCGCGCCTGGTGCGCGAAATGGCCGAAATCCCCGGCTCCAGCCCACGCTGGGCAGAAGTCATCCTATTAAAAATGGCGCGGCTGAACCTGCTGGCGCAAGCCTACCGCAAGCTGGGTACGCTCCCCGAAGCATCCCAGGCTGATGTGCGCACCCTGCTCGGCTGGAACATCAACCAGGACGAATTGCTGGCCTCGGCCCCGCCTGTCAGCGATGACTGGCTGGTCTTGGCCCAAACCCTCGAAGAAGACGAAAAAACTGGCCTGCGCGCGCAAATCAACTGGCTGTGGGGCAAAAGCACCCAAAAAACCGCCCAAATCGTTAACTTCGCCTTCCGCAATCAGCACCTCGATATCAGCCTTGTCTCTGGCTTAACGCTGCGCGGAGAATTGGCCTACTTCCCCGGCGCCTTCCCCCTGCGGGCAGTGTTCAAAAACAAACAAATCATCCCGGCCTCGTTTCTTCCTGCTGGTTTCCCTGATTTTTCTGCCTTTCTTGGCGCTTACGCCGCTGCCCTGGGTGTAAACCCCTGGCTGGAAGTCTTCCCTGTGGTATTGGAAAAGGTGGTGGCTGGAAAACAGGAAATGAGCTGGGTGGTGATTGATTCCAACCAGTCAACACTGCCCCTATCAACCCGTTTCTCATCATCCTGGGAACTTTTTTCGCTCTCCGGCGGCCAGGCCATCACAATTTTTGGCCTGTGGGATGGGTTTTCCCTGCTGCCGATGACCGCCTGGCAAGGAGAAAGGTTTGCGCAGTTATGACCACCCTGCAAAACCTGGCCCGTTCTGCCATGCTCGGCTCAACCGATGCCTCGCTGCTCACTTCAGCAGCAAAAACAGGCATTGCCGAATTGGGCGGGTATCTCCCGGCAACTTTCGAGGGCGAGAGTGAAGCCTGTGGCGCAGAATCACAGCCGCAGATGCCGGAAAAAGCAGCAGGGTTGCTCAAACGCCTCGTGGCAGGAGAATTTGACGGGCTGCTGCCTGAGTTCCTGCAATTAACCGCCGAACGCGGCTACATTGCCCCACCCGAAACCCTGCCCGCGCTGTTGGGGCTGGGCAAAAACGATTTGCGAAAACTCGTCATCCAGGTCATTGGCGAGCGTGGACGCTGGCTGGCCGCCCACAACCCGGCCTGGGCTTACGCCCTCGGGCGCGCCCCGTTGGATGCGTGGGAAAATGGCCTACGGGCAGAACGAATCGCCGCGTTGGAGCAAACCCGCGCTGCGGAGCCGGGAAAAGCGCGGGAGTGGGTACAGGCCAGTTGGGCGCAGGATGCCCCCGAAGACCGGGCGGCCTTTCTTGCTACTTTTTCTGTTTGCCTGAGTATGGACGATGAACCCTTCCTTGAAACCTGTCTCGATGATAAGCGCAAGGAGGTACGCGATTCGGCACGGGGCTTGTTGCTGCGGCTGGAAAAATCGCGCTTCGTGGGGCGGGTGTGGGCGCGAGTCACGCCGCTCATCCGACTGAAGTCCAAGTTTTTAGGCGGCGATACGTTGGAAGCGTCCCTGCCCGAAACCCTGGATTCCGCCGCGAAACGGGATGGACTCGGCGGGCCGCTGCTTCGCAAGAAGTTGGGCGAAAAGGCCAATTGGCTGGCGCAAATGCTGGCGCTCGTCCCGCCCGCGCTGTGGAGCAGGGAGTTTAACCGTCCACCAGAAAAACTGGCGGGGCTGGCAATGAACAACCAATGGAAAGAAGCCTTGCTGCTCGGCTGGGCGCTGGCTGCGCAAGGGGCGCGGGATGCAGCCTGGGCCGAGGCCATCCTGCGTTTAGCGGCGAGCAAGGCTGATGTCCAGTTTGTGCTTGAGTCGGAAACGCTGCAGGAATTGGTCATGTTACTCATCCCGGAACAGGTTCAGGCCATCGCCCAATCCAATATCAAGCCAATTTTGAATGAACTCAAGGATGATTCCCCGTTGCTAACCATCCTGCAAGGCTGCCGCCGCCCGTGGACGCCCGGCCTGGCGCGGACGGTGATTCAGAGCGCCCAGCGTCAGGCTGGCAAAGGATGGCGGCTGGCGCATGCCTTGCCAGGGTTTGCGCAATATGCGCCGCCTGAACTGGCAAATGAATTCGCGCAAGGCTGGCCCGAAGAGAGAAGCGGGGTCTGGAGCCTGATGATTGAAGAGTTTTTACAAGTTTTGAATTTTCGGAATGAAATCAAGAAGAGCCTGAAGGAGCAACCATGACGACCCTTTTACGCGAACACGCTGAACAGCAATTTGCCGAAGAACTGGCGCAATTAGCCAAAACCGATACGCGCCAGCGCCCGCCGAGTTGGAATCTCTCGCCCTGGGCGGTGACGACCTACATTTTGGGCGGCAAGATGGAAAATGGCTTCGTGGTCAGCCCGAAATACATCGGCAGTCGCCGGATTATCGAAGTGGCGGTGGCGACCCTGGCAACCGACCGGGCGCTGCTGCTGCTGGGCGTGCCAGGGACGGCCAAAAGCTGGGTTTCGGAGCATCTCGCGGCGGCGATTTCGGGCGATTCGACCCTGCTCATCCAGGGCACAGCCGGGACGGCGGAGGAAGCCATCCGCTACGGCTGGAATTATGCCCGCCTGCTTTCGGAAGGGCCCAGCGATAAGGCGCTTGTCCCCAGCCCGGTGATGATAGCCATGCGCGCGGGCAAACTGGCCCGGCTGGAGGAACTGACCCGCATCCCGGCGGATGTGCAGGATACGCTGATTTCGATTCTCT
Organism: uncultured Anaerolinea sp.; assembly: GCA_964388215.1. Lineage (GTDB taxonomy): Bacteria > Chloroflexota > Anaerolineae > Anaerolineales > Villigracilaceae > UBA5195. The sequence goes on from CAYLZI010000031.1 coordinate 14,871, forward strand.
CCGAGAAAACCTTGCCCATCCCCGAACTGGAGAGCGAAGTGCAGGCGGTGAAGGGTTTCAACGTGATTGCAACCGCCAACAACCGCGACAAAGGCGTGAACGAACTCTCGTCCGCGCTGCGGCGGCGTTTCAATACAGTGATTTTGCCGCTCCCGGCCACGCTGGATGAAGAAGTGGAAATTGTGCGCGGACGCTCCGCCGCCCTGGGGCGCGCCCTCGAACTGCCCGCCGAGCCGCCCGCGCTGGAGGAAATCCGCCGGATTGTGACGATTTTCCGCGAATTGCGCGGCGGAATGACTGCCGACGGCAAGACCAAACTCAAATCGCCGAGCGGAACACTCTCCACCGCCGAGGCGATTTCGGTGGTCAACAACGGACAGGCGCTGGCCGCCCACTTCGGCAATGGCAAACTCTGTGCCGGAGATGTGGCCGCCGGGCTGGTTGGGGCGGTCATTAAAGACCCGGTGCAGGACAAAATCGTCTGGCAGGAGTATTTGGAGACGGTGGCAAAGGAGCGCAAGGATTGGAAAGATTTGTATCGGGCGTGTAAGGAGTTGGAGTGAAAGTGAGGAGATGATGAGTAAAGAGTAAAACAGAACTCATCACTCATTTCTCATTCCCCATCCCCCTATGCGCTCCATCCTCGGCATTCGTCACCATGGCCCCGGCTCCGCGAGAAGTGTTCGCATGGAGTTGGAAAAACTGCGCCCGGACTGCGTCCTGGTCGAAGGCCCGCCAGACGCCGACGCCTTGATTGCACTCGCCGCCGACCCGCAGATGACTCCGCCCATCGCGTTGCTGCTCTACCTGCCCGACAACCCGCAAAAAGCCGTTTACTACCCCTTCGCCGAATTCTCCCCCGAGTGGCAGGCAATTCAGTACGCACTCAAGAACAAGATTCCGGTTAGGTTCATGGATTTGGAGCAGAAGTATCAGTTGCCAGTTATCAGTGAACAGTTATCAGTTGAAAAAGACCTGACACCTGAAACCAGAAAACCCGACACCCCACCCTTCGACCCCTTTGCCATCATCGCCGAAGCCGCTGGTTATTCGGATGGCGAGCGTTGGTGGGAGCATTTCGTCGAACAGCGCCACGAAAGCGGGGATGTTTTCACCGGCATCCTCGAACTGATGACCGCCCTGCGCGCCGAAGCGGAAAAAATGGGGCAAATCGAACCCCGCGACCTCATCCGCGAAGCCGCCATGCGGACAATCATCCGCGCCGCGCAGGCTGAAGGCCGCCAAAACATCGCCATCCTCTGCGGCGCCTGGCACGCCCCCGCCCTGGCCAATCTTGACGCCGCCAAAGCAGATGAAAATTTACTCAAAAACGCGGCGAAAGCCGCTGCTCAGTTCATGGAAGCCCCTGCCGGGGCTGCGCCCGAGTCGGCTTCAGCCGACTTCCACGCACTGAGGCGGGATTTCAATCCCCGCCGGGGCCAGGTTTTGGTGGCATCTACTTTTGTCCCCTGGACTTACGACCGCCTCGCCCGCCGCTCCGGCTACGGCGCAGGCATCGATTCACCCGGCTGGTACGAGCATCTCTGGCAAACCGAAAACCACCTTGTCGAAACCTGGATGGTCAAAGTCGCCCAACTGATGCGCCAGGAAGACCTGGGCATCTCGCCCGCCCACGCCATCGAGGCCACGCGCCTGGCTGAAACCCTCGCCGCCCTGCGCGGACGCCCCCTGCCCGGCCTGCCCGAACTTGATGAAGCCATCCAGTCCATCTTCTGCTTTGGCGACGACGCCCCCATGCGCCTCATCCGCGAAAAACTGATTGTCGGCCAGCGCATGGGCCACGTCCCACCTGGCGCGCCCACCGTCCCGCTCCAGCGCGACATCAGCGCCGCCCAAAAGCGCGCCCGCCTCGAACCATCCGCCTCCCCCGAAAACCTCGACCTCGACCTGCGCAAACCGCTCCTGCTCGAGCGCTCGCACCTGCTGCACCGACTCAACCTGCTCGGCATCCCCTGGGGCAAACTCCAAACCACGCACGGCGCCAAAGGCACCTTCCACGAACTCTGGCAAATCGAATGGAAGCCCGAATTCGCCGTCAGCATCATCGAAGCCAGCCTGTGGGGCAACACCGTCCTCGAAGCCGCCACCGCCAAAGTGACCGCCGAAGCCGCCCGCGCCGCCGAACTCCCCGCCCTCACCCGCCTGGTCGAAGCCGCGTTCCTGGCCGATTTGGCAGAATCCATCCCCAGCCTGATGGAGCGCCTCCAACGCCTCGCCGCCGCCAGCGCCGACATTCCGCATCTGATGGACGCCCTGCCCCCGCTCATCAACGTCACCCGCTACGGCAACGTCCGCCAAACCGACACCGCCCTCGTCCGCCACGTTGTTGATGAGCTCATCACCCGCATCTGCATCGGCTTGCCCGCCGCCTGTTCCGCCCTCGATGACGCCGCCGCCGAAGAAATGTTCGAGCGCATCAAAGCCGTTAATGGAGGAATGTTCCTGCTGACTGACAACCCCCTCACCCCCGCCTCTCCCAAGGGGAGATGGGCTGACTCCCTTCACCCTGAAGGAGAAGGACAGGGGATGATGGCTGACCCCCCTCTCCCCTTGGGAGAGGGGCCGAGGGTAGCCCCGCCCGCGCCAGCCTGGACGCGCACCCTCACTCTGCTCGCCGCGCCGCAAACAGGACACGGACTCACCCGTGGCCTCGCCTGCCGTTTAATCTACGATGCCCATGCTGACGCGGACACCGCCAACCGCATGAGCCTCGCTCTTTCCCCCGGCACGCCCGCCGCCGAATCTGCCGCCTGGGTGCAAGGATTCCTGCACAGCGGCGGCCAGGCCCTCATTCACGACCCCGCCCTTTGGCATTTACTCGACGACTGGGTTTTATCCCTGCCCGAAAGCCTGTTCACCGCCCTGCTGCCGCTCCTGCGCCGCGCCTTCAGCACCTTCCCCGCCCCCGAACGCCGCCAAATCGGCGAACTCGCCAAAACCGGCGGGAGAATCACATCCGTGGCGGGCGAAATGGAACTCGACCCCGTTCGCGCCGAAAAAGCGCTGACTCTTGTGAGTCTTATTCTCGATGTATAATGAATAAAAAGTCAAATTACGAGGTAGATAATGGTACTCCGTTCAATCGAAGCCACAATTGAGAAAGACGGCACGGTGCATTTACACAAAAAAGTGCGTTTACCTGCTTCGCGCCGAGCCATTCTGACCATCCTTGATGAACCGGCGCAAGTGGCAGAAACCGCGCTGCTAAGTGAAGCCGCCCTGGCTGAAGATTGGAATCGACCCGAGGAGGACGAAGCATGGGCATACCTGCAATCGGGGAAGTAGTTCTTGTCCCGTTCCCGTTCTCTGATTTGTCAAAATCAAAAATGCGCCCGGCCATTGTCCTTGCTGGTGTTGGTCGCTATGATTGGGTGCTTTGCCAGGTGACCAGCAATCCGTATGGTGATGAAAAATCCATTCGTTTGACCAGGCAGGATTTTCGCCACGGTGAATTGCGCGTGACCAGTTATGCCCGGCCCGGCAATCTATTCACGGCCAACCAGGGTTTAATTGCTAATACAGTGGGGATATTGGATAAACCCGCCACCAATTGTATTTTGGAAGCGGTCATTCACCTTTTGCAACAAAATATATCAGAGTAGATGGCAATCTATCATGTCTGAACCTGTTTCTGACCGCCTCCGCCGCTGGCGTCTCATGCTCGGCGGCGAAGCCGATGGCACCGACCACACCCTGGCGGGCGAAGCCGACCTGGGCATGGACAAGACCCTCGCCGCGCTCTATTCCGATTCTGAGAAAAAAGGCAAAGGCAGCCTGGGCGCTTCCGCGCCAAATGTCGCCCGCTGGCTGGGGGATATCCGCGCCTATTTCCCCGCGTCGGTCGTCCAGGTCATGCAAAAAGACGCCCTCGAGCGGCTCAACCTGCGCCAAATGCTGCTCCAGCCGGAAATGCTCGAATCCGTCGAGCCGGACATTCACCTCGTCTCGACCATCCTCTCGCTCAACCGCGTCATCCCTGAAAAAACCAAAGAAACCGCCCGCATGGTGGTGCGCAAAGTGGTCGAAGAACTAGAGAAAAAACTGGAAGGCCCCCTGCGCCAGGCAATTCTGGGCAGCCTCAACCGCGCCAAGCGCAACCGCCGCCCGCGCCACGCCGATATGGACTGGAACCGCACCATCCGCGCCAACCTGAAAAATTACCAACCCGCCTACAAAACCATCATCCCCGAAACGCGGATTGGCTTCGGGCGCAAAAAATCATCGTCCTCGTTGCGCGACATCATCCTGTGCGTTGACCAGAGCGGCTCGATGGCCGCCTCGGTGGTGTATGCCTCCATCTGCGCGGCGGTCATGGCGTCGCTTTCGGCGGTAAAAACATCGCTGGTAGTCTTTGATACATCCGTAGTGGATTTGACCCCCGAACTGCACGACCCGGTCGAAGTGCTCTTTGGCACCCAACTCGGCGGCGGAACAGACATCGAGCGGGCGCTGGCATACTGCCAGTCACTCGTCCGCATCCCTGGCGATACCATCCTCGTCCTGATTAGCGACCTGTACGAAGGCGGCAACCACGACAAATTACTGCGCCGCGCCGCTTCGCTGGTCAATTCTGGCGCGCAGGTCATCACCCTGTTGGCGCTCAGCGACCGGGGCGCGCCCGCATCCGACCATCAGGTCGCCGCCCAATTTGCCGCGCTCGGCATCCCCTGCTTCGCCTGCACTCCCGACCAATTCCCCGACCTGATGGCAGCCGCCATTAAACGGGAAAACATCCAGCAATGGGCTGCCAGCGAGGGGATTGTCACCGCGCGAGCGGAGTGAGTTATTTACAATCTCATAGTTTGTTGGAAAACTGATAGGATGCTGATTGTTTGTATCGAATCACGGCGTTCTTATTTTCGTCAAATTCGGCGGGCTGAAGCCCTGCCTCAGACCAAAAAAGCCCTTCGGGCTGCCAGAAAACCATATGGTGTGAGTAGTTTGACAATGTCACATTAAACATTTGTTCTATGGCAAAATAGGGAGAAGG
>CAYLZI010000032.1:0-7185 GCA_964388215.1 uncultured Anaerolinea sp.
TGCCTGCGCTGGCATCAGGCCAGGGTGCAAGAATTTCACTGATAAGATACTAAATAATTATTCGGATTGTTCCGCGTCCCGCTCACGGATGCGGAATTTTTGTATCCGGTCTTCGACGGCCATGCTGGAGAGCAGCACAACCAGCCCCGGCCCGGCCAGGAAGACCGGCATGATGAAGATGTGCAGGGCAATCAGCGGGGCGAGCGCCAGCCAGAGTGTCAGGCTGAAAATGGGCGAGGCCAGCAGGGTCAGCAGGCCGTTCTTCCAGGCAACCAGCAGCGATTTTTTCTCCAAAAGCACGTAGTAGGGCAGGGCGTAGAACTGCACGGCAATCCAGATAAACCCTATGGCGATGGCGAGGGTTTGTAAGATGCTTCCGGTGCCGCTTTTCAGCGTGCCATAAAAGGTGATGTTGGCGAAAACCAGGAAAATCGCCAGCAGGTTTGCCAGGAACCACAGCCAACTGTCGAGGAAATGTTCCCTTGCGGCGCGGAGATATTCGCTCCACTTGATTTCGTTGTCAGTCATCAGGCGGCGCGTGGCCTGGAAGAACCCGAAGGTGGCCGGCGGCCCCAGCGCGATGGTCGCCCAGCACAGCACCCAAACCAGGCCGAACATCCACAGCCCCAGCCAGACCTCCCACCAGGTCTTCAGTCCCTTCCAAATCATGCGAAATGCGTCCATGTTGATTGCTCCTTGTTCAAATCTCCCGCGCCCAGGCCAGCCAGGAGGCGGTCGGTTGGGGCATGTTGGGTTCCTTCGATGAGGCGGGTTGATGGGGGATTATAGCATTGAGGAGATGGCGTGAATGGACGATGGGAATCAAAAGAGACCGAATTTCAGGCTCGGTCTCTTTTCTGTTAGCAGGGGATTGTTTTGTCGCTCGGTCTCGATACGCAAAAACCGCTACTCGACCCGCGACCCTAAACGATATTAATCGTCGGGGCGTCGTTGCCGGTGAGGGCCAGGACGCTCATGCGGGCGGCGACGGCTTCGGCGGCGGCTTTGAGGGACTGGGCGGCGTCGGCTGCGGGGTCGGTGATGATGATGGGCTGGCCGTTATCGCCGCCGACGCGCACGTTGGGGTTCATGGGAATGGCGCCCAGGAAAGGCACATCGTAATGGCGGGCCATGGCTTCGCCGCCGCCCTGGCCGAAGACATCCATGCGTGAGCCGTCGGGCAGGGTCAGGTAACTCATGTTCTCGATGACGCCCAGGATGGGGACATCCAGTTGCCGGAACATTTCCAGTCCGCGCGAGGCGTCCTCCAGCGAGACCTGCTGCGGCAGGGTGACGATGACCACGCCAGAGAGCGGCAGGGCCTGGGCCAGCGAGAGCGGCGCGTCGCCGGTGCCGGGCGGCAGGTCGATGATGAGATAGTCGAGTTCGCCCCATTCCACGTCGCCCAGGAACTGGCGGATGGCGCTGTTGAGCATGGGGCCGCGCCAGATGAGCGGCTGCCCGGGTTTGACCAGGTAGCCCATCGACATGATTTTTACGCCGTAATTTTCGGCGGGAATTAAGCGGTTTTCACGCGGGTTGGGCATGTAGGGCGCGCCCATCATGGTCGGCAGGTTGGGGCCGTAGATGTCGGCGTCCATCAGGCCGACGCGCGCCCCGCTCTGGGCCAGGGCAACGGCCAAGTTAACGGAAACGGTCGATTTGCCGACCCCGCCCTTGCCCGAGGCGACGGCAATCGCGTTTTTAACGGGGGCTGCTACCAGCCCGCGCATCCGCCCATCGTTGGGGACATCCGAATCGAGTTTGACTGTCACCGGCCCGGCGCCGATGGCTTCCACTGCTTCGCGGGCTTCCTTTTCGATTCGCCCTCGCAGCGGGCAGGCCGGGGTGGTGAGCATAACGGTAAAACTGACGGCTTTGCCGTCGATGGACAGGTCGCGCACCATGCCGAGCGAGACCAAATCCTGGTGCAGTTCGGGTTCCTGTACTTTGCTGAGCGCCGCGAGGACGGCGTCACGAGTAATGGTTGTCATTTTTCCTGCCAGTTGTGGAGTGCAGGAGCTTGCTCCTGCCGAGTGTTTATGGAATTATAACCTGCTACTTTGTTGCCTGCCATTTTCAGACAACCGCGCTAATACACTTCTTATTCGTTATGGAGTGCGGGAACTCGTTCCCGCCGAACGGCAAGCCAGGTATAACGAACGGCAAGCCGTTCGACTCCAGAATCATTCCGCCCGCAGCGCAACTGCGGGCGGAACACTGGTTACTGATGACTGCTCACTGATTACTGGCTCTTCGCTGCTTTGGCGGCTTCTTTGGCTTTGCGGGCTTCTTCTTCGCGGGCGTAGTTGAGCGGGCGGATGCTGGAGTAGTACGAGACCGGCTTCATCAACTCTTCGATGTCCATCAGGTTGCGGGTGTAGGTGGAAACTTCGTAGTTGTGGTCCATCTTGATGGCGTCGAAGGGGCAGTATTCGGCGCAGAACCCGCAGCTCATGCAGATGTCGGCGTCAATCCAGAACCCGGCCGGCTGCGGCACGGGACGCCCGGTCTGCGGGTCGGTGCCGCGCACAATCCAGATGCACTGCGGCGGGCAGGCTTTGGCGCAGATGCCGCACGAGGTGCAGCGGATGTTTTTTGCGCCGCCTTCGCCTTCTTCGTAGACCAGGAAGGGCTTGAAGCGGAATTCTTCCGGCACCGGCAGTTTTTCTTCGGGATACTGGATGGTAAACGTGCCTTTGGTGTTCTTGCTGGAGCGATGGGCGATGCCTTCCGGCGTGTAATAGCGCTTGCCCCACCAGCGGATATCGTCGAGATAGGAGTCAACGAAACGCTGCAGGGTGACGCCCAGTCCTTTGAGAATGCCTTTTCCGTTCATGGTTTTTTCTCCGTTCTCGTCGGGGTTAGCGGTCCAGTTCGCCAAGCACGATATCGACCGCGCCCAGGATGGCGACGAAGTCGGCAATCTTGCCGCCGACGCACATCTTTTCGAGGCCGGTCAGGTTGACGAAGGAGGGGGTGCGGACGTGGTAGCGCCAGGGGTTGGGCTTGCCGGTCGAGACGATGTAGAAGCCCAATTCGCCTTTGGGGCCTTCCACGCGCCCGTACGATTCGCCCGCCGGGACTTTGGTAATGTAACTCGGCTTTTGGCTGTTAACCGGCCCTTCGGGGATGCCCTTGAGAGCCTGACCCAGGATGCGAATCGACTGGTGCATTTCATCCAGGCGGATGAGATACCTGTCCATCATGTCGCAGTTGGTGCGCACGGCCACGTCGAAGTCGAATCGGTCGTAGATGCCGTAGGGGTCGGCGCGGCGGATGTCATACGGCACGCCAGCGGCGCGCAGCATGGGGCCGGTCATCGAATAGGCTATCGCGTCTTCGGCGGAGAGATGGGCAACCCCTTTCAGACGCGAGACGATGATTTCGTTCTCGGTCAGCAGGCGGTCGAATTCTTCGATTTTGCGCGGCAGGCGGTCGAAGACCAGGTCCTTGATTTTGCGCATCGACTCTTCGTCGATGTCGCGCGCCACGCCGCCGAAGCGGAAGTAGTTGCACATCATGCGCGACCCGGCGACGGCCTCGAAGATGTCCAGGATGAGTTCGCGTTCCTCGAAGGCGTACAGGGCCGGGGTGAAGTACGCGCCCAGGTCGTTGAGCAACATCCCGATGAGAATCAGGTGGTTCTGGATGCGGCTGAGCTCGGACATGATGACGCGGATGTATTCGGCGCGCTCGGCGACCGGGATGCCCATCAGTTTTTCAACGGCCAGGGCATAGCCCCAGTTGTTGGTCATCGAGTTGAAGTAGTCGAGCCGGTCGGTATAGGGCATGTTTTGCAGCCAGGTGTTGCGTTCGCCGATTTTCTCATGGTTGCGGTGCAGGTAGCCCATGACCGGTTTCAGGCTGACAATCGTTTCGCCATCCAGCACCACTACAGCGCGGAAAACGCCGTGCGTGGAGGGGTGCTGCGGGCCCATGTTGACGATGATGTGGTCGGTTTCGACGCCGTCGGTGATTTCGGATTTGTATTTTTTCAGCGAGGCGTAGAGCGCTTCTTCGGGGTCGGTCGGCGTCCATTTTTCGGGGTCGAATCCTGGCTTGAAAGCGACGTTATCACCAAAGGGGGCGCGTTTCTCGGCGTAGGTGTGTTTGCCATCGGGCCAGCGGCGTTTGAAGGGCTTCACTTCTTCATCATAAAATGCTTCTTGCCAGTCCTTGCGCATTGGGTGGCCGTCGAAGCCCTCCCACATCAAGATGCGGCGCAGGTCAGGGTGGCCGGTAAACTGGACGCCGTACAGGTCCCAGGCTTCGCGCTCCTGCAAATCCGCGCCCCGCCAGACGGAAATGACCGAGGGGATTTCAATGGGGTCTTTGCGCGGCGCGTAGGTTTTGAAGGTCAACCCCGGCCCACCGGTGGTTTTGAAGACGTTGTAGACGACTTCCATGCGGTCTTCGGGCAGGTAATCGACTGCGCACAGGTTGACGAGGTAGTCATAGCCGAGTTCGTCGCGCAGGAAGGCCGCGAATTCGAGCAGCTTTTCGGGAGTGACGACCCAACCCGAATAACCGGGGCGGGTATCGGCGGTTACAGCGCCGGGGAATTTGGCGGCGAGGTCGAGGGTTTCAACAGGTGCAGGGGTAGCCATCGTGTCCTCCTATGCTTCTTCCGCCGGGGCAAGTTGCTGCTGGTCGGCCAGTTCGGCGGCTTTGGCCTTGATATCGGGAATGCGGCGCGGGTCAATCAAGTCTGGGCCGAGGAAAGGCACTGGGGTTTCGACCGAGTCGGGGCCTTTTTTGTACCAGCGGACATGCTTGATGGACTGCTTATCGATTTTTTCCTGGAGCAGTATCATGCCCGCTACCAGCGCCTGCGGGGTGGGCGGGCAGCCGGGGATGTAGACATCCACCGGCAGGAATTTGTCGATTCCGGCGACGACGTTGTAGCCCTCCTTGAAGGGGCCGCCGCCCGAAGCGCAGGCGCCCATCGCCACAACATATTTTGGTTCGGGCATCTGGTTATATAAACGGATGATGGCAGGCAGCATTTTCTTGGTCACTGTCCCGGCGATAATCATCATATCGCATTGGCGCGGGCTGGGGCGCATTACTTCCATGCCGAAGCGCGCCATGTCGTAGCGGCCAGCCTGGGCCGCAATCATTTCGATGGCGCAACAGGCCAGGCCGAACATCATCGGCCAGATGGATGAACGCCGCCCGAAGTTGTATACCCGGTCGAGCGTGGTGATGGCCAACTGTCCCGACAATTCCGGCGGGATTTCGTAGCCCGGCAGGTTCAGGTCGCGCAGGTCTTCATCTTTCATGGATAGTCTCCTCGAACCAGTCTTGGTAAATGGCCGCCAGGATGCCGTCATTGGCGAGCGACGGGTCATCCTCGAACCCTGGGAGCGCCACCGTCCACTCGAAAATCATCTGGAGCGAGACGTTTTGCAGGTTCTCTTGCGGGCGCGCTGCTTTGAGCGCCAGCGCAATCGCGTATGTGGATTCCCAATTAAGCGGCTCATTCATTTATGAGGATTATAGCGAGTCGGGGGGGATGCGTCAATCGAATTACGCAAAAATATTTTTGCAAAAATACGAAAGTGATGATAAGATGACAAATGTCATGACACGTTTCCCGCACTCCAAAGTCTCCTGACTTTCCCGCTCTGCTGCGCATCGGGGACTTTGGATGCGCCAAAATCTGGAGATTTTGGACTCCATGTTTGCCCGTCAAAAAATCCTGGCATTTATCAAGAAACAGAACTCCGCCACCGCGACCGAAATTGGCGCGGCGCTGCGGGTGACGCCTGCCAATGCGCGTCATCATCTCTCCCTGCTGGCGGCGGACGGGCTGGTGGAGGCCGCCAGCCTGCGCGGGCAGGGACAGCGCGGCAGGCCGCAGAAAGTGTACCGGTTGGGGAATGCCGTTTTGGGGGATAATCTTGCTAATTTGGCGGATGCCCTGCTGGGGCAGGTTCCGCCCGAACAGGTCGAATCCACGCTCGAGGCGCTGGGCCGCGCCCTGGCCGGGACCCCGCCTGAAAGGTTGACCCCGCTGATGCGCCGCCTGACGCTGACGGTCGAGCGGCTGAATGCCATGCGTTATCATGCCCGCTGGGAGGCGCATCGCACCGGCCCGCGCCTGGTGCTGGGACATTGCCCCTACGCGGCGGTGATTCACAGTCACCCGGAACTATGCCGGATGGATGCGGTTCTATTGCAAACAAACCTGGGAGTGACGGTCGAACAACTTGCCAAACTGGAGCAAACCGAAATGGGCAATGTGTATTGCATTTTCAGGCTTGCCACCATTTGAGCACGCGCAGCGCCCGCAGGGTGTTCCAGCGGCTGGGCTGGCCGGGTTTTTCCATGTGAAAGTAGACCAAACCGGGGTAGGGGGCGTTGACCACCCACTTGTCCCGAGGCACGAGGGAGCGGCCATCTTTGCCTTGTTTGTGTTGCAATAACTCAATGGCATCGAGCATCCGCTCATCACGCGGAGCATTCACGCTTTGGAAGTAATCCAACGCGCGCAGGAAATCATAATGCCAGCGGGGCGGGAAGGGCATTTGGGTCATTTTGGGGTCGAAAATTTCGCCGGTGCGATGCGATTTGTACAGGCGGTGCTGCCAGAGAAATTCGTGGGCTGCTGCCACTGCCGGTTTAACGGCGACCAGGGCTTGTGGGCAGGTCGAGACGTATTCGGCGAAGCCTTCCAGCACGGTGATTGTCGTGTGAAACGAGGCATGTGTCGCGCCTTTTATCCGTTCGCAATTCCAGCCGCCATCCGGCATTTGTTCGCGCAATAAAAACTCAGCCACGCTATGAACGCGCTCATCGGGGAACCGAAAGTAGGAAAGCAGGGCCAACACCATGCCGTTGATGCAGGTTTCGCTGTGCTTGAAACTGCGGAACCAGTTCAGGCCGCCATCCCGCTCGAGGCCGCGAAAGAAAAAGGTTTCGCAGCCGCGCAAGGCCTGGGGATGCCCCGGCGGCAGGCCGAGGTGGCGCAGGTGCAGCAGGGTGTAGGTGGTCGATTTCCATTTTGGCGAGTAGATGCCGCCGCCCCAGTGACCGTCGGCAGTCTGGCGGGAGAGTAAATCGGCGCCCCAGCCGTCGGTGGCGATGCGGGCGCGTTCCTGTTCATCCGGCTGGCCGAGCAGGTCGCGCTGTGCCTGCCAGCGGATGGCCGGGTCGCCTGCGAGCAGCCAGGCGATGGTT
>CAYLZI010000032.1:7285-19345 GCA_964388215.1 uncultured Anaerolinea sp.
GCGCTGTGCCTGCCAGCGGATGGCCGGGTCGCCTGCGAGCAGCCAGGCGATGGTTTCGGGGGAGATGTCCATAGTTGATAGGTTCCTGAAGGGTTTGCGAGCAGGTTAAGGATACACTGGAAACCTGTCTTATTATGACATAAAAGAGAGTACCTTCAACCCAAATCCGGTGTTGTATCCTCCAAATACCCTGTAAGGAGAACGCGATGAGCGAAAATCAAGATGCCCAACCCGGCCCTGTGCCTTCTTTTTATCAACGTCCGAATGTCGAAACGACCATCCTGCCCGTTGCCGGTGGAATTCCCCTCGGTATCGAGCGCGTGAGCAATTCCCGGCTGGGGATTGCGGGCGCGTTTGGCGGCTGGGGCGAGAACTACGATAACGCGACCCTGCCGGAATTCGTCTCCGCTCGCCTGGGCGAGCCGCTGGCTGAGAACGAGGTCATGAATCTCAGCGAATTGGGCTTCCACCACCGGATGCACATCCCCGATTTGCCCGAGGCGCAGCATATCGAACTGGAGGTGGAAGTTGGCGCGCGCCTGCTGCGGGAGGCGGTCGCTGCCAATGACTGGAATCCGGCGGATGTGGATGGCCTGCTGATTGGCATGAGCGCCCCGGTCTCGGAAGATTACCTGGCCCAAATTGCCCGCCGGGCCGGGCTGCGCGAGGATGTGTTGAAAGTCAGCGTCCACAAGGCCTGTGACGGTTCGATGGGCGCGCTCAACCTGGCGCTGAACCCGGCCCTGGGCTTGCCGGGGCAGGTCAACGTGGCCGAGGAACTGGCCGGGAAAAAGGTGCTGGTCGGCGGAATCGAGGGTCTCAGCCGCTTTACCAGCCACGCCCGCGACAAGAACGCGCTCCAACTGTTCGGCAACGGGATGGGCGTCTTTGGCGTTGTCCCCGGCGAGACGATGAAGCTGCTGGCCGGGAAAAGCCATGAAAACTACGATGACGAGGGCCTGTTGCAGGTGCGCATGTATTACCCGCACTCTCGGGAGATGGCCCCGGGCAAGTCGATGCTCGAAGTGATGCAGGAAGGCTCCAGCCACCTCCGCGTGGCGGGGATGATGCACGAGCCGCAAGATGGCCTGCCTATCGTCATGGCCGGGCTGATGGGCATGGTCAAACTGTTCGTCCGCACCGGCGTGGAGGTGGTGACGGATGCCTACCGCGAGTACCGCCTGATGCTGGATAAGTTGGGACAGGCCGGCAGGGATATCGATGTCATCATCGCGCACCACGCCAATTACAAAATCAACCTGCTCAAGGCCAGGCAGCTGCTCAAGGAGGGTATCCAGTTCCCGATGCCCTGGCTGCTGCACGATTTTGGCAACGTCAGCGCCGCCTCGTGCGCGATTGCCTTCCTGCGCCAGTTGGGGCAAATCAAACCCGGCGACCATGTCCTGTTCGACGGCTTCGGCGCGGGGACGTATTATGATGTGATGGCGGTTTCGATGGGTTAGTGGAACCGGCAAAAGCAAAGACGGAACTCTTGCAAAGGGTTCCGTCTTTTTAATCCACTAATCCACGCCAATCTCCACGATTTTTTTTCATTTCAAGGTTTTGATTAGAGATGATAGGTGAAGATTAGTGGATGAATCTTTTACGGCTGGAATTCCTTTTGCGCGACCTCGATATGCGCCGCGTTCAGGAAGTTCATCGCGTTTTCATCAATACGATAGGCCATGCTGTAAACAATGCGCGCAATCCCGGCGTTAATCAGCACTTTGGTGCAGTTGATGCAGGGCAGGTGGGTGACATAGCAGGTCGCGCGCCGGGTCGAGACGCCGTGCAGCGCGGCCTGGATGATGGCGTTCGTCTCGGCGTGAATGGTGCGGACGCAATGTCCATCCACCATCAGGTGTCCGGCCTCGTCGCAGTGGGCCTGCCCGGCAGGCGAGCCGTTGAAACCGGTCGTCAGAATGCGTTTTTCGAGCACCAACACGCAGCCCACGAAGGCCCGGTCGCAGGTCGAGCGCTCCGAGACGGCGTAGGCGATTTTCATGAAGTAAGAATCCCAATCAGGGCGCATAAGAATTCTCCAAACAATGGTTTTTGAGATATCTTCCCAATATTTTGGGGAGAGAAGCACCGTCCCGCGAGCGCTCAGCCGAGCGGTTTGAACGGCTCAACCAGGTTTTTCAAGCAAACCTCACCTGCACTTGTCGCGCAGGCGCAAGTGTCGGGACGTTTCCCCATTTTTTTGAGAAGATACTTTTTGAGAGATTATACCCAAAACCGAAATATGGCTCATAAATTTGACCTTATCGGTCACCGGCTAATGCACTTTTTGGGGACGCGGATTTTTAAGGTTTTTCCACGCGCCCTTTAGGGCAGTTCGCTCTCGTCCGCGTCTAAACCTTAATTGATGGCAGGGTCTAATACAAAAATTGCGCTAACCCCGCAGGATGAGCGCAATTCACTTTGCTTATTGATGGATGGCGCCTGGATATGCGCCAATCACCAAATCATCAAATCGCTAAATCACCCAATCATTCAACCGTCACGCTCTTCGCCAGGTTGCGAGGCTGGTCAACGTCCAGGCCTCGGATGGTGGCAATGTGATAAGCCAGCAATTGCAGCGGCAGCACCGTCACCACCGGGCTGAGCAGCCAGGGCGCTTCGGGAATCCACAGCACATGGTCGGCCATGCCCTCAACCAACGCATCGCCGTCGGTGGCAACTGCAATTACAATGCCGTTGCGGGCCTTGGCCTGCTGAATCTGGCTAATCATCTTCTCGTGCCAGGGGTCCCTGGGCGCAATGCAAACGACCGGCATGTGTTCGTCGATGAGCGCAATCGGGCCGTGCTTCATCTCGCCGGCCGGGTAGCCCTCGGCGTGGATGTAAGAAATTTCCTTCAATTTGAGCGCGCCTTCGTAAGCAATCGGCATGTTAATACCGCGCCCCAGGTACAGGCAGTCGCGGATGTCTTTCAGCGCGTGAGCGGCCTTCTCCACCTGCGGCTCGCGCTCCAGCGCGCGCCCCACCAGGTCAGGAATCAGGCGCAAATCGGCCACCAGCGCGCGGCGGGTTTTCTCGTCAATCGTCCCGCGCAGGTCGGCCAGCAAAATTGCCAGCATATATTGGTCTACCAATGGGGCGGTGAAGGCTTTTGTGGAGGCCACGCCAATTTCTGGCCCGGTCTGCATCGAAATCGCGCCATCGGCAACCCGCATGGCCTGCGAACCAACCGCGTTGACAATGCTCCAGACGAGCGCGCCCTTTTTGCGGCCTTCCTCCATCGCAGCCAGCGTGTCGGCGGTCTCGCCCGATTGCGAAATCGCCAGCACGACCGTGTTTTCGTCAATAATCGGGTCGCTGTAGCGGAACTCGGAGCCGATGACCACTTCAACGGGGATGCGGGCAATTTTTTCGATGAGCGTTTTGCCCACCATCCCGGCATAAGCCGCTGTGCCGCAGGCTGTGATGTAAATTTTCTGGATGCGTTGGGCCGTTTCGGGGGTCAGGTTCAACTCCGGCAGGCGAATTTTCCCGGCGGCAAAATCCACCCGCCCGGCCAGGGTGTCGGTCAGGGCCCGCACCTGCTCGTGGATTTCCTTCTGCATGAAGTGGCGGAATTCGCCCTTTTCGGCGGCGACCGGGTCGAAGGAAATGGTATGTATCTGGGGGATGACCGGGCTGCCGTCGATGGTCTGGAGATTGATTCCGTCCCGGGTCACGATTGCCATCTGGCGCGATTCCAGGAAAATCACCCGGCGGGTGTGTTCCAATATAGCGGGGATGTCTGACGCGAGGAAATTTTCTCCCTCGCCCAGGCCGATGACCACGCCCCCGGCATTGCCAATGCGGGCGCAGATGATTTTATCGGGTTCATCAGCATTAATCAGCAAGATAACGCTGGCGCCCTGCGCCTGCTTGAAGGTTGCCCGCGCCGCTTCGACGAAGTTCAAACCCGCCGCCTGATGCCGCTCAACCAGGTGGACAATCGTTTCGGTATCGGTATCCGATTGAAAGGTGATGCCTTCGGCGGTCATTTCGTCTTTCAATTCGAGGTAATTTTCAACGATACCGTTATGAACGACCACCACCCGACCAGTGCTGCCAAGGTGGGGGTGCGCATTGCGGGCGCTGGGCGCGCCGTGCGTGGCCCAGCGGGTATGACCGATGCCCGGCGCGCCGCTGATGGGCTGCTGGCTGACCAGGTCGGTCAGTTTGGAGAGTTTCCCGGCATCGCGGCGCATTTCGATTGCGCCGTTTTGCACGACGGCCACGCCGGCCGAGTCGTAGCCGCGATATTCCAGCCGTTTCAGGCCGTTCAAGATAATCGGCGTCGCATCGCGCGGGCCGACATAACCAACGATTCCGCACATAGTTTATTCCTCCAGGTTTTTGGTAAGACAGGATTTATCCTGTCTTTTACAGGACAGGATAAATCCTGTCCTACGCTGCCATTCTGCCCGTTTTGCCTGCCCGGTTGCCCGCGCAGGGTTGTCTGGCTGGTTTGCTACTGGTGGGAAAGATAATTCGGGGTCTGGCTCCCCGGAGGGCTTCCGCTGAACATTCGATTTTCCCGTTATGGAGTCAAACGCCTTGGCGTTTGACAACGGTTAACTCCATCCTGCGATGGAGAACCCTCGTCCTCGTCATCCTGTCATCGGTTTGTGATTATCCCAGGATTCATGCGCTGTCTTTCCCCAAAACAAAAGATTTGCCTGTTTTCCTCCTTGCTCCGAATTTTCTTGATTATACCAAATGAGGCTCTCCCGTTTAAACCCGCAGGGGCGGCCCGCCCGGCGCGAAAAATCATCATCTTATGCCCGGATTCTCCGCGAAAACGTATCAGGTTATGCCCTGACGGGTCGCCCCTAGCCCGCCATTCCGCCAGAAACGGGAGAGACACAAATATCAATTGCCGCCGACGCAAAAAGAGCAAGAGAACGCTCCTGCTCTTTTCATTACAACATGGGGCGGTTGGCCTAGTCGCCATACTTGGTTGGCGTCGGTGTAATCGTCCGGGTGCGGGTGGGCGTTGGCGTGCGGGTGGGCGGTATCATGGTAAAGGTTGGCGTGGCGGTGCTTGTGGGCGTTACCGAAGCAGTCGGCGTGCGAGTGATGGTGGGGGTTTCGGTGCGCGTCGGCGTCAGGGTGGGGGTTGGTGTAATAGTCGCCGTCTGGGTAATAGTGGGCGAAGCAGTTGGCGTGGGGCTGGGCGCGGCGGCCAAAACCTTGAAGTTATCCGATTTCTCAGGGCAACTGGAGTCGTTGCTCTGTCCGATGATGACCTTGAAGACGCCTGGGTAATAGTTAGGCGGCACGCTGTGCAAGCCCAGCCCGAGCGGGACGATGACTCCACCTGGCGGGCCAAGTTCCTGCCCGGGGGCCAGGAAGAAGCTGCCGCTGTTGACAACAATCTTCGCGCCTTGCGTGGTTTCAACCCGCCACCAATAGTTGCCGGGCGGCAGTTGGCCGGTAGACGAGGCTTTCAGGTAAGGAGAGTCGATGCAGCCCCAGAAGCAGCCATAGCCCATCACGTTTTGATAGTTGCCATACAGGTCGGTGGTGGTAACGCCGCCCGAAATTTGGCAGACGGGCGTCCAGGTGGGGGTGGGGGTGCGGGTATTGGTTGGCGAAGGCCCAAAGGTTGCGGTGCGCGATGGGGTTGGGGTGCGCGTGGCAGTGGGAGTTTGCGTAATGGTTGCGGTGGGCGTGGAGGTGCGGGTGGGCGTGGGCGTGCGGGTGGGCGTGGGCGTGCTGGTAGGCCGCGCCACAAAAGGCACCTCGCAGCCATTGTCGAAGCCCAGGGTCAGCCCGAACAGGTTCGGGTCAACGCTCGTCCAGTTGGGGTCATTGTCGTTGAATATCATTGAAAAGGTAATGCTGCCCGGAAGCGACAACGCGTTGCTGGGCCCTTCGGCGCTGGTCCAGGTGTAAGGGGGCGCGCAGCATTTCCCGGCAACGTCTTGTATGCCGGTTTTATTGCTGGCGCCAAAATCCCACCGCCTGATTTCCTGGCTGGCGTTGATGCTCTTGTAGTAACTCCAGTTGAAATTGATGGAGATGAGCCTGGTCTCTAACCCGGTGCTGTTAATGAGCGGAATTTGCAGGCGAGGGCGAACGACGCCGCTGATGGTGGTTGTGTTGCGCGTCCAATCCCCAAACGACATGGTGGAACAATCTGGGGTTGGGGTGGCGGTTGGGGTAGCAGTTCGCGTTGGGGTTGAGGTGACGGTGGGGGTGGGCGTCGCCAGAATGTAGAAGGTTTTTGAGACAATTCCCGAGGTGCGGCCATCCACGCCCAGCGCCTGAGCGTAGATGGTATAAAGGCCGGGGGTAAGGTTGTAGAAGGAAATTCCCGTGCCTTCTTCGTAGGTGTTGCAAGGCCCATCGCCGCCAAAGGCGCAGTACCTTTTAACGCCTTCTTGCCGCCCTGGGATGTTGGTTGGGCCAGCAAACCAGAAGGTGATGCGCGCGATTCCGTCGCCGTTTTGGGCGCCGTAAGGTGGGTTATAGGCGGTGGCCTCGAACTGAGTGTAGCCGTTATCTGCTGCCACGTTGCCCGAAATGAGCGGGTTGACGATTTGAATCACAATTGGCAGCGGGGTGTTGGTGATGGTTGGGGTTTGCGAGGTTGTGCCGGTGGCAGTTGGGGTGGGGGTATGGCTGGCCGTTAAGGTGGGAACCAGAACTTGTGGCGGCAGCGAGATGACGCGCGAGACGCGGAAAGACTCGACCACTGCCTGACGTTCAGATGTCAGGTGAAACCAGGGGATGGTGAAGCTGATGAAGGGCGTAAGGAAGGGATGGTTGTAATCGGCCATCACGAAGACGTAGTTGTTCTGCCCGCCTGGGTCTTCGGCAGGGGTGCCGATTGGTTTTTCGCAACGCGCATAAGCAGCAGCATCGGTGCGGCCTTGAACGGGAGAGACTTTCAGGTAATCCCCCACTCCGTTGCCGTCTTCATCGCGCCCCGAGCAGACAACTACGTTCAAGTGGCCGCGTTCGGTGCGGGGGGCGGCTGCGTCAACCATCAAGACGAAGTGGCTTCGGCGGGCTTCATCGTGAATGGAAGGCAGGCGGGCGAGGTCTATTTCTCGGTCTTTGCTGTTTCCATCGCACATGGAACTATCGCCGTCCTGGTCTGTGCAATAGGCCGGGTTGAACTGGTAAGTGGCGGCATAGCGCACGGCCTGGCGGGTCATGTGCTGCAGGTTAAGCCAGGCCGCAATGAGCAGCGAGAAATCAATAATCCCGAAAATAATCATCAGGAAGATGGGAAAGGTCAACGCAAACTCAACTGCCGCCTGCGACTTCTGCCGCCCGGCATAGATGCGCTGGATAGGAGGGGAGGTAGGTAATCGATTCATAAGACACTCTTCCTGTTTGTTCGTTTGCGCTTGCTTTTTTGCTTTCTGGCTCACTTCGCCAACTTGGTGGTCAGTTTGTTGTAAATATCCAGAAAGACTTGTTCCAGTTTATTAGCATCACTGCCAACGTTATAAAAGGTGCCTGCGAAGGTCGGTTCATTAACTGCTTTGGCCGCGCCGATTGCGAAATAACCCAGCAGTTCTTGCCCGGCGGAGCAATTTTTGGATGAAGCGTCGGGGTCAATGGAGAAGGGAACGCAATTGGCGGGCGCCCAACTGCGGTCATCGCGCTGGTTGACCTTTTCGCCCAGGCCAATCGAGAAAATGAAGACCGAATTGCTGGCGACGATATCGGCCATGTCGCGGGCGTAGTCATCGCCATCATATAAGTAGGTTTCGCTTTCATCGTGCCGGGTATAGGGGTCCTTGTCGCGGCACTGCGGCCAGCGCGTCCAGGTATAAGAGGGGCAAAGCGGGTCAGGGTTATAACCAGCATTGGCCAGGCCGTCGGTCACCATGATGATGACCCAGACCGATTCCCGTCGGACGACCGGGGTATAGGGCAGGTAAGGAGCGTAGACACCGTAGTTGCCAGCCAGGGCGTTGCCGGCCAGGGCCAGCCCGCCGCCGAGGTTGGACGTGAGGCAGCGGGATGGGTCGCGCGGGGGATGGTTAATGTTTGGGCAGTCCATTGTTTCAAAATAAGTCCAATCACCGCGGTAGAGGCGGCAGGGTTCGCGGTTTTCATCATTGGGCCATTTTTCAATGAGCCCCGGCTCATTATATCGAGCGTCGCCTGGCCCAATCTCTTCCCCGGAGAAGGGGTCAATTTTATTCATTTTGTCATCTGTCGTCCATGGGCAAAGCCCGGAGCCTTCATAAACTTCCATCGCTTTGACGGCATCTATGACCGTTGCCGCGGCAATTTCCGATTCGTTATTGGGCGTGCTTGGGTTGTCGGGGATGCCGCCGGTCAGCGGCAGGCCTGGGTAGCCAACCCCGTGAATGGTTTCGCCGATGTGCGGCAGGCGGTCGAAGACGACGATTCCCAACCGGTCAAATTCAAAGTTCAGGCGGTTGACGAAACTGACGGACGCCCATTTAACTTCCTCAAATGGGTGACATTCCCCCGGCAGCCCATCTGGTCCCTGGGTAAAAGTGCCGTCAAAAGACGGGCTTGAATTGCTCAGGCCAATTGGGTCCGATTCGTTGCAGATTTTCGGGTCCTGGTATGTTGAGCCATCGGGAGCGTTTTCCGTCATGGATTGCGAGCGGTCAACGACCACCATTACATCGAGCGAGGCGGCCTCCGAGAGCGAGCGGACTTCGAGCGGCGCAAAACGAACACCAACGACGGAAAGGAAATAGAGCGGCACATTCTGCTGGACGATGACCCGCACCAGCTTGCGCGGTGGATTGGTGCATAGTTCTGTGTCACCGGGCCGGGTGGTGCAGGTGTCAATATCAATATCAAGAGTGTTGGTTTCATCAATATCGTTCAACTTGAGCATTTGCTCTGCGGCTGCGCGCATGTCATTGATTCTGTAGTTGCGCTTAAATTCGCTGGTGGCGGCCAGGGCTGCCGCATCTACCGCGCGGTTCAGGCGTGAGTGGGCTACGAAAACCAGCCCCAGGTCAATGGCCAGCCCGATGACGGCGACTAAACCAATAAATATCAGGCCCATAATCACAAGAATCTGGCCTTGTTCGCGTTTTTGCAGGAGGCGATTGAAGATATTGCTCATAGAATTCTCATTATTATGGTCTAGGAGTTGCGGTTGGCTCGGCGGCTGATAGCGGCATAATGGCGAATACATGAATCGGGATTGGGTCTGGAACAACCCCATTCAAATACGGTAATTTTAGGATTTGCGGATAACTGTAATAGATTTCTACGACTACCAATCCGGTGCTGGGAGCGCCAGCATCTAATCGGGCGCTTATTTTGGTAACATCAAACTTGGAACCGCGCTTGCTTTCATAAACCTCGTGCGGCTGGAATAACAGTTTTGGCGTCTGGCCTTTTGCGATGCTGTAAACAGAAATGACGATATCATCGCATGGGTTGCCTGGCCCGGGTGGATTTGTTTTGTCGCAGGTAGTACTGAGTGTGAGCGGTTTGAGCGCCTCGCGGACGACAACCGGTACGCCAGGGGCCTTCTCGTCATTGCTCAAAAATCGGGGCAGGTTCTCAATGGGGTCGGCCACCGAGGCTTCGCGCGCTGCGGTGCGGGCCGCGTCTTGCACGTTGATGTATTGGTTAAGCAACACCCCAAACTCAATCATGCCGGTTAGGAGGAGCAACAAAACAGTCAGCACCAAAGCCAGCTCAATCATGCTCTGGGCTTTGCTTTTTTTGCTCTCCAGCCGTTGGTTACATTCAAACTGCGTCATTACAATCTCCAAAACAGAAAAAAACCGCTTAAAACGGATTGCAGGTAATTTTCGCCTAATTTCAGTTTACCGAAAACACCCCTCTTAACAATCCTACCTCGGTACTAAAACCCTACTGTCCTGACAAAAGTGTAAATATTCGCGGCATGTAGAGAATCAGGAATGCGCCCAGCACCAGATAGGGGCCGTAGGCGGTGAAGATGGTCATGCTTTGGTAACGTTTGGTGAGCACCAGCGCAATAATCATCAGCAGGCTGACCACGCCGCCGGCCAGTACGCCAAACAGCAGGCCGAACATGATGCGCGGCCAGCCGAGCAGCAGCCCCAGTACCACGGAGAGGTAGACATCGCCCAGGCCGAGGGCTTCCTCGCCGTCATCCTGTCCCTGTTTGCGGGCGCGGTAGCGGGCAAACAGGATGCCGAGCAGGTAGAAAGCGCCCATCACGCCCAGGCCAGCCAGGCCGCCAATCAGGGTGCTGGCCAGCCCGTGCAAGAAGACGCCGACTCCCAGCCCGAGCGCGGCCCCAACAAAGACAGTTATCATCATAATATAGCGGTGCTCGAAATCAATGATGACCACAACGGCGAAATAGACCAGCACCAGCATCCCCAGCCAGTAGCCCAGCCCGGCAGGCGGCGAGAGCCACAGCCAGAGCGAAGTGGTAATTCCCAGCGCCAGCGTCAGAAAGGTTCGCCACGAATGGCGTTTGCCACACTGCGGGCAAGCACCGAGTGTGAGATAATTTACCCAGAGCAGTCGCTGCTTGCAATGCAAGCAGGCTGGGCGGCCTGGGCGCTCCTCGTTGGGCAGGGTGTCGCTCAGGTAGTTGACCAGCGCGGATGCGATGATTCCGACGATTCCAGCAAAGATTAAATCCATAATAAGATTATACCAACTCTCTCTTCTGCTCAGTTGCGCCTAGTCATCTTCTGCTTGGCGAAAGCGCATTCTCGGCTTACAATCACGTTACAAATCAGGAAAATTGGTGAAAACAGAATGGACAAATTTATCATAGAAGGAGGGATTCCCCTTAGTGGGGAAGTGACCCCCTCCGGGAACAAGAATGCCGCGCTGCCCCTGCTGGCAGCCTGTTTGCTGACCGAGGAGCCGGTCACGCTCCATAATGTTCCGCAAATCCGCGATGTGAACGACATGCGCCGGATGCTCGAAAGCCTGGGCGTGGAAGTGACCGACCTGGGCAACCGCTCCTGGCAGATTTGCGCCAAAAACATTCGCCCCGCCGACCTCGATCCCGACCTTTCGCGCCGCATCCGCGCCTCGATTTTGCTGGCCGGGCCGATGACCGCCCGCGCCGGGGGCGTGAAATTACCCCCGCCCGGCGGGGATGTGATTGGCCGCCGCCGCGTCGATACCCACATCTGGGCGCTGCGCCACATGGGCGCGGAAGTGACTTACGACCGCGCGTTCGAATTCAAGGCCAACCGCCTGAAAGGGGCCGATATCCTGCTGGATGAAGCCTCCGTCACTGGCACCGAAAACGCCGTCATGGCCGCCTCGCTCGCCCAGGGGACGGTCATCCTGCGCAACGCTGCCTCCGAACCGCACGTCCAGGAGGTGTGTCGCCTGCTGAATGCGATGGGCGCGAAAATTGATGGAATCGGCTCGAACACCCTCCACATCGAGGGGGTTGACCGCCTGCATGGCGCGGAATTCACCATCGGCTCGGACTATCTCGAAGTGGTCAGTTTTCTTGGCGCGGCGGTCATGACGCGCGGCAGCATTCGCATCCGCAACGCCGGGCCGCAGTACCTGGATATGATTCGCATCGTGTTCAACCGCCTGGGCGTAGACTGGATTGTTGATGGGCCAGACATCCTCGTGCCAGCCGAACAAAGCCTGGAAGTGGAACCCGACCTGGGTAACGCCATCCCCGAAATCAAGACCAACATCTGGCCGGCTTTCCCAACCGACTTGATGAGCATCGCCATCGCTGTGGCCACCCAATCGCGCGGCAGCATCCTGTTCCACGATTGGATGTATCCCAGCCGCATGTTTTTCACCGACAAACTGGTCAGCATGGGCGCGCAAATCGTGTTGTGCGACCCGCACCGTTGCATCATCACAGGCCCCTCGAAACTGTACGGCGAAAAAGTGGAGAGTCCAGACATTCGCGCCGGGATGACGCTTGTCCTGGCTGCTTTGGCCGCCCAGGGGACTTCAGTCATCCGCAACGTTAGTCAAATCGACCGGGGCTATGAAGCGGTCGATGCCAAACTGCGCTCGCTCGGCGCGAAAATCGAGCGGCAGAAGGAACAATAATAAAACGTCAGTTCGGGTTAGGGCAGTAAGACAATTGGCGAATGAAAGCCAAGAGAA
>CAYLZI010000033.1:0-19015 GCA_964388215.1 uncultured Anaerolinea sp.
TACATGTGCTGGGCCTACCGCCGCCGCAAGATGGTGGTGAAGGGCGAGGAAGTCATCTACGATTGATACCAGACGATGGACGATAGACAACGGACGATAAAAACGGTCGATGGTCTGCGGTCTATGGTCGAACAGGAGACATCTATGAAAAAAATTCAACTACCCGCCAGCGACGAAACCATCCGCGAATTGCGCGTGGGTGAGCCGGTGTTGCTGAACGGCGTGATGGTGACCGGGCGCGATGCCGCCCACAAATGGATGATAGAAACTTTTGTTAAGAAAACCAAAGCGCCGCAGGGCGATGATTTGCAGGTCTACGAAGAACTCAAGAAACTACTGAACGGCGGCGTGATTTATCATTGCGGGCCGGTCGTCAGTGGGTTGGATACCAAAGACTACAAATTCGTGGCCGCCGGGCCGACCACCAGCATCCGCGAGGAGCCGTACCAGGCCGATGTGATGAAGCATTTCAACATCAAGGGCGTGATTGGCAAGGGCGGCATGGGCGCGAAAACGCTCAAAGGCTGCCAGGAAACACCGGGGGTCTACCTGCACGCCATCGGCGGGGCGGCCTCCTACATCGCTCAGAGCGTGACAAAGGTGCTGGGCGTCTTCAAACTGGAGTTCGGAGTCCCCGAAGCGTTGTGGGTCATCGAAGTAAAAGATTTTCCGGTTGTGGTGACGATGGACAGTCACGGCGGCAGCCAGCACGCGGTGGTGGATGATGCCTCGAAAAAGGTGTTCGAGGAATTGTTGGCGAAACCGTATTAGTGCCTTTAATGTTGAATCCTTGTACAAAATGCAAGAAAATTTAAACACAAAGGACACGAAGTACACGAAGGTTTTAAAGGCTTTTAAGGGTTTTCCTTTGTGTCGCTTTGTGACCTTCGTGTTTAAAGGCTTTTCTTTTCCGGCTTGTCTGGGTTAGAATTTGGGCGCGAACGCGCGCGGAGAAACGCGGCATATTTCTTAACTTTCTTCGAAAAAAATGATTTTTCCGCGTTCATCGGCGCTCGTCCGCGTCCAATTTTGAAACTGCGCGGTGGACAGGACAATATCTTCGCCAATTTTGGCGATTTGTATTTCGTGGCACGGGATAGCATCTCGCGCCACGAAATCTACCAAAACTTTTAGGATACGGATTTACGCGGAATGTTTATGAAAAAATACTGGCCCATATTGCGTGATTTTTTGCTGATTGCGTTTGGAACGCTGATACAGGCGGTTGCGTTGCGGATTTTCTTCGTCCCGGCCAACCTGGCTTCGGGCGGCGTGAGCGGCATCGCGCAGCTTATTTATCATTTCACCGGCTGGCCCATCGGCATGATGGTGTTTTTCGGGAATATTCCGCTCTTCCTGCTGGGCTGGCGCTTCCTGGGCGGGCGCAGTTTCATGCTGCGTACAGCCTTTGCCATTGCAACATATTCTTTCTTTGCGGATGCGGTCCTATGGCTGCCGTTCTTTCCTAAAGGCGGAATCACCGACGACATAGTTTTGAATTCGCTCTACGGGGCGGTGGTGGCCGGGTTTGGGTACGGCCTGGTGTACCGGGGGCGCGGTACAAGCGGCGGCAGCGATATCCTGGCCCGCATCCTCAACCATTATCGCGGCGTTTCGATGACCCAGAGTTATCTCATCACGGATACAGTTGTCATTGTTGGCGCGGGATTCATTTTCGGCTGGAAGGAAGCCCTCTACGCGGTCATCACGCTCTATGTCAGTGGATTGGTGGTGGATACGACGATGGAAGGCGGCGGGACCGTGCGCACCGCCCTGATTATCACCTCGCACGCCGACGAGGTGGCTGCCAAAATTATGCGTGAGATGGAACGCGGCGTAACACGCCTGAACGCGACCGGGGCATATACCGGCCAAGAGCGGACGGTATTGTACTGCGTTGTTTCGCGCTCTGAAGTGCAGTTTCTCAAGGACATCGTTCACGAGGCGGACGCGCGCGCCTTTATGGTGGTTGGCGCGGCGCACGAAGCCCTGGGCGAAGGCTTCCAGCCGTTTCGGAGACAGTGAGTAGAAACAGCGGCTCGAAAGCGTTCCCTACTCCGCGGCTTTGGCGATTTGTGCTTTGAGTTCGTCGAGGTCCAGGCTTTGCAGGTAGGTGGCGAAAATGGGGCTGAAAATTTGCGGCATCTGCCCTTCTGGCGCTGAGAGCAATTGTTTGGCAATCAGGTTTTTGTAAACCGATTTGGGGACATCGGCCATGTTACCTTTTGCAAATTCCACAATTCCAATTTGTTCATCAGGTTCCAGGCTTCCCAGCAGTTTGCGGCATTCTTCTCGAATGGTTTCTTCTTTTGCCAGCCAGCGCGGGTCGAGCCGGTAGGGAACGCCATCGGTGGCTTTGTGCAGGCTGGTGAACACCGCCAGCACAGTGCCGGGGTGTCCGCCGCTTACGTCGTAGATTTTATCGCGCTGGGCTTCTGTTAGGGGGTATTCGCGTCGCTTTTCCAACTGGCTAAGCATGGCATGGACATCTTCCCGCGAGTATGGCCCAATGGCGATGGGGTTGCGCGAGAGCAATTCATAGAAACCCTCGTGTTCTTTCAGGTTGGGGCGCAGGCGCGAGGGCTGGTTACGCACCAGCAGCGCATAGCACAGCCGGTTTTTGTGCGTGTCACGGATTCCGCGCAGGTGGGCGAATACTTTTTTAGGCAGGCGGCGGTAGGCTTCGTCAAATTCATCCATCATGAAGCAAATTGAAAGGTCGTTATCGAGTACCATCAGGTTAGAGATGGTAAGTTCAAGGAAGCGCAGCGCTTTGATGGAGTTGCCAGGGTGTTCAAGGATGGGGAGCAGGAAGGTTTGCAAAAAACTTTGCGAGAGTTTCGCCAACTGTGGGTCATTGTTTTGCCCGACCGTTTGGACGATGTTGAAGAGCATCAGTTCGTAAAACTCCCATTCTGAGAAATCGCTCAAGCGGTTCATATCCAGGCGGATGATGAGCATGTTGGCGGCCTTCTCTTGCAGGTAATGTTCTTGCACATCGACCCGCACCAGATGGTCGAGCAGGCGTGTTTTGCCAATGCTGCCCGCGCCAATCAGGTAGCATGAATCGGCGCTTTTGATGCAATCGAAAAGCGGTATGAGCACTTCCTGGCGGTATTCTACATCGTGCTCTTTGCCAAATTCTTTCATCGTGCTGGTTTGCCGGGGGTCTTTATTGTCCATGATTGCCTCGCTGTGAGATGAATTTTTGCCAATGGGGGGGCGGCCATGCTTCTCCCCAATGGTTAATACGGTGGCACAGAATGCTGGCTAGCATGAGGGCGCGCTGCTGGCACTGTTTACGCTGATTTGTGGTTGAGATGGTTGCGCGGAATAGGGTATTGAAGAGCAGCCCCATCAGGTATTGGCGCGCATCGCTGATTCCGGTACATTCACGGGCCAGTGAACGCAGGTGAGAGATGGTCTGCATTGCCTTTTTCATTTCGCTTTGCGTTTCTATCGTCTCTGTCAGTTCCATGCCCTTGATTTCATTTTGCTGGCAGGCTGCAATGCAGATTGACAGGAAGGCCGGGAAGTTTTCATCGGTACAGGGCAGGCGGTTGATGATGTCCGATTCCAGCTCGATAAAATCCTGCAATATGTGGCCGTCACGGGTGCGCTCGAAGTCGATTACCCAGATATTGCCGCCTGAATCTACCAGGATGTTATCGCCGTGCAGGTCGCCATGCGTGACGGCAGTTTTGGTATATTCCACAATGCTGATATCGCGTTCGGCGATGATGTTGTCTTTCATCCATTCGATAGGGTGCGGGGCCTGCGCCATTGCCCAGTTTTCGGCGCCCATCACTTCTTCGGGGTGGCAGTTGGCGAAATTTTTGACGCGCGTTACCCAATCTTTTTCCCATACCTGGCAATATAACTCGAACAATGAAATGTTCCACACCGATATCGCTTGCCGGTAGTGGGGCTGCCAGGTCTCTTTGAAGAATCCGTTCAGGCTGCGCCTGATTTTGTTGAAAGGCTGGGCTTTGAAATAGTTGGAGAAGTTCTGGTCAATGTTGCCAACATAAGAGAGTTTAATGCCGCCGATGTCCCATAGCATTGCCTGGCCGCGCAAGACCGGGACATAATTCCCTCTGAGTTGGCTATCTATGCGCTGCCGGTAGTTTTCCAGTTCGATGGTCACTTTGCTTTCCCGCGCCAGTTTGACAATGACAGGCTGCCTGTCGTCTTCGTAGACTTTGAGAATGACCGAGCGTGGGCGTGGGACGGTGGTTAAGTCGGATGAGATGTGGGCTGTGCCAATTTTTTCGAGCCGTAACTGGCGGGCATCTGGAAACAGCCGCAGCAGGCAGTCTGCTATCTGGTCATTGAACCGGGAGGCCGTTCCCACCAGCAAGTTTTTGCCGATGTTCGCCAGCAAATCTTGCGGTTCAATCTCCAGCCCTTTTTTATCGGCGCACAGGCTGCGGGCTTCTTTCTCCAGTTTTTCTTTGAATGCCCTGGGGCCTTCGCTTTTGCCCATGAAACCGGCTGCGCCTTCATCGGCAGCCCGGCGCGAATCGGCCAGGCCGCCGTAGCCGCTCATCATAATGCAGACAGTTGGGCGCAATTCGGAGATTAATGCCAGGCCGCTTTTATCGTCATCGTCAATGTCATCCAGCAAGCGCATATCTACCAGCGCCAATTGGCAGCGAAACTCTCTGGCCTTACTTTTAGCATTCTTGAGCAGCCCCTGACCAACCCCCTCGGCGGCGACGGGTAGATAGCCCCAATGACTGAGCAAATCTCGGTACATGCCGCGACTGGTCTCGTTGTTTTCTACAATCAAGACGCGCGGCATCCCCCTGGGGATTGGGTTGGTATCGGGTTCAAGTAGTTCAAATGAGTTCATTGGCTGTCCCTCGTTTTAGTTTACCCATTCCGAGTGGTCTTCGGGGCCTTTGTAAATGGGCAATTTTATAGAAAAGATTGCTCCTTTATGCGTATTGGGGGGCAACAGGCGGATGTTCCCGCTCATCTCTTCCACCAGTTGACGGGTAATCAGCAGCCCGTTTCCGCCGCCACCCTTCGTCGTCACGTTGGTTTGAAAGAGAAATGGGCGGATTTTTTCGGCGATGCCGGGGCCAGAGTCTTGCACCTGGATTTCGACCATGCCATCGCCCATCGCCTGGGTGCGCAGGATGATTTTCTTCTCCTTGCGCCCGCGCATGGCGCGTTCTGCGTTGTGAATTAAGTGGCGTAAAATGCGCTGAAAGTATAACGGGTTGGCTTCTACCGACACGCCGGGAGCGTTGGTCAAAACTTGTAAGGGAATATCCTTCTGCTGGCAAATTTGCGTGGCAACCTTATGCAGAGATTCGTCCAGCGGCAAGACTGCGCGCGCCTGGTCGCTGCGCGGGCTGGCCAGCAGCAATTTTTGGACGCTTTGCTCAATGTTCCCCGCAAACTTCTCAATGGTTGGGCTGTCTTCGGCATATTCTTTGATGAGATAAGCCCAACCCTGAATGTTGGCGGCTTCGGCATTGATTTCGTGCGCCATATCGGAAGCCCAGGCATTGTAAGCAGCGATGGTTTTATTAAAGTTTATTTCTTGTTGCTGCTTAAACCGCTCCATTCCCAGGCTGAGCTGGCGCGCCACAGTTTGAATCAGCGCTTCGTCGTCTCGGTTAAACCCGGAGATTTCCCTGCGTTCCAGCGCCAGAACGCCCAGCAACTTATGCTCACTGCTCACCAGGCTGGCGCACAATTCAGATTGCGTCTCTGCAATCAGCCCCATATATTCGGGCTGGGTATGCACGTTGGGAATGTTCATAATTTCGATTTCGCCGCTTTTCAACGTTTTGCGGGCTACTGTGCAAGCCAGGGAGGTCCCATCGAGCGGGAAATTGCGCACCCGGCGATAGTCTGGGTTGGTGATTTTGTAAAAATCCAGCGTACCCGGGGCGAATTTCAAAGATTGCTCACTCTCGTCATAACTCAAAACACACAGGGTTGTTTCACGAAAGAAGCGATGCAGCCGCTCCAGCACATTCTTGAGCATTGCCTCCTGCGTCATCCCATCTCGATGCGCTCCGGGAAGTTTGCCCGCATTGACCGCTTCGGCGGTTTGCAGGGCGGCATCCAGCCTGCGGCGTTGTTCCTGTTCATCCATCCGGCGCGCGTTTGAGATGGCAAAAGCGGCCAGGCTGGCAAACGATTGGGCATGGTGAATGTCGCGTTCAGAAAACTGGCGCGTTTCTCGAAAATTCACATAAAAAACCCCCAGCGGTTTATCTGAAGATGCGTCTCGGATGCTCATGCCAATCATGGCTTTCACGCCCTCGTTTTGAATAAAGTGATGTTCGTTAATTCGTTTTCGACCAACTCGCGCGTTGGGGTCATGCACATCTGGGATAAAAAGGCCGTCTTCATTCAGGACATGCGAAGTCATGCCGCCTGGGCTGGGGCGCTTTTTGATAAGCACATCCTTCACGCTCGATTTTAATTCCCCGGCGTAACTGATGTTTGCTGTGTCGAAGGTCAGCGGCTTGCGATGCCCGATGAATGGATAAATAATGCACCAATCGGCTTCGCTCAACCCCAATGCGGCGTTGCAGACGCGCGACAGGGTATCTACCAGGTCTTCCCGGCCTGAGCGGCTCATAATTTCCTGGTTGGCGTCTAGCAATTTTTCGCTTTTTTCGCGCTCGCGCAGGGTTTCCCAAATCAGACC
This sequence comes from uncultured Anaerolinea sp., assembly GCA_964388215.1. Taxonomy (GTDB): domain Bacteria; phylum Chloroflexota; class Anaerolineae; order Anaerolineales; family Villigracilaceae; genus UBA5195. The sequence goes on from CAYLZI010000033.1 coordinate 6,677, forward strand.
GGCATAATTTAGCACGGTTTGCAGGCGGTTCAGGTCGCGCCCAAAAACAGGCTTGCCGGTGTGTTTATTATCCACCAGTATCACCCCTTCCACCTTCCCTTTGCCAGTCACCAGGGGCAGCGCGGCGCAATCTGCCAGGCTGATTTTCGCGGTCAGTTCGGGCGGGAGTTGCGCGCGCGCTTCTCCTGCCGTCAGCCGAACAATCCGACCGGTTTGCAGCACCCGGGTAAAGGCATTCTCGCGGCCCCTGACGGGAATTTCAACGGTTTGGATGAGCGGGTCGAAATCGGTCACTCTCAATTGGCGCGCCCGCAAGTCTTTTAAGAAATCGTCGAAGGTGTAATGACGCAATTCATCGGCCTGCCAATCGAGCCGGGCTTTATTGGTGTCTTCGGTGCCAATGGCCGCCCTGCCAAAAAGAGATGTTTGTTCAGCCAGTAAGAAGAGCATGGCGCGGTTGAATCCCACCCCAAAATTAGCGGTGGCAAGCGTTAGGGCGGCCTTCCACAGGTTTTCTTCCTTCTCGCGCGCCACTTGCAACATTTCAAACCCTGCGCGGCTTAACACATTCAGTTGTTCGATTTCATGGCGTTCTTTTTCCGCAACGCGGCAGTTTTGGATTGCCCCCGCCACCTGGTCGGCTATCAGGGTCAGCAGGCGCGCATCACGTTCGATAAAGGGTGGCTCTTCCTGGATTTTTTGGAGGATGATGCCGCCGATGACTTTTCCGTTGACGCGCAGCGGAACCCCCATCCAGCAGGAAGCGTTCGCGCTTGTCACCTGAATCCCGTTTTGATGCGCGAACCCGGCGATGTCAGATTGGATGAGCAGCGGTTCGCCGCGTTCCAAAAACCAGCCTTCCAACCCGCTGCCAATGGGGCGGCGGGCCGGGCTGTGCTTTTGGCCGTTTTGGTAGTTCAGGCGCAAATCGAGTTCCCGGCTTTCTTCATCAATTAAGATGACCATAAAATTTTCGGTGTCGAAATATGCGCCAATTTTGTCGCGCGCATCTTCCAAGATTTCGGCCAGGGTTTTATCGGTTGCCCCGGCAGTCATTTCTTGCCCAATGCGGTTGGCGGCAATTTGTTCGCGGTTGGTTTTTTTCTCTTTGGAGTAGAGGGCGGCATGTTCGAGTGCCAGCGAGACCTGTTTGGCGTAGAAATCTAGCCAGCCGCGTTCCTGTTCACCGAGGAATTTATTTACGGGTCCATAATCGAGCATTAAAATCCCCAGCAGTTGGTCTGCGCTGAATAGCGGCAGCAGAATTGCTTCGCTCACCGGCGGTTGGTAGCCGTTGGCCTGCATGATAGCTGAAATTTTTCCCAGTTCTGCCTCGCACAGTGAAATGGCGCTGCGCATTTTGCGCAAGGCGGTCACGTCTACCCACTCTGAAAGGGGAAACAGGCGGCTCCCAAAATTGGGGATGTGTCCCTCCCCGGCGCATCGAATGCCCAACATGTGTCCGTTTGCATTGGCCTCACGCCCGGTTGGCGCCCAGAACAGGTGCGCGCGAGCAAAACCAAGTTTGAGCGAATGGCTTACGATTGCCCTGGCAACGGAATGAAAATCCCGCTCGCGGATGGAGGCTTCCAGCACCTCGCTGAATATCTTTTGCCAGTCATGTTCGCGCTGTTCTTTGCGCCATTGGCGCAGGGCGCGAAACACGAACAGGATTTCGCGGTTATCGGCGGTTTTGGGCAGGTAGCGAAAAGCGCCCGCTTCGTAAGCCAGCAGGCCGCTTTCGGGGTCTTCGTAACCGGTAAAGATGATGCCGTCTGAATCGGGGCTGATGGCGCGCAGCTCTTTGAATACTTCAATGCCGTCTTTTCCCGGCCCCAGGCGGTGGTCAATTAATAGAATTTCGTAGGGTTTGTTCCTGCCGCTGGCCTGCGAAACTTTTTCTAAAGCATCGCAAGCCTTTGTCACCACATCGGGGCGCGCTTCGTCCTCATCTTGCAGAATGAGTTGGATGGTTTCTGCGTAAAAAAGGTCGTCATCTAAAATCAGCACGCGGCACATGATGCCCTCTTTCACAACTGCAACGGGATTTCAAGCGCGAAGGTTGTCCCGCCCAAAATACTGCTTTCCTGAACGTAAATTCGTCCGCCCATCTCTTCCACCAGGCTGCGAGAGATGTACAGGCCGATGCCGCTGCCATCGTGGCGGGTGGTGTAGCCAGCCTCGAACACCTTGTCCCACAACTGGGCGTGGATGCCGGGGCCATTGTCTTCAATGAGAAGCCGGAAGAAGCCTGCCTCCACTGGTTTGACCCGCTCGTCGATGCGCGCTTGCACCCAACCGCCCCTGCCAGGCCGGGTTTCGGCAATCTGCTGCACGGCGTTGAGCAGGATGTTCAGCAGGACCTGTTCGAAAGCTGCTGCCTGGCTGCGGATGACGAGCATCTGCTCTGGCGGGTTGAAGACCACCTGCACATGCGCCCGGTCGCTGGTGTCGCGCAGCAGGTGAATGGTTTCGCGGATAATTTCATCCACCCGCAAGATTTCGTTTTTGCCTTTGGCTGTGATGCGCCCGAACATGCGGGTTGTGTTGATGATGCGCTGGATGATTTGGCGGGTGTCATTGAAGGCGGTGTTGAGCAAAATGTCGCGGCGGGCTGGGTCAGGATGTTTTTCCAGTTTTGCCAGGTTGTTTTGCAGGTTATCTAACCGGGCGGCCAGCGGCCCAACCAGGTTGTTAATTTCGTGGGTCATGGCGCGCGTCAGGTGGCCGATGAGGGCCGTGCGCTGAATGAGGATAGATTTTTCGTTGAAGGATTGCTGTTCGAGCAGCGCGCCAATAGATTGCGCTATTGCTTCGGCGTAGATACGCTGCTCTTTTGAGATGGGCCGGGGGTGTTTGCCAAGCAGGAAGAGGGCAAATTTGGGCTGCATTTCGGCATGTACCGGCACGCCAATGCAAGATTCAAGGGTTGGGTTCAGTTCTAACAGGTAACGGAAACGGTCATGGTCGCGTGGTTCGATTTCGGGCATGACTACCGCTTCGCCATCCTCGGCTACATCGCGTGCCGGGCTGTAAACCAGCGCGGCCAGGGCGCTTTTTTCGAGAATACCCTCGCCTGACCGGTCGCGGATGGAGGTGGCGCGGTGAATGGGGTCAAATTCAAACAGGATGGCCTGCTCGAAGCCCAGGTGGCGGCGCGCCTGTCGCAGCAACCCGTGAATGGAGTTTTTGGTTTGCCTGCCGGGTGGTTCGACCAGCGAGATGCCTGGGCCGGAATTCTGCGTCGAAACGGCGGGCAGGCTGCCAGCGGGGCTGCTTTTATTCTGGAGCATGGCAACCAGGTCTTCGGGGAGCAGCGGCTTGGGGTACAGTTCCACGCCCTGGCGCCGCAGGTCATCCAAAACGTCAGACAGGGTTTCCTGGCGCGCCCAATCGGTGGCAATTGCTACCCGCACGCCAGGCCATGTTTGCAAGATGCGCCTGGCCAGGTCGGTGCCGCTCATGCCGGGCAGCCCTACGTCAATGAGCGCCAGGTTGGGGCGCGATATTTCGAGCAGGCGGAGGGCTTTTTCGGCGTTTTCGACGGCATCTACGCGCTGGCCGACGTGGGTCAGCCAGTTTTTGGCGGCTTTTTGTTGTTCGGGTTCGTCTTCTACCAGCAGGATGTGCTGGCGGGGTGCGTTGGATTTCAGGAATTCATCCAGCATTGCCGCATAGTCGCCGCTTTGCCCCAGGCCGCGCGCGGCTTTTTGGGGGAGGCTGCCTTCATTGGGAGGGGAGGATAGCGGTGGAAGCCCCAGGCTGAGCCGCCGTTCTTCGCGTTTGACCTCGCGGATGACGACTCGCGCCCGGTCTCCAGGCCAGAACAGGTCTATGGGTGGGGCAGTCACCCAGGCTGGGAGTTGTGATTTGTGCAGCAGGCCGGTTAGCCCGGAGGCAAGTTCGATGAAGGCCCCATAACTGACAACGCCCGTCACGATGCCTTCGTAGACCTGGTTTTTGTCTAATATTTCGGGAATTTCGTCCCAGGGGTCGCTTTCGGTCAGGCGCAGGCTGTATTCGGGGTTTTGGCCCTGCTTGTTGCTGGTTAGAATGGCCCAGCCGCGCCAGCCGGGCGGGTATAGGCTGCGCCAGTTTTGGCGTTTGTTCTCGTCCCATGAGAGTTCGCGCACCCGCGCAATCCCTTGCTGATGGCTGCCTGTTTCAATGAGCAGGCCCAGCGGCAGGTGCTTGATGACTCTTATTGGGATGCGTTCTTGCGGCTGGGGTGGTTTGCTCATGGGTCGATTGGCCCGATGAATTTGACCCCTGGCAGCCCGGCTTCGGGCGGGTAGGGGAAGCGGAAGACGCTGTGGGCTTCGCTCAGGTCGGCCAGGTCGCTCAGGCGAGAGAGGCTGGACGGGTTGAAGTGGGTGGGGGCGATTTCCAACTTTTCGAGGCGGGCGCGCCATTCTTGGGCGCTCATGTCGTTGGCGGGGGATGTGGTTAGGAACCCGGGCGAGAGCAGGTTGTCGCTTTCGCGGGTCAGGGCCGCGCCGATGGAACGTACCAGCGAATCGGTCACGCCTGTTGGGCAAAGGAGATGCACTTGCATCAGGTAATAACGCTTCCAGGGGTTAAGCCGCCGCTCAATGAACGGTTCGACCCATTTGTCGAAGGGTTGGGCCGGGTGCATCTGCGAGATGGTTTCAAACGGGACAGGGACGGTTTTCATATCCCACAGGAATTGGCGCTCGTCGCCTTCGAGGATGGCGGGTTGCAGGCTGATATTGAGCATGGCGGGCCGGGGATAATTCCCCAACATTCGCCAGGTTTGCTCATCGGAACGGTCACTGGTCTGCCAGAATCCGTTGACATAAGCCAGGCCGTTTTGGGTGCGGATTTGTTTCTCGAAGCGCAATAATTGGGCCATGCTTTGCGTGGCCTGGCAGTTCGCCAGCAATTCTCGGCCTGTCAGTTTGTTGAAGGCAGGTTGGGTTGCTGCCGGGTGGATGGTGTAATCGTGCGGGAATGTGGATGTCAGTTCGTTGCAATATTCGAGGGCGGCGGCGCGGGCTTCTTCTTGCCTGGCGGCTTTCATCATTCCCACCAGCGCCAACAACAGTCCCTCGCCGGGGATGCGGGCGCAGCGCAGCGCCAGCGTGTTTCTTCGCTGTGGTTCGTTATGCGGGTTGCCGTGAAATTGCGATTCAATAAACAGTTTTTGGCGGTCGAGTGCTTCGCCCAGGAGGGCCGCGGCGTTAAACCCCCAACGGTTTTTTTGCAGTGTTTCAAAGGGCTGCACGCACAATTGGCAGACAAAAATTGCCCGCCAGCCTTGCCCTGACGGGCTGAGTTCTACCCAGGGAGCGCGCGCTTCCATAAAATCATTCTCCCGCTATTTCTTCTTTTTCTTTGGGATGAGCAGTTCGATGAATTCATCGTCATTCGAGGCTTTGGGGTGGCCTGTCGTTGGGGCGTTGGCTGTCTCTTCGGCAATATTTGGCATCTCGGTGATGATTTTTTCAACAAGTTGTTGCAATTCATCAATATTGCGAGAGGAGCCAGGCATGGCTTGGGCTTGCATGAGCATTTTGAGCGCTTCGATGCGGGCATCAATGATTTTAAGATTTTCCTCATGGCTGAATGGTGGCATTTTCCGCAATCGTTCTAACTCAACGGTGAGTTTTTCGGCAATGAACAAGATTTCTCGGCGGTTTTTTTCGTTGATGGCGTGCTGTTCGATGACCGTACCTTGTTGGAAGGTGAGTAGTTTTTGTTTCTTGCTGATTTCCGTCCTTTGTTCGGTCTGCTTAATTTCTTTCTTCCCGGCGCGCAGTTGCACGGCTTCTTCCTCGCGCACGTTGAGCAGGCGCAAATGCCCCTGGCGGTCTATGATGTTGACGTTGTGAAGAGTAAATGCGCGGCAGGCCTCGCTCAGGTTGACCTGGAGTTTGATGGCGTCCGAAATCTGGTCGTTAGAGATGATTTTTACCCGGTTGGCCCCATCTTCCTGACCCAGGTCTTCTGATTCGGGCTTCTCGTCAATGATTTCATCGTGTTTATGGGTGCGGATGACTTGCCGCAGGGCTGCTTCACAGGCCTTGTAGAGCGCATCCATTGGGTTGCGAACATCTTGAACGGTCAAGGCGTCGTTCACCGTGTAGGCGATGTCGCAGGTGATGGTTACAGAAGCGCCATCTAGCGTGGTGGCTTTTATATCGGGAAGGACTTTGTATCGCTCGTGCCGGTCAACGTAGTAGATTTTATAACTTCCTGAAGGCAGGCGAATATATCCGCCTGTTGAAAGCGTTCTTTCCCCATTGGCAGAGACGACAACCGCGTTCAGATTGGGGAAGGCAGGCACATACCCGGCGCCCCAAATATTTACATCGAGTGGGTATGGCCCGGCGGCGACCTCGCCTTCTGCAAATTGCGGGGGAAGCAGCCGCTGCCGCCGCCCCTGGTATTCGGTAATCCACTTGATTAGGTCGAGGTCGAGTTTATCCTCTTCATCGTGCGAACTGTGATTCATATTTCCACTCCCTGTGCCAATCCCGGCAAGTGTGATGATTTTATAAGGATTGTGCGTTGCGCCAGATTTTGTGCTATGTGTAACAATAGTAGTGTATATCGAATTCGCATAAATTTCAACCACATCTGTTCTGCTTTTTGTTGGCTGCTTTTTTCGATATTTGCAGAGTTTTGTTAATCTGACCGGATAATCACGCGAACACAGGGCGCGAAGATGGTTATAATAACGAGCGGAGGAAGAAATGATGACACTTTTACCTGGCGACCCTGCTCCAGAATTTTCGCTGGCCGATGATACCGGCGCCACGCGCCATCTGGCCGATTTTCGCGGCCAGACGGTTGTTTTGTATTTTTATCCGAAAGATGACACCCCCGGCTGCACCACCGAAGCCTGCAACTTCCGCGACGATTATTCAGCCTACCAGCAGGCCGGGGTGACGATTCTGGGCGTCAGTCCCGATTCGCCTAAGTCGCACGCCAAGTTCAGGCAGAAATTCCAACTGCCGTTTCCCCTGCTGGCCGATGAAGACCATGCGATTTGTGAAGCCTACGGCGTTTGGGGACAGAAAAAGTTCATGGGAAAAGAATACATGGGCGTTTTGCGCGCGACCTTTGTGATTGATACAGAAGGCAAAATCAAAAAGGTTTTCGAGAACGTCAAACCCGCCGACCACAGCGCCGAAGTTCTGGCGGCTGTAAGGGAGTAGTCGCCGCGCATGGATGACCGGGAACTGATGCGGGCGCGTTGGGCGACCTTTGCCTCGCTTGTTTTGGTGTTGGGGTTTTACCTGTATATACAGGCAACCTGGGCGCTCTGGGTTTCGATATTGATTGCCGCCTTGACAGCCGGTCTGTTGACTGCCGTGCTGGAATTTTGGCTGCGGCTTTCATTGCGCCGTTCTATCAGGCAAGAGCGTTCAGAAACATCGCGCCAGCAATTGCGCGCCGCGCTTGCCTTACAGCGCAAGTTTCTCGAAGCGCACTCTGAAAAAGATATTCTCGAAGGCGTGCTGGAGAACGGCCTGACCGTTTTGCGCGCCTCGGGCGCGTCTTTTATCCCGCTGGATGAATGGGGGCAGTCGCTCCCGGCGCTCATCCAGGGGCAGGTTCCGGCAACCGCCCTTCAAAACTGGTCGCGCCGCCTGACGATGCCGGAAACCCGCCAGGCCTGCAAGAATTGCACCAGCATGCACGGCAAGCGGGGCTGTATCCTGATTCCGTTGGATGCAAAACGTTCGGCGCATGTCGATTGTTTTATGCTCCAAAGCGGCGGACGCGATGCCGGCGTGGTCAACATCTATTTCGACGTGGAAACTGCCATCGAACCGGAGACGCGCCTGTACATGGATGAAACCCTGCGGCTGGCCGGGCAGGCGCTCGAAATTTTGCAAAAGCGCAACCAAGAGATTGGCGCGCTCCTCTACCTGCAAACATCTGCTACGCCGCGTTCTGACCTTTCTTCCCTATTAAATAGCCTGCTCGAAAACATTCGCAAGACCCTGGCAGTGGATTTTGCCCTCCTGTACATTCCCTCCGGGCTGCCGGGGCAACTCCAGGCAACCGCGCAGGTTTTCACCTGCCTGGATGAAGCCGCCGGGCAGGGGCCACCCATTCCAGACGGGTTGTTCCTGGAAGGGGTCTGGAAAAGCGTCCTTTCGACCGGGCATAGTATGTCACTCGAAAATGTGACCATCAACAAGCGCGAAACCTGGAAGACCCTGCACGCCGTCCCGTTGGTCTGGCAAGACCAGGGGCAGGAGGGGGTTCTGCTGCTCGGCTCTAATGCCGCCCAGGCCTTTGCCCAACGCCACCAGGCGCTGCTCGAAACCCTGGCCGGGCAGGCCGCCCTGCTGATTCAGAACTCCCGCCTGATGGTCCAATTGGAATATCAGGCTGTGGTGGATGAACGCGCCCGCCTCTCCCGCGAAATTCATGATGGGCTGGCGCAGACCCTGGCCTTCCTAAAAATTCAGGCCGCGCAGATGCAGAACTACCTTTCGCGCGGCGAAACCGAACGGCTGACCAGCACGCTCCAGGCCAGTTATCGCACGCTGTCTGATGCGTATATTGACGCCCGGCAGGCCATCGAAAACCTGCGACGCACGCCCTCGGTCGGATTGGCCGACTGGGTGCGGCAAGTTGCCTCAGATTATGAACAGGCTGCCGGGCAGAAAGTGGCGCTCGATGAGTTCAACCTGTCAGCCGAGTATCCGCCCAATGTGCAGGCCCAGTTAATTCGCATCATTCAGGAGGCCCTCAGCAATGTCCGCAAACATGCTGGGGCGCAAAACGTCTCTATTCGCGGAATCCAGAAACCGGACAGCGTTTTGATAGAAGTGCGCGACGATGGCAGGGGCTTTGCGCCCGAACAGGTGGATGGCAGCCTGCGTTTTGGCCTGCGCGGAATGCACGAGCGCGCCGAAAGCATTGGGGCCGATTTTCAGATTGCCAGCCAGCCGGGCGCGGGGACAGTCCTCTCGCTGCGGCTGCCCGCGCGCAGCACTTCGCCAGAGAAGGAGAAACCATGAATCGTGTTCGGATTGTGGTTGTCGATGACCACGCTCTCTTCAGGCGAGGACTCATCAGCCTGCTCGAGGAAATGCCCGAGCTCCATGTCGTCGGGGAGGCCGTCAATGGGCAGGATGCGCTCTCAGTCATCGAGCGCGTCAAGCCAGATGTCATCCTGCTCGACATCAACATGCCCATCCTTGACGGAATTCAGACTTTAGGGGCTATCCGTAAAAAAGATGCTTCCCAGAAAGTCCTGATGCTGACCATCTCTCAAAACGATGAAGACTTGATTGGCGCGATTGTGGCCGGCGCGAACGGCTATGTGCTTAAAAATACCGAGCCTGAACTCTTGCGTAACACCATTGCGCAGGTTCACGCCGGAAATTCTGTTCTCTCGCCTGAAATTACCGCCCGGGTTTTGCAGGCTGTGCGCCGTTCACAAACCGACCGCAGCCGAGGCCTGCTCAGCGACCGCGAAGTGGAAGTGCTGAAATGCCTGGCGCGCGGGCAGACCACTGCCCAGATTGCCGGGGTGTTGTTCATCTCTGAAAATACGGTCAAGACCCACATCCGGCATATTTTGGAGAAAATGGAAGTCAACAATCGCGCTGAAGCGGTTGCCAGGGCGGCGCAGTTGGATTTGTTGTAATCTTAAAGGCGGGTGATGTATAAATCACCCGCTTTGCTTTTTGAAATCCCCCAAACAACACAAGCCTTTGCCTGACAAAACGGGGATAATTTGGTAAATTATCCCTGTTTCATCTTGTTTTAAGGTGAGTGAATTTTCGATGACTGATTCCCCCTCTCGCGCCCGGCGCGTCTTGATTGTTTCAGCCAACCCGCTTTTCCGTGAAGGCTTGCGAAAACTCTACGCGGAACGCTGGGGCGAGCAATCCGCGACTGTTGCCATGCTGACCTCGTTGAAAGAAGCCCTGCCAGCCCTGGAGACGCGCCCCGACCTGGTGATTGTGGATTACGACGACAAAGCCATCAACCGCGAAGTTTTCATGAAGCGTTTTGTGGATGGAGAATCGCCTATGCAGGTGATGCTGGTCTCGCTGGGAGAATCGGGGCAGGTGGTGGTCTATGACCGTCGTACCCTGACTTTTGCCCAGGCCGAAGATTGGCTAAATAATCCCTGGACAGAATAAATTACATCGTCCCGAAGGTTTTTAAGGCGATTTTGACAATTTTCAACAGCCTTCGGGACGTTCTTCTTACAAGGAGATAGAAGTATGCAGAATTTGCGTCACTATGTAGTTATGGCAATCCTGGTCGCCATTGTAGCCGTCCTGACTTACCTGGGATTGGACGCGCTGGAACTGATGCCCGTCGCCGCCGCCGCGCAGGCCGGGCCAATTGACTGGCTGTTCGATTTGCAAGTCAAACTGATTGCCTTTTTCTTCGCCCTGATTATCGTCCCGATGGTCTACAGCCTGGTCGTCTTTCGCCGCCGCAAAGGCGAAACCGGCGACGGCGAACACATCGAGGGCAACACATCCCTTGAAGTGACCTGGACTTTCATCCCGCTGGTGATTGTGGTCATCCTGGGCTATATCGGCGCCGATAACTTGGCTCAGATTCGACGGGTTGACCCGCAAGCGATTGAAGTGAAGGTGGTCGGCTTCCAATGGGGTTGGCGATTCGAATACCCGCAGGGGTTCGTTTCCAACACGCTCTACCTGCCGGTGGATAAGCAGGTCGTCTTGAAAATGGAATCGAGCGATGTGTTGCACTCCTTCTGGGTGCCCGAATTTCGCGTTAAACACGACCTGGTTCCGGGGCGGGTGGAAGATTATCGCATCACCCCAACCCTGATTGGCGATTACAAAGTGCGCTGCGCCGAAATTTGCGGAACATCACATGCTTATATGCTCGCCGATGTTAAAGTTGTTCCGCAGGTTGAGTATGATGCCTGGGTGAGCGAACAGGCTGTCATCGCCGCCGCCGAGGCTGAGGCGGCCCTCGCCAACCCCGATGCCGGACGCGGCGAAAAGTTATACAACGAAGCCGGCTGTAAAGCCTGTCATTCGCTGGATGGCTCGAAAAGCGTTGGCCCATCGTGGAAAGGTTTATGGGGCTCGCAAGTTCCCCTGGCCGACGGTTCCTCAGTCCTGGCCGACGAAGCCTACATCATCGAATCTATCCGTGACCCATCGGCCAAAGCCCACCAGGGCTTCTCGCCTTTTGCCATGCCCAGTTTCGCTTACCTGAAAGATGGGCAGGTTGCCGACCTGATTGAATTCATCAAAACTGTGAAATAGGAGGCGCTGGATGACCCCTACCTCGACTGGTAATTTTACACGCGCATTGATATTTTTCGCCATCGGAACCGTTGCCGGGCTGGCGCTGGGCATTTTGCTCCACACCCTGACCTCAGGCGGGTTCGATGCCGCGACATACTTCACCGACATCCCCTCGTGGATGCTCGGTTTCCTGCTCGGCACGCTCGGTTTTTTCTACGGCTTGCTCGGCTACTTTGGCGTAGTGCGCGGCCTGGTATTCCAGGTTGTCGGCACGCTGGCCGGGATATTGCTGGTCAGCGCCATTCGCGCCGCGATGGGATTGCCCTTTTTTGACGGGCGAAACTTCGGCTTCCACGAAGGGGCCTGGGTATTCGGCGCATTGGTTGGCGCAGCGGCGTTCCTGGCTGGCGTTGGCGCGCTCACCGACTGGTGGAAATGGGCCTTGGGTGAAGAAACCCATGACCACCACGAAGACATCCCCGGCTGGCGCAAATATTTCGGCGTCTCGCTCGACCACAAAGTGATTGGCATTCAATACACCATCACCTCGCTCTTGCTCTTAAGCGTGGGCGGCCTGTTCGCGCTCATCTTCCGCACCGAACTGGCTCAATCGGGTTTAGACATCATCTCTCTCAACTTCTACAATACCTTGATGAGCCTGCATGGCATCGTCATGATTGTCTCCATCCTGGTTGGCATCGCCGGGGTGATTAACTACCTCGTCCCGCTGCTGATTGGCGCGAGCGACATGGCCTTCCCGCGCCTGAACGCCTTCTCGTTCTGGGTGGCGGTTCCAGCGGCGGTCATCCTGCTCGCCAGCCTCGGCCTGGGCGGCTTCGACACCGGCTGGACCGGCTACGCCCCGCTCGCCACCCGCGCCCCCATCGGCATCCAGATGTTTTACCTGGGCGTTTGGGTTGCGGGCTGGTCATCCATCCTCGGCGCGCTCAACCTGGTTGCCACCGCTTTGCGGATGCGCGCCAAAGGCATGACCGCCTTCCGAATGCCTATCCTCGTCTGGGCTTCGCTGGCAACCTCCATCATCTCGCTGACCGCCACGCAGTTGATTGGCCTTTCATTCCAGATGAGCATGTTCGAGCGTCTGTTT
>CAYLZI010000034.1:0-18889 GCA_964388215.1 uncultured Anaerolinea sp.
GGGAATACTCTATGCTATACCACTAAAGACCCTTTTCTGCCAAGATGTACTAGTAACAATCTGGCTGCAAACAGGCATGCCCCTGGGTGATGTTTTGCTTCGGGCGTTTTCTGTTCTTTTTGGCGGCTCTTGGGCTTCATCTGCCGAATTTTGGGCGTTTCCAGCACTTTCGGCTTTGGCAACCGGACGACAGGAGCAGGATGATTTCTCTGGAATTCAAGGACATTTCCATCAGCGCAACTTTCTGAAAGCGCATATCCTACCATATCCCACTTTTCCGGGTAGTTATCCCGAGCCAATTGTGGTTAGACCGCCTTATCCATAAACTCAAGTGATTGAATCGGGCAGCCAAAAAAATGGCAGTTACCTTCTGGTAACTGCCGTCGCGAGGTTGCGCAATCAGCGATTGAATACAGGTGACTGATACCTGCCCTGCTGGCTACATATTCCTGATAATCGCATCCCCGAACTCGGAGCATTTCACTTCGGTTGGGTTCTCCATCAGGCGGGCAAAGTCGTAGGTGACGGCTTTGGCGGCAATCGCGCCTTCCATGCCCTTGATGATTAAATCAGCCGCCTCGCCCCAGCCCATGTAGCGCAGCATCATCTCACCAGAGAGAATGACCGAGCCAGGATTGACCTTGTCGAGGTCGGCATACTTCGGGGCCGTGCCGTGCGTGGCCTCGAAAATGGCATGACCGGTCTCGTAGTTGATGTTCGCGCCAGGGGCAATCCCAATCCCGCCGACCTGGGCGGCCAGCGCGTCTGAAATATAATCGCCGTTCAGGTTCATCGTGGCAATCACATCGTAATCCTTCGGGCGAATCATCACGAATTGCAGCGAAACATCGGCGATGGAATCTTTGACAAGCAATTTCTTTTTCCATTGGCCGTTGCCGTGCGTCTCCCACAATTTGAGGGCTTCTTCCACTTCGCGTTGGATGTCGCCTTGCTGGGCCGGGGACATCATCTCGAAGCCGGGGTCAATCATCCGGGCGTTGTCCTCCACCGAAAGCCCTGGGTTGGCTTCCTTGTTGCCTAAAATCCACGATTCGCGCTCGGTCACAATCTCATTGCGGAACTCGCGCTTGGCCAGGGCGTAGCCCCAGTCTTTGAACGCGCCTTCCGTATATTTCATAATGTTGCCCTTGTGGACCAGGTTGACATTCTTGCGCTTGTTTGCGAGCGACCACTTGATGGTGGCGCGCGCCAGCCGCTCAGTCCCCTCGACTGAAATTGGTTTAATGCCAACCCCTGCCGTGTCTGGGAAACGGATTTTCTTGTAATCCTTTGGGAAGGCTTCCTTGAACAGCGCCCAGAATTTTTTGTTGTCGTCTGTACCATAGGCAAATTCCAGGCCGGTATAAATGTCTTCCGTATTTTCGCGGAAAACAACCATATCAACATGTTCCGGGTGCTTCATTGGCGATGGTACGCCGTTGAAGTAGCGGATGGGGCGCAGGCAGACGTACAGGTCAAGCAGCTGGCGCAGGGCCACATTCAGAGAACGAATCCCGCCGCCAATCGGCGTGGTCAGCGGGCCTTTGATGCCCACCAGGAATTCCTTGAAGGCCCGCTCGGTTTCCTCGGGCAGCCAGCTCTGGAACATCTTGAAGGATTTCTCGCCCGCGTACACTTCCATCCAGTGGATTTTGCGCTGGCCGCCATAGGCCTTCTCGACCGCCGCATCGAACACGCGCGCTGAAGCGCGCCAAATGTCACGTCCCGTGCCGTCTCCCTCGACAAATGGGATGATGGGGTTCTCGGGAACCTGCAAAACCCCATCCTGAATACTGATTTTGGCCCCGCCTTCGGGGACTTTGACGTTTACATAAGCCATTTTTGGTGTCTCCTCGTGGAAAAAGTTCAATCGGGTCATTATAACTGCTGGGATATTTGTGAATGGATGAGATTTTTGCGCGAAAGGGTTATTTCCGCTCTACGCTGACCCAAATTTCCTGTCCATTGGTACTGAGTTCGATCCAGCCCATCGAATCGGTGCGCAGGATGTTGGCATCTTCCAGTGTTTTGAGCAGGTCGGGGGAGGGACGCCCGTCGAAATCACCGGCGGTCACGCTGAGGATGTACATTTCGGGCTGGATGTTGCGCAGCCAGTCGGGTGGGTTAGAGGGGCTGTAGCCGCTTTCTGCTAACAGGAGCGCGGTGGCTGGCCCCAGCCGGGTTCCGTTTTCCAGGCTCTCGAAGGTATCGTAGTTGACCCCAATCGGCAGGATGACTTTGAAATTGTCCCATTCCACGCTGAGAACGGCCCCTCGCGGCGAGACGGATAGCACCCGCAGCACGGCCCCTTCTCCCAGGTCGAGTACGTCGCCCGCGCCGGGTTCCGTTATTGGCACGGCGTTTTTCGTCAGCCATTCATCGAGCGTTCGGGCAGAGTAGGATGCCTGGCGGTTGCCCATCCAAAGGGCAAGATCGGGCGGGTACTGGTCGAGGATGCGCGGCAGGGCGGCCACCTGGCTTTCTTGCGGGGCGGCGATGATGAGCGCATCCAGTTTGCGGTGAAAGGGCGGAATTTGCCGACCAATTTGGTTTACCAGTTTGGAGGGGCTGGGTCCGCCGTTTATCAGCACGAAGCGCCCGTCAGGGGTCTTAATCAGCACTGTTTCCGCTGAGCCGACATCGAGAAAGGTGACGCGCAGGCGGCCATCTGGCCCGTTGAGGGCAGTCCGCCACAGGTTGACGGAGGCGATTCCGAGCAGGATGGTGATGAGCGAGATGTTTACGAGTGGGCGGAGCGCTGCTAAACGGGACCAGAATAAAGTCAGACCGAATAATATCCCATAAAACAGGAGCATGGTCAACAGACCGAACTCCCCAACCGTGTACACGCCTCCTTCAAATCCTGCGAAGAATTCGATGGCGCGAATGGAGTAGGCTGGGAAGGGCCAGGTAAGCCAGGCCAGAACCTGCCCAAGCGGGTGATAGAGTTTGCCGGCAATGGCCGCCAGCCCGCCAAGAATCATGATGGGTGGCTGGGCCGGCAATACGAAGGGGTTGGCAATGAATGCAATGAGCGAGAGCCGCCCGAAGTGGTAGATAGTAAGGGGCAGGGTGGTGAGTTGGGCGGCGAGGGTGAGCAGGAAGTAGTTGCTGAATGGCCCGATGACGGCGCTAACGGTATCTTGCGGTAGGAAGCGCAGCAAGAAGGCTTGGACGGATTCTTGCCAGGCCTGGGCGTAAAGGATGAGACCAAGCGTGGCTGCAAACGAGAGTTGGAAGCCGACATCCCACAGGGCGAAGGGGTTCCAGAGCGACATGAGCAGGGCGGTGGCGAATAGGGCATTGAGGGCCAGGTTGCGGCGGCCAAATTGACGCGCCACGAGCGCGAGCGACCCCATGAAGGCTGCCCGCACAACCGAGGCGCTGGCGCCTACCAGCAAGGTGTAAAAAATGATGCCCAGTATTGCCAGAAGCGAGCCGTATTTTTTCCCAAACAAGCGGCTGAACAGCGCAACGAACAGCGCGGCGATGATGGCGATGTTGAAGCCCGAAATGGCGACAATGTGCGCTGTGCCGGTGTCTTTGAATGCCTGCTGGATGTCTTCTGGGATGTCGCTTTCGAGGCCGAGCAGGATGCCGTTGAGAAGCGCGGCTTCGGGCTGCGGGAACAGGGCGTTGACTTCTTTGTACAAACTGGCGCGCAGGCGATATAAGAAGGCCCAGAAGGGATTGCGTTCTTCTCCAAAGGGCAGCTGTGTTATGTCACGGGCGGTCAGAAGGGAGTGGATGCCTTGCTGTAGCAGGTATTCTCGGTAAGAGAAGTCCTCGTCTTCGGGCGGGGTTTGCAGCCTGCCGCGCACGCGCACCGGGTCGCCGTAGGCCAGGTCGTAATCGTTTGTCAGGCGTACCAGGATGCTTCCATCAATGGGGATGTCGCCGTTTCCAGTGTCAACTGCGCTGACCTTGATGCGCAGGTTCATGTAGGTATCGCGCGCATCGGGCGGTTCGGCCAGCGTGCCGGTGATGTAGATGTTTTGGTCGAGGTCGTTATAGGTGGCGATGCTTCGCTCGGCCAGGGTTTTCTGCTCCCAGGCATGGCGCGCCGCTCCCAGGCCAAATATGGATGGGATAAGCAGGAACGCCAGCAAAGCCTGTGGCTTGAGCCATTTAATCGGCGTGATTGCTAAGAAGGCAATCCCCGCTGCTATCAGCCAAAGCCACCAGTCAAGCGGTAGCAGGCTAGAGAAGATGATTCCGCCCAGAAAGGCAGAAACCATCCACAGTAGCGGGGTGGCCGAGAGTTGTTCGAGTAAGGTCTCGGAGGTTGGTTTGGGGCTGGAATCAGTCACGAGTTGATTGTACAGCAAAAAAGGTTTTGACCAATCGTCAATACAGTTTATTACTTCGCGCTGCGGATAAATAACCCGTATTTTACGATGACATAAACCGCTCGCACGCCGTCTTTCCAGTTGATTTTTTTGCCTTCATCGTAGGTGCGCCCGTAGTAGGAGATTCCCACCTCGTAGATTCGACAGTTGATGCGCGCCACTTTGGCTGTAAATTCTGGTTCGAACCCAAAGCGATTCTCGGTCAATTCCATTTTTTCCAAGATGTCGCGCTTGAAGACCTTGTAGCAGACTTCCATATCGCTCAGGTTCAGGTTGGTAAACATGTTCGAGAGCAGGGTTAAGAAACTATTGCCGACGGAATGCCAGAAGTACAGTACTCGGTGCGAGTCGCCGCCGATGAAACGCGAGCCGTAAACCACGTCGGCGCGGTCGTCTTCGATGGGCTTGAGCAGGCGCGGGTATTCATTGGGGTCGTATTCCAGGTCAGCATCTTGGATGATAATGACATCTCCAGTGGCGCTGTTAAAGCCGGTGCGCAATGCCGCGCCTTTGCCCTGGTTGACCTGGTGCAGCACAACGCGGATGTTGTCCTTGCCATCTAGTTCGAGCAGGTGTTCGCGCGTGCCGTCTTTCGAGCAGTCATCTACGATGATGATTTCGCGCTCGTGGGGCAGTTCGACTGCTTGCACGGCGGCGAGGAGTTTATCAATGGTGCGAAGTTCGTTATAACAGGGAATGACGATCGAGATTTTCATGCGGGGTTGGTGTTCTCCTTGCAGGTTTCTGGTCTTATATCGCCCCACTGCGCTTCGGGGGCTTTTCCGATGTATGAGGGAACGCTGCTGATTTTACAACGAAATTACTCCGCGTACTGCGCGGAGCGGTAATTGCCGGGGCGGGTTATTGGTTGACTTCGGGTTTTTGGCCGCCCTCGCCCTTGAGGGCATATTTGGTTAAAATTTCGTTATATTCCCTGGGGCCTCTTTCGAGCAGTTTTTTGGCAGAAGAAATGCGTTTCTCTATATTTCCTTCGATTTCAACCTGCACGAACCACTCGAAGCGCAGCCTGTCACGCAGGGCTTCAATTTCACGCTGCTGTTTGCGCGCGTCTGAAAGCCGTTGCGAAAAGCTGAGATACGCTTCAATGCCGGTCAGAGCCGTCAACACGCCAGCAGTAATTGTAACGAGTATGCGCGATATGCTGTCTATATTTGAAATCGTTGTGACTGTGGCAGACAAGATAATGACGATAACTCGGAAGGACGCCGCGAAGGCAGATGAAACCGCGATTTCTTTTTCCAGCTTTTTGTTGACATGTTCCCACACCCCAACCTGGAACTTCATCCACTTATCTACAGCCCGCGCAAGGAATTCTTCCTCAGTTGTTAGCAAGGTTGGCGCCATGCTGGGTGCTTGAGAATCTTTGCTCATGCAGTCTCCTCTCTTAATGTATGCAAAGTTGACTGTATCTATTATATGAGATTCGGAACTTGGGCGCAACGCCATAAGAGTCGGCCACTTAATCCTTTGCGCGCAGCCCCAATTTAAGATATATTCTCTTCCTATGCAAAACAGACTCGTCCTCGTTACTGGCGCAACCGGCTATGTCGGCAACCGCCTGATTCCCCGCCTTTTAGATTGCGGCTGCGCCGTCCGTGTTTTAGTACGCGACCAGGCCCGGCTGGAGGGGCGTCCCTGGCTGGGGCGGGCGCAAGTCTTTCAGGGCGATGCGATGCAGCGCGAAAGCCTGCTGCCGGCGCTGGAGGGTGTTTCGGCGGCCTATTACCTCATCCATGGGCGGCAGGGCAGCAAGGTGAATGCCGAACGCGATTTAGCGGCAGCGCGCAACTTCGCCGCCGCCGCTGAACAAGCGGGCATCGAACGCATCATCTACCTTGGTGAATTGGTAGACCCTGTTGCGCGGCTCTCACCGTATCTTCGCTCCCGACACGAGACCGGCTACATTCTGCGCCAAGGGCGCGTGCCAGTAACGGAATTTCGCGCCGGTATGATTATCGGCTCTGGCTCAGTCTTGTTCGAGATGATTCGCTACCTCTCCGAACGCGAACCGCTGCTGGTTTGCCCGCGCTGGTTTTTCTCCAAAGCCCAGCCCATCGCCATTCGCAACGTGTTAGATTACCTGGCTGGGGCGCTGGAACAGCCCCAGAGCATTGGCAAACTCATCGAAATTGGCGGGCCAACCCGCCTGACTTATGCCGATATGCTGATGGAATATGCCAAAATCCGTGAGTTGAAGCGTGTTCTCATTCCAACGCCGGTTTATGCGCCGCATCTTTCGGCCTACTGGGTGCATCTTGTCACGCCCGTCACCTACAACGCCGTGCTGCCGCTCATCGAAGGCATGCACGCCGACTCACTGGTCAACGACGACCTGGCGCGGCTCTTGTTCCCCTGCATCAAACTGCTCGACTTCGAGACCGCCGCGCGTTACGCTCTCAAAAAAATTGAAACTGGCGACATCGAATCATCCTGGTCTGACGCCCTGGTGACGAGCGCGGGCGACACCCATCCCTATCGCTTTTCGATTCAGGAAGGCATGTTCATCGAAAAACGCCAACGGGTCGTAGAACTCACCCCCCAGGCCGTCTTCCGCTCTTTTACCGGCATCGGCGGGCGGCGCGGCTGGCTCTACATGGATTGGGCCTGGGGACTGCGCGGCTGGCTCGATAAAATTATCGGCGGCGTTGGCCTGCGGCGCGGGCGGCGGCATCCCGACGACATCTGGCCCGGCGAATCGCTCGATTTTTGGCGCGTCGAGCAATTGATTGACCCTAAAACGCATGACGGCAAAGGCATCATGCGCCTGCGCGCTGAAATGAAACTGCCTGGCAAAGCCTGGCTCGAATTTCAGGCCGAACCCCTGCCCCAAGGTGAAACCCGCCTCACCACCACCGCCTACTTCGACCCGCATGGCCTGTTTGGATTCATCTACTGGTACGCCATGTGGCCTTTTCACAAGTTCATTTTTGACGGCCTGACCGACATGATAGCGGAAAGAGCAAAAGGGTTTCGTAATTCGTAATTCGATATTCGCCAGAAATCCAATATCCAATATCGCCCCCTTACAGGTACTCATGCCCAATCACCCAATCACAAAATCACAAAATCACAAAATATTAGTCGCCGGCGCCACCGGCTACATCGCCAGCCGATTGATACCGCTGCTGCTGCAGGCAGGCTGCCGCGTGCGCTGCCTGGCGCGCCAACCCCAGCGGCTGTGGGCGCGGGCCTGGTATCCACAGGTAGAAATCGTCCTCGGAGATGTCACTCGCCCCGAAACCCTGCCCCTTGCCATGCACGGCATCCGCGCCGCCTATTATCTCATTCACAGCATGTCTGCCGGGCATGGCTACGACCGCATAGACATCGAATCGGCGCGCAACTTCGCCCAGGCCGCCAGGGCAGCGGGCACAGAACACATCATCTACGTCGGCGGGCTGGCCGACCCCAACGACCCGAACCTGGCCCTGCACCTGAAATCGCGCATCGAAACAGGAAAAGCCCTGCGCGAAGCCGGCATCCCCGTCACCGAATTTCGCGCTGGGGTCATCGTCGGCCCTGGCTCAGTCTCTTTCGAGATGATTCGCTTCATCGCCGAGCAATTCCCGCTCATGCTCGGACCCTCCTGGCTGCAGCATCGCTCCCAACCCATCGCCACTCCCGACATCCTGGCCTACCTCGTCGCCGCGCTCGAAACGCCTGCCTGCCGAGGGCAAATCATCGAACTGGGCGGCCAACGCGAGCAAACCTACATCAACATCATGACTGAATATGCCCAAATTCGCGGCTTGAAGCGTTTCCCGTTGCTCCTGCCGCTCATCCCCCCGGCTTTTATGGCTTTTTTTATTGATAAATTGACCCCCGTCGAATACTCATACGCTTTACCGCTTGTAGAAGGACTCCAAAACGACAGCCTGGTTCAAGAGCGGGCTCCCCTCAGCCTGTTTCCCGCCATAAAACCACTGGATTATGCTGAAGCCGTCCAGCGCGCCATCGCCGACACGCATCCCGATAAAATCGAGCGCACCTGGCTCGACCTTAACCGTGACCAGACGCAAATGCTGCACGAAGGCATGTTCATTCACTACCAGCGCTGGCCTGGGCGTAAAAGTTTCCCGGCTTTTGACCATCCCCCAACCGGAGCATTTGGAATCCGCTTCAGCCGGGTCGAACGCCAGACCAAAACCCTCCTGCGTTTGAAAGCGGAACCCTCCCACTGGGGTGAATGCTGGCTCGAATGGCAAATTACCCTCAAAGGAGAGAATCCCCGCCTCGAACAGACCATCTTCTTCATTCCCAACGGCCTGCCCGGGGCATTATTTGGCTATTTTGGGCTGCCCCGCCTGGCAAATAGGGTATACTGACCCCAGCCGTTGATTTCTCCAAAGAAAAGAGTGTTCTCATGCCCCAAAGCATCAAAGCCCCGTCGGCCTGCAAGCCCCAAGAACTCGAAAACTTCAAGAATATGCTGCTTTCGAGCGAGTTAGAAGGCGAAGATGGCCTGGCAGAGCGGATTGCCAAAGCCGAATGGCTGGCATTCCAATATGACGAGCGCAAGCAATTAATTGGCATCGCCGCTCTCAAACAGCCGGTGGATGGCTACCAGAAGGGGATTTTCAAAAAAGCAGGCTTGCTCGAACAGGTTAGCGCGTATTCGCTAGAGATTGGCTGGGTCGTTGTGCGCAGCGAATATCACAACAAGGGTGTGGCGGCAGAACTGCTGCGGCGATTGCTACAAAAAGCCGGCCAGTCGGGCGTTTTTTGCGTGGCGCGCAGTTCCGATAAAAATATGACGGCCAACCTGCTCAAACAGGGCTTTGCCGCCAGTGGCGAGCCATATTCGCGCCGTAGTCATCGCTATACCTACCAGGTCTTTTTGCGCTCAGAGGCCGGGCAGGCAGCCTTGCAGGGGTCAGAACCGGAGGAGTGATTCTTTTTCTCCAATCGCTTTGGCCGCCGCGCCAGAGCGGGTATGCACGTCCAACTTCTCAAATATGGCTTTAAGATGTCGCTTGACGGTGTTGGTGGTAATGACCAGCCGCTCAGCGATTTCTTTATTGGTCAGCCCCTGGGCCAGCAGGTCTAGCACCTCGCGCTCGCGTTCGGTCAGGATGGCCAGCTCGCTCCCGGCGCGGCTGGCTTTACGGGCTTCCTCCACCAGGCGCAAGAAGGCCGCCCGCTCGAAGGTTTGTTTTTCCAGGTAGGCAAAAATGGATTGCTCGGCATAGGCGCGCTGGATTTCTTCTGGCGAGGCAATTCCGCTGACCACAACGGCAGGCACGCCTGCGGCGCGGGCGATGGCAAGTAGCCGATAGCCTTCCAATTCACGGCTGCTGAGGAATTCGCCGGGGGGTTTTTGCTCCCACAGGCTAGAGACGCTGCCGTTGAGCGATAAATCTACCACTGCCAGGGTGAATTTTTCGCGGCGCAGGAAGCCCAGGGCGTCTCCAAAACTGGCGCAGGCGCGCGCCTCGAACCCGGAATCCGTCAGCAGTTCTGCGAGAATGCTCCTCCAGCCAGCGTCGTCTTCTATGACGAGGGCGCGCCCGGCGGGTGAATCGGTTCGGGGGGGCGAGTTTAACGGAACCAGCCGGGAGGGGCCGCCCGGCCTCGAAGCGGGAGCCGTTTTCAGCGGGGCCGGCTGCGTGAGATTTGCCCCACTCGGCGGGGTTGCCAGGGCGCGCGCGACTAATTCCCGAAATTGTCCCCGGTGGAAGTTTTCCTTTCTCAAAAAAGAAAAAGCGCCATGCTCTGACAGAGCGGCAACGGCTACATCAACGGTTGCAAAGCCGGTCAGCAAAATGGAGCGGCAGTTGGGGTCGAGTTTGCGGGCGGCTTCCAGCGCACGCAGGCCGTCGGTGTTGGCATGGTCGGCGGGTGAGAGCGAAAGGTCTAGCACGGCCAGGCGATGCGGCTGCGATTTGAGAATCTGGATTGCGTCCTCGAGGTTGTTTGCTATGTCAACAGCCAGCCCGCAATCGGCCAGGATTTCAGAGAGGATTTGCTGCCACGAGCCGTCATCTTCGACGACCAGGGCGCGAGAGGCGGGCGGGTTCATGTTTCCTCCAGGTTTCGCGGCAGGCGCAGGCGGAAGGCTGCGCCGCGCTGCGATTCGCTTTCGATGTCTACCGAGCCGCCCAGGCGGGTCATCAGCGTTTTGACCCACCACAGGCCAAAGCCAAGTTTCCCGGGGCGGGAGGTCGAACGACCTGAAAAGTTCAACTCGAATATCCGGTCGTGCAGCTCAGGCGGGATGCCGGGACCGCTGTCGCTGACCGTGATTTCAACCCAGCCTGCGCTGGAGCGCCCCTGAATTTTGATAACGCCTTGCCCTTGCATGGCGTGGGCGGCGTTTTCGAGCAGGTTGGTAAAGACAAAGGTCAGGCTTTGCCCGCCTGCCATCACAACGGGCAGTTGCTCCAGGCCGTCTATTTGCACTCGAATACCAGGCGGCAGGCGGGCGGCATGGAGGGCCTCGGCCAGGCGCGCGGTGGCATAGACCGGTTCGAGCTGGATGGGTCGCAGGCGCGAGAGGTTATCGCGCACGGTTTGCATGGCATCCATTGCGCAGCGTTCAATTTCAGATAGGTTGCGCGCAAGGTAGGGGTCGGCCTCTAGCGCGGGCGCGCATTTGTCCTCAATGCTTTGCACGCGCACCGGGATGGTGCCGACTTTGTTATTCAGGTGATGCAGCAGATTCGAGGCAATGTCGCCAACGGCGGCAAAGGTTTCGGCCACCGAGCGTTGTTCTTGGGCGGCGCGCAGGGCTAGCTGGCGGCTTTCATTTTGCAGGGCCAGGGCGGCATAATGCGCCAGGAAAGTCAGCACTTTTTTATCCCAGTCTGATTCAATGAACCGTCCTGTCTCTGGCGCGGCGCTGTATACGCCGAATGCGCCCATGGGCTGACCTTCGTCTCCGACCAGCAGCGGCACAATCAGGGCGCGCGCCCAGTTTTGAGAAGATGCCAGGTCGCGGCGATGAAAGCGCGGGTCGCCCCGCACATCATCTGCCACCACAGCCTCTCTTGTTAAGACGGCCTGGCCGGTCAGACTCCCTTCCAGGGGAACCCGGTCGCTATGAACATACCCGCCGCTGGAAGCGGCCAGGGCAAGGTCGCTCTCTTTGAGCAGCCACAGGGCGCTGGCCGAGGCATTCAGCAAGTTGCAGGCCACTTCTGCCAGGTGGGCCAACACCTGTTGGCAGGGCTGCGAGAGAATTTTTTGGGCGGTTTCTTGCAGCGCATCGAGCAGACGCACTTCTTGAATAGCAGTGACGGCGTAAGTTGCCAGTGATTGCAAGATGTGGCTGTCGTTCTCGTCGAATGCGCCTGGCTCTGGGCTTTCCAGGTTGAGAACGCCTTCCAATCTTCCACTGGCGTTAATGAGCGGCACAGCCAGTTCAGAGCGCATTTGCAAATCAGCATCGAGCGGGTAATAGATGCCCGCCCAAGGCTGGGCCTGCAAATCGGGGATGAGGATGGTCTGACGGCTGCGGGCAACATGCCCCATGACGCTGTTTGCGTGGAGCGGCAAGGTTTCAATTTTGGGGCGCGTAAGCGCATCCCCGGCGAAGGCGCGTGTGACGAGATTCTCCCCGCTGCGGTCGAGCAGTCGGAAAATGCCATAGTGGGCATTGGTCACCTCCAGCGCCAGTTGTAAGATAGATTCGAGCGTTTCCTCCAGCCTGAGGCGCGAAGAAATCAGCATCCCTGCCCGGCGCAGGCGGTTCAGTTCATCCTCCTTGCGGGCCAGGTCGCGGCGCATGGCCGCCAGCCTCCGGCTATGATAAATTGCCATCGCCGCCTGGTGGACGAAGTTTTCAAGCATCAATACTTCGAGACGGGTAAAAGAGCGTTCCTCTCGCAGATACACATACAGCACCCCCACCACCTGCTCGGCCACGATGAGCGGGAACGCGCCAACCGAACGCACGCCCTGCGATGCGTGAGCAGGATGCACATCCAGGTCGGGCTGTTCATAAGAAACCAGCCCTCGCCGCTGTAGTATGGCGCGCGCCCCAATACCGTTTGGGCGCGGATGGTCATTGGCGGCTTCCGCGCTTTCTTGCGCTTGTTTCGCAGGGCGTGCCGCAACCCGCGATTCACGCTCGAACAAGCCGCGCTTTTCATCATAAGTGTAAATCACCGCCGAAGAGCCTGGCACAACCCGAATGGCGCTTTCTACAATGAGTTGCAGGCTATGCACAGCGCTTTCGGCGCTGCTAATCACCTCATCAGAACCGATGCGGTTAATCGCGCCGCTAATCTGATTCAAACTGGCGAGCGCTTCCAAAAGCCGCGCATCCGCCTCGCCGGGCGGCAGGTTTTCTTGAATATTCATGGGCAAATCTCGAATTGTTTTTAACGCCATTATATAGTAAACACGGATGAGTTTTGCGGTTTTAAACCTAACCCCCGCCGCCTTCGGCGACACCCACTTCCCTTACAGTGAAGGGGGCCGGGGGATAGGTGAAAAGCGCAATTTCCACCTGCGCCAACATTGTTTGCGCTCTGTGGCGCTTTTGTGCCCCAAATACGGGTAAAAAATGGCACACTCAGGCATCAAAAAACGGCGGAACGCCGCCGTTTCGTGCCAAACCCACAAAATTTATTGTACAACAAAACGCCCAAAAATTTGTCCAGACAATACCTTACAGTTATCACGGTTTGTTTTAATGTATTCGGCCAGGTTTTGTTGTATCCTGTGTTTAGTAACTCATTCACCCAACCAGTTACAGAAAGGAGGTCAGAATTCGAATACCAAACTATCCAGCTGGCACTCCCGGAGGTGAAATCGGGGTCTGAGTAAGTTCCTGGCAACAAGGCTCTCCTGCCTGCGCCAAACGTCCCCCAGCACGGTAGCCTGGGCTCCCGGTTCACCTCGGCAAGACCAGCCAGTAAGTGTATCGGTAACACCTTGACCGGTTCCCTGCAAGTTGGGTCAAGCACAATTTAGTTCAAATCGAAGACGGATGGGAAACCCCCATCCGTCGTTTTTAATCTTGTGGATGTCTCACTTTTGGGCGATGACCACATAAAAATCATCTGCCTCGCTCTGGGCTTTACCCGTTAAACCAGGGTAGATTTCAACCGCGCTGAAGCCCGCTTCGGTGAGCATGAACGTTATCTCACCCTCGTCATAAGCCTTGGTGCTGGCAGCGAAGCGCGTTACCTGCGCGGTTTCGGCGTCTAGTATCAAAAACCGCTCGGTGGCGACGGCTTGCTCCTCGTCCCAAAACGATTCCATCAGGCAGATGTGCGGCTTGTCTGAAAATAACCCGCTTTTGGATGTGTACCAGGTGGGGGGTTGGTTGCCCAACTGTTCCACCGTATCTACCGTGTGGATTTCAAGCAGCAGTTTGCCTTCGGGTTTGAGCGCGCCAAATGCTTTTTGGAGAATCTTTTGGGCATCGGCAGGTGTAAAGACGTTGAACTCGCCGAAGATGAACAGAACCAGGTCAAAGCCGCGTCCAAATTTTTCGGCGCGCACATCGCCCAGGGTGTAAGAGCAGGTTTCAGGGGAACGGTTAGCGGCGTACTCTATGGAGGCTGGAGAAAAGTCAATTCCACGGCACGAGTGACCCAGCCGGGCCAGTTCCGCGCAATACAGGCCGGGGCCGCATCCCAGGTCGAGGATGGCCGAGGTGGTTTTCGCCAGGACAAATTCATGAATCCACTGAACATGTTTTTTGATTTTGGTTTTGCGGCGGCTGGCCGCGTCGTGCTTCTGGTTCAGGTGTTCCTTGAGAATCCGGCGGCTGAAATCGGGGTCGTTCCAGGGGATTTTCTCGCCCTCGGCCCAGGGGGCCAGGGTTTCGCTGCGTTCGATGATGGTTTGAAGGTTCATTTTGGGCTTCCCCCCTCTCCCCGAGGGAGAGGGTTTGGGGTGAGGCAGGTGAGTGGGTCTGCGGAATAAATTCCGCATTACGGTATGGCAAAGGTGACTTGTTCAGGGTTGACGATAGCAAGCGGGACGGGCAGCACCGGCATTTGTGGCAAGACGGCGTTGCTGATTTCGAGGTCGTAGAGCGAAAGCCAGGGAATTTTAGAGAGTTCGAGGCTGGGGCCAATGCCGCTGTGCGCCGAGACGCGGATAATCCCCTTAAATTGAAAGGTGCCCACCCCGGCAAGGATGGGCAGCATGGCGCGGTTGGCTTCTTGCGGGTCGTAATCTACACCGTCGCTGGCGGGCGGGACGAGATGCAGGGCGATGACCATGCTGAGGGGGATGAAGACTTCGGGGCTGTTAATAGATTTTACCGCCCCGCTAAATTGCACGGTGTTGACGCGCAACATGTGGATATAGCGCGGCGCGCCTTGAGTCCGCAGCCAGGTGCTGACGCGCGCGTTTTCTTTGGTAATTACTTCGCCGCGAAAGACGCTCTCACGGGTATAAACCATGACTGGGGTCAGTTTTTCATCGGGGGCGGGTGTGTACATATCGGGCTCCTGAGAATTGCGTGAAATCGGTGCCTTTATAATAGCATTTTTAGGGTTGCCTGGCGATTTGCAACCGCTTTGCGTGACAAAATCAGGATGGATGTCATGCCAGCGCAGTTTTCATCCGCCCCAGCGCCTGCTCTAGCGTGGCGCGCGGACAGCCGAAATTCAGTCGGACGAAATTTTTGCCGCCCGCGCCAAACGTTGCGCCGTCATTAAGCGCAACTTTGGCTTTTTTAACGAAAAATTCATAGGGGCTGCCGTCAATTTTCCCGCTTTCGGCCAGTTCGCCGCAATCGAGCCAGGCCAGGTAGGTGGCTTCTGGGCAAGTAACGCGGATTCCGGGCAGTTCTTTCTGAACGAACCCCACCAGGAAATCGCGGTTGGCTCGCAGGTAGGCGCGCAACTCCATCAGCCAGCCATCGCACTCGCCAGAAAAGGCCGCGCGCGCCGCTGCATAGCCCAACCCGTTGACGTGCAAGGTCATGCGCTCGACCTGCTGCTTGTAGCGGGCGCGCAGTTCTTTGTTGGGGATGATGGCAAATCCGCAGAACAGCCCGGCGACGTTAAATGTTTTGGACGGAGCGATAAGCGTGATGCTTCTTTCGGCAATTTCGGCAGAGAGCGACGCGACTGGAACGTGCTTCTGTTCCCCAAGCAGCAACTCGCTGTGAATTTCATCTGAGACGATGACAGTATCGCGTTTCAGGCAAATTTCTGCCATGCGAGAGAGTTCCCCCGCGCTGTAAATTTCACCGGTGGGGTTATGCGGGTTGCAGAGCAGGAACATTTTCGTCCGGCTGCCGCCGCTGTGCAAGGCATTCTCGAAAGAATCCCAATCAATTTGGTAACGCAAGATATTATCTTGCGCTACGCAGCCTAATTTTGCTTCCTGGCGGACGAACCCCAGGTCTTTTTGGAGATGGTTGAATGGCATATAAACTGGCGGCTGGATGAGGTAGCCATCGCCGGGGCGGCACAGGGCCTGGGCGGCAGCGTAAAACCCGCTCACCAGGCCGGTGATGGCGACCACGCTTTCGGGGGAAATTTCCCAATCGTAGAGAGCCTTCATCCGCGCGGCAACGGTTTCGCGCATGGCCTTGCCGGGGACATCATAGCCGAAAATGCCGTGTTCGACAGCCTGGCGCAAGGCGGCCAGGACAGGTTCTGGCGCGGCGAAGTCCATATCTGCGACCCACATGGGTAAAACATCTTCAGGGTAGGCTGTCCACTTGATGCTGTTGGTATTCCGGCGGTCAATCATGCGGTCAAAGTTGTAAGGCATAAGGGTCTCCAGTTACTTCAAGTAAGTATCGAAAAATTCTACCAGGGTCTGCCCATATTCGGCGGGATGAGTATAGGGCGCGGCGCAGTGGCTCGAATTTGGCAAGTTGAAGTGGATTTTCGGCCCGCTGGCTGCTTCATAATAGGCCTGGATGCGCGTTTGCTCGTCGCCCTGGCCGGTGGAAATGAAAAGGATGGGGCGCGGGGACACAGACTGAATGGCCTCGAGGGTGCTAATGGGCGCGTAGGTTCTGGCTTTCAGGGCGACGATATGGAAGTAGGCGGTAAATGTGATGGCGTGGAAGGGGTCTTGTTGGAAATTGGGCTTGTTCTCTTCCCAACTGAGCGGGCTGGGGGCGTCTACCGCCACCGCGCCGATTTGGGGCGAGAGCGTGGCCCCGCCCAGAGCAATCGCCCCGCCCGAAGAACAGCCGGAGATGCCGATTTTGGCATCTTTTTGGCGTGTAGTCACGAAATTGACCGCTTCCCGCGCATCTGGGATGTCGAGCCAGCCGAGCGAGCGCACTGTGCCGTCGCTTTCGCCGCTGGCGCGCTGGTCATACATCAGCAGGCCGTAGCCGTGCTGGTACAGCATCTCGGCAGGGCGCATGACCCCCATCCGGTCGCCGTAGTAGGGATGCAGCAGGATGATGACCGCGCCGTTTTTGGGCGGGATGTACCAGCCGCGCAGGGTCAACCCATCGGCGGCGCGGAAACTGATTTTCTCGAACTCCGCGCCAAAGCGGGTGGGAGAATCGCAGCAGACAGGATGCTGAAGCGGAACGGTGACAGCCGTGACAAGCGCGGCCACGCTGAACAGCCAGAATCCGATGGGCGTCAGCAGCAGGAGAAAGGCGAGCAGTTTGAGCCAATAAGCAAGCGGGTGGCGAGATGGTTTCATTTTTCCAGATTTATTTTCTATCCTTGGGCTGGTTCAGGCGTATCTCTCTTTTCTTGGGTAAACTCAAGCCCCAGCATTTCAAGACCCTGCATCATTAGCCCAATTTGGGCCACTCCCAGCCAGGCGAGCGCGATGGTGAGGAACCAGGCGACCCGGTCGAGGGTGGCAGGCACGTTTTGGCGCGCTTTGACCACTTGCTGTAGCAGGGTTTCGACAAGGCCCTGATATTGGCCGGTGACTTCGCGGGCCTGGCTCAGGCTGGTTTGGATGTCGGCCACGTTTGCCGCAATTTCAGCCGAGGAAGCGCCAATCGCCGATAAATTGCCTTTGGATGCGGCCAGCGGCTCTTCTATCGAAGCCAGCGAGGTGGAGATTGGGTTGAGGCTTCTCGAAAGTTCTGCCAGGGAGGCGCTGAGTGGAGCGGTATTGTTATATCCTGTGATGCCCAGGAGTGGAATTGCGGAAAGGGTTCTCATGGCCCCGTCAATGACATTGGCGCTGACCCTGGCCGATTGGATGGCCTGCTGGCTGGTAGCGATGGTTTGGGGCAAATCCTGGGTGGTGACAGTGGAGAGGGCATCTATCAGCGGCAGGGTTTCTTCGACCGATTTGCCGGTTGTACGAATTGTGTCGGCCAGCAGGCCGAGCGAGTCATCTGCCTGTTCGAGCGACTGCGCGGCGATTCCCAGCCCATCGGAGGTGGTTTGCAGCGCCGTATCGAGCAGGGCCAGGGTGTCATCCATGCTGGTTTTGATGTCGGCTTCGATGCGCCACAGGCCGACAATGCCGAAGACGCTGATTGCCATGCCTGAGAGTGAGGCCGCAATTAGCAGGATGCCAAGAAAAGAGAAAGTTGCGCGTTTCATCGGATGCTCCTTGCTGTCTCGATATTGTTCCATAACCATGCGGGTTTGTTTGAAGTAAAGTATACGTCAAAAAAGCTCCATGTTGACCGGATTGCTGTCCTTTGACTCCCCAACCTCGGCGGGATTTTGCTGAAAATGGGGCAGATGATTAGTATAGATGAGTGGATAAAAACGAGAAACGCCGCCCACCTTCGAGCGGCGTCTTGATAACTTTTCACTGATGGCTGCTCACTGACCCACTAAAACCCCTCATGCTCCGTCCGCGCAATAATCTCCTCCTGCAACGTTTTGCTCAGGTCGCAGAAATAATCGCTGTAGCCGGCCACGCGCACAATCAGGCTGCGGTATTCTTCCGGGTTGGCCTGGGCGGCGCGCAGGGTGGCGGTGTCCACCACGTTGAACTGGATGTGGTGCCCGTCCAGTTTGAAATACGTCCGCACCAACTGGACGAGTTTATCTAGCCCCTCGTCGCTGGCGAGTACCTGGGGCGTGAACTTCTGGTTGAGCAGGGTGCCGCCGGTGCGGGCGTGGTCCATTTTAGCAACCGAACGCGCTGCGGCGCTTGGGCCGTTGCGGTCTGCCCCCTGGACGGGCGAAACGCCCTCCGAGAGCGGCGCCCAGGCTTTGCGGCCATCTGGGGTCGCGCCCGTCACCGAGCCAAAGTAAACGTGGCAGGTGGTGGGCAGCAGGTTGATGTGATATTCGCCGCCGCGCAGGTTGCGGCGTCCGTCCACTGCGTTGAAATAGGCCTCAAAGACGCGCACCATCAGGTCGTCGGCGGCGTCATCGTCGTTGCCGTAGCGCGGGGTGCGGTTGAGCAGCATCTGGCGCTCGCGCTCGTGCCCGGCGAAGTCAACGGATAAAATCTCCAGCAGGGCGTCCATCCCCAGGGTTTTGTCATCGAAAACATGTTTCTTGATGGCCGAAAGCTCATCCGTAATCGTCCCCACGCCCACGCCCTGGATGTAGGTGGTGTTGTAGCGCGCCCCGCCCGCGTGATAATCCTTGCCGCACGCAATGCAGTCATCGGTCAGCAGCGACAGGAACGGCGCGGGCATGTATTTGGCG
>CAYLZI010000035.1:0-6324 GCA_964388215.1 uncultured Anaerolinea sp.
CGCGGCAGCGGCAACAGCACCGTCCTCATGCTGGCCCCTGGCTCCGGGCTGGGCGTGGCGTATGTCGATAGTCACGGCCTGCCGCTTGAGGGCGATACCCTGGCCGGGATGGAAGGCGGACACATGCCCGCCCCTCTGCAGCTGCTCGACACCAAACCGTATCCGTGCGGCTGCGGCAAAGATTGGGGCTGTGTCGAAGTCTATACCACCATTTCGGGCCTGCCCTACCTGCTGGCCGAAAAACTGGAGAAATATCCCGAACACGACCTGGCGAAATCGAATGCGCCGGTCAAAGAAAAAGTGCTGACCCTGCGCGGTTTGGCCCAGCACAGCGACCCGCTGGCAACCGAGATTTTCGACTTCCAGGCGCGCGCCATGGGCCTGCACGTCGCCAACCTGGCAATGGCGCTCGACCCAACCTTTGTCGTCATCGGGGGCGGGTTGATGGACCCTGAAGCCACCACCGATTCCTTCCGCGAACGCTACCTGCGCATCATCCGCGAGACGGCCCTGCCCTACCTGTGGCCTGCCCAGCGCGCCCGCATCACCATCGTCCCCGCCACGCTCGGCGACCTGTCGCAAGCCATCGGTGCGGCGCTGGTCGCGCTCTATAAAGCGCGGTCGTAAAAATTCCCCGCACTATAACGAATACAGCGTCTCGAAGACTGCGAATCCTTCGAGACGCTGTATTCGTTGCCTTACTTTGCGCCCGGCTTGAAGACCTGGAACACCAGGTTGAGCAAGATTCCAATCACTGCGCCAGTCGCAATCGCCGGCCAGCCATAGGGGAAGACATTTTGCAGCACGGGCAGCGGCAAAAATCCGCCGGGGAAACCGATATGGCCGCCAATGCCGATGACCATCACCACCGCTCCAATCGCCAGGTTTTTCGGGTCAAACAGGTTCACTTTTTCCGAAATCAGCAGCGCGATGCCCTGCATCCCAATCACGCCAAACAGGTAAATCGCCAACCCGCCGCTCACCGCGGTTGGCACCGATTGTACAATGCCCGCCAGGTGGCCGCTGAACGACATCAAAATGGCAATAACACCCGCCGCAATGAGCGAAACGCCACTGTAGTTGCGGGTAATAACCATCAGCGAGTTGTTTTCGCCGTAGTTGGTGCCAGCCGCGCCACCCAGCAGGCCGTTAATCATGTCACCGATGCCGTCTAGAATCAGGTTCAGCCCCACGAACTGACTCAGGCCATATTTAGGCTGTTTGAGTTCCTCAGCCAGGTGGTCAACATACAAACTAATCTGATACAGGTGAGCCGTGCTTTCGGGAATGGTTGCTATCGCCATTACCGAAATACTGATAATGGCGGTGGCACTGAGGGCCGAAGTAAAACTAGGCAGGGTAATGTGCGGGGCGGTGATGACTTGCGCGCCCGTAATGGCCGCATAATTGACCATGCCCAACAGCGCCGCCACGACATAACCAACAATCGCGCCGAGCAAGATAGGCAGCATCCCAATGAATCCCTTACCTTGCAGGTAAACCGAGAACAAAATGGTTGAGAACAGGGTCACGAACGCCACGCCCCACCATTTCAAGTCGCCGCCTTCGATTCCGCCTGCCACGCCGGAGGCCATGTCGAGCGCGGCTTTGCCAAGCGCAAAACCGATAACCGCCGCTACCGACCCAGTCACAATGGGAGGCAGGATTTTGTCGAGCATCTGCTTGCCACCCGCGAAGCGGATGAGCAGACCGACCAGCACATTGATAACGCCCGTCACCACGATACCCGCCTGCGCAACGCTGATGAGTTCATCGCTCACTGGCTTCCCAAACGAGGCGTTTGTGACTGCCAGGATGGCCGCGATGTAACTAAACGATGAGCCGTAATAAAGCGGGATGAATTTCCCAATTCCATAGTGTGAGCCGAGCAGAGCGATGATGGTCGCCACGCCCGAAGCCAGCAGCACGGTGCTGGTGTGGAAGCCGACCAGCAGCGCCACCAGCACCGTCGCCGGGAACATGGTCAGCGCGTGCTGGAAACCAAGCAGAATAATCTGCCCGATGGGCGGAACATCGTTGGGCAGGTAGCCCATTACCCTGGGTTTAACTTCAACTTTCTTAGACATCTCTTCCTCCTTGAAAAATATGGCTGACTGAGCCGATTGACAAGCAACAGGCGCAAAAAAAGAGCCGCCAAATGCGACTCTTCTTGTTGCTAGAAAGTGGAAAAAACTTGCCCGCCAGATGGATGGCAGGTTTTCTTTCGAGAGCGACGTTGTGTAGACATTGCGCCCAATTCTACGCCGAACAAGAAACCTGTCAAGGGATGATACGATTTTTTAAGGTTTGATTTCGGGCTTCGTGGAATTTACCATTTACAAAAAGTCACTCTACCGTTTCTTTCGCCTTCTTCCCCAGCCTCGGCTTCTTGACCGTTTCCGTCTTCGCTCCGGCCGCCTTTTTCCTCGTCACCCACTTCGTCTTCTCAACCTTCGGCTCTTCCTTAAGAGGCGGGGATATCTCATCGAACCTGGCCTACTGCATTAAACGGCCACCGCCTGTTCGCTCAAAATGTGCTGCCAGAAGGTGGGAATCTGTTGATTGGAAATTTCGCCAGGGGTGATACCCTGCGCCTGGATGGGTTCGAGTATCCGCGCCGAAGCAACCCCCAGGATTTCGAGACGTTCCCGCTGGCTGTATTGGTCCCAGTCATTCGAGATGATAAACAGGTCAATGTCGCTTTCTTCGCGGGCGGTCCCGGTGACCTGGGAACCGTAAAGCAAGATACGCTCGACTCGAATCCCCATAGTTTCGAGTTCCTGCCTGTAGCGAAGGATTATTCGCTCAAGTTTGGGTGATTTTTGAGCCATTGTAGCACGCTTTCGGTGTGTTGCAGATACTCCTGGGCAATTGGACGAGGGTAATCCTTCAACGCCCGCTGTAAGTCGTCAGGATAACGGGTTGGAATACTGGCCGTATTGATTTTTCCGACAAATTCCAAATACTCCTGTGGAATTTCAAGACCAGATTTCTTGATGAGATAAATCAAGTCGTGTGTTTTTTGCGGAATGGTTTGCATTACTTCTGTGACATGCGCCTTGAGCATTTTCTCCAAAGATAGATGACACATGAAAACCACATACAGGAAACGACCCGTCGCCAACATGTGGCGGGCAGTTTCCAGGTCATAGTCAGAAAGTGCAATCCAGTTTAAAGTGTCGGGGCGCATCTCTGTAAAAATTATAGCATGGATACAGCAAGGCGCGCTCGATTGGCGCGCCCTGTTCTCTTACTTCACTTCAGCTTTTGCGTTCTTCCCCAGCCTCGGCTTCTTGACCGTTTCCGTCTTCGCTCCGACCGCCTTTTTCCGCGTCACCCGCTTCTTCTTCTCGACCTTCGGCTCTTCCTTGACAAGCGGGAACATCTCCTCGAACTTCGCCTGCACCGATTCGACTCCCGCGCCGTTCAGCGATTCGTAAACCGCCGTCCATCGTCCGTCGTCCACCGTCGGGAACACAAAGCGCCAATCCAAAAAGGCCTGGCACTGGTAAGCGTTCATGATGAAGAACAGGCCCTTCTCCCAGATTTCAGCGCACGAGCGGATGTATTCGAGGCGGGTGGTATAATCGCGAAAGATGGCGTAGCCATCCCTGGGCAAATCCAGCCCTTCAGCGAGAGTCCGCTGCGCCATCTGTCCGCTGGCCTTGTCCATCCCACTCCGCTGCGCTTCGGGGACTTTGAATCCGACCGAAGTCTTGACCCAGCCGGCCGTCTCGGCATACTTGTTGTGATACACCACCAGGCCGCGCTGCTCGTTATGGCGATTGCTGTGGGCAAAGACATCCTCGTTGACATGCCCACCCTCCACAGCGAAATCGTAGAGCAAGAAGTTATCCACCTCGGCAAAAACATAACGTTTATGCAA
This sequence comes from uncultured Anaerolinea sp., assembly GCA_964388215.1. Classification (GTDB taxonomy): domain Bacteria; phylum Chloroflexota; class Anaerolineae; order Anaerolineales; family Villigracilaceae; genus UBA5195. The sequence continues at coordinate 3,887 of CAYLZI010000035.1, forward strand.
CAGCGGGAAAATCTTCCACTCGTGACCGCGAATCAGACCCTCGTTGGGCCATTCCTCCCACTTCGGACGGCGAAATTCCATGCCATACTTCTCACGGTAGCCCTCGAACTGCCCATGACCAAACATCGGCAGGCCAGGCAGGGTCGCCAATAGCGCCGCCACGCCAAAATACTTGTCGCCATCGCCAAACTGCTCAATGGCGGTCTTTTCGTCGGGATTATTCATGAAGTTGACATAGCGCTTCATGATTTGTGGGTCGAATTCCAGCGTGTTCTTCATCACCGAGCGATACTTGGCGTTGTCTTCATCGCGCATCATGTGCATAAACGCGGAATTGTAAACCCGGTGCATCCCCAGCGTGCGCACAAAGTAACCTTCCATCAGCCAGAAGGCCTCGGCCAGCAGCAGGGTATCGGGCGCTTCGACGGCTACCCGGTCAACCACTTCGCGCCAGAACTCCTCGGGAATGGCTGCATCAAACTCAGCGCGAGTCATGCCATGCTCGGAACGCGACGGAATCGCCCCGCCCGAACCCGGCTCAGGAAACCACAGCCGCTGGATGTGCTTCTTGGCAAGTGTCATGGCCGCATCGAAGCGAATAATGGGGAAGTTGCGCGCCACATGCAAAATCGTCTGAATGACAGCCTCGCGCACCTCGGCTTTAAGGTAATCCAACTGCGCGGTATCGTTCCAGGCCATTGAAGTCCCATCGTTGCCGTGATAGACGTAGCGCACATCTCCGCTCCACTTGTCAATGCGCTTGAAAACGACAGCGGCATCCGATTTCGAGTAATAGTGGTCTTCGAGGATAACGGCTACACGCTCATTGTCAGATAAATCTTCGCTCTCAAAACTATAGCCAGGATACGGCGGGTAAGGCAGAGACAAGAACCAGTCGGGGTGTTCATTGACCCACTGCGAATCGATGCCCATGTGATTGGGAACCATATCCGCCGAAAGCCGAATGCCGCGCTGCCAGGCGCGCCAGCGCAGGTTTTCGAGCGCGCCCCAGCCGCCCAGGTCGGCGGCGATGTCATACGAGTAGAGCGAGTAAGCCGAGGCCACCGCATCATGGTCGCCCATGCGCTGTTTGATGCGCTGGCTGGCGCGGCTGCGTTCCCACAAGCCAATCAGCCACAGACCGGTGATGCCACGTCCTGCCATCGTATCCAGTTCTTCGTCGGGGATGCCGTCCAGCGTATGAATATGCCGCTGGTACTGGCGGCTCAACTGCTCCAGCCAGACGTAGGAATTTTTCGCCAGCAGGATGCAGCGCGGCATCCAATCTTTATCGGGGCTGAAGCGCTCATACTCAACATACGCCTCGCTAAAGCTGATAACTGGCGCTTCACCCGCAAACCCGCCCGCGAAGTTGCCGCGAATGGCTTCTTCTTTGACAAAATCTACAGCGCGCAAAACACGCTGCGAGAAAGCATCTCCCAGCACGATGCCCCATTTTTGCAGCAAGAATTGGAGTTGACCCTCCAACGAATAAGGTGATGCCATTGCCGGGGCGCGCAGCGCGTGAAGGAGCGTTTCGGCGGAGCCTTTCCCACCCAGGCCGGGTTCGCCGCTAAAGAAATCTGCCAGCCCACTGACGAGAGACTCGTAGGCCGTGCCACGCTTGAGCGGCTCATCATCAAACAGTTCTTTATAAGGAAAAACTGCCGGATTCAGGTTGGTGATGTGCAAGATGAGCATTTCCTCCAACACAACCTGGCGATGTTCGCGCCCCGCCGTGATTCCGTTTAAATAATCTGCTCCGCCAACCTGATTATGATACACCGCCACCGGAGGGAATTCATCCACGAAGCGCATTTGCGCCTTCTCGAAAGATTCCCCGCTCATTCGTTCGCGCAACCAGCCAAAAGCGCGATTCAGCACCCCAGGATTTTGCAATTCATACTGTCGGATGAGAATGTGTAAAATCTCATCAATTAATCCCAACGCATAGACCTGGCTGGCCGGGACAGGCGCGCCGCGCGTAGCAGACATCTGCTCGGCAAAGCGACGCGCGGCAGAGAAATCAGCCAATACCACCCGTCCATCGGTGGAAAACAGCGAGGCGTCAAAGTTGTAAACGTCCCGCGCTTTTCGGGAAACGTGAAACTCAAAGGGCAGGGGAAATGTCATGGCAGGCTCCTGTTTGGGGTGTCCGTTCCCTTTAACTATACCCCAACTGTAACCGAATGGGGGAATTATGGAGAAACGATTTCGAGTATACTTAACCCAATGGGCGCAAGCAACCGCGATTTGATATTCCTGATTTTGGATGGCGTTTTGGCGTTGGCTTACCTGGTCGCGTTGTTCCTGGCAGCGCGGCGGCAAAAAGGTTGGGCTTCGCCCGCTTTCTGGTTGGCGGGATACGCCCTGCTAGGGCTAACTCTGCACGTCCTGCTCGTGGCAGGGACGATGGGCTGGCTGCCCTGGATGGACTT
>CAYLZI010000035.1:6424-18863 GCA_964388215.1 uncultured Anaerolinea sp.
ATTCAAAATTACACGCTGATTTTCTTTACCTGGCTTTTGTTTTCATTGTTAACGGGGGCCTACCTCCTGTACTCCATCAAACAAGCCGGCCCGCCTTCACAGCGCAGCCGAATTTTTTTCTGGCTGCCTGTATTGGCGTTAGCGACCGCCAACGAACTGGCCTTGTTTTACCAGGTGGAGCAAATTGGAGGCGATTACCTGCGAGTCCTGGCTCTTGCGATGATGGCCTATGTAACGCTAAGCCTGCACCTGCCAGACATTCAAGACTTCACCCGTCAACTGCTCATCTACATCTTATCCACCCTGTTGATTGTAGCGTTCTACATCGGCGGATTCTGGCTGGTAGATTTTCTCTTGCGCAACACGCCCGGCTACCAAACGATTTTCACCGGGGCAGGAGTAGCGGCGGTCATTTCCCTCCTATTTGCGCCCATCTTTGGGCTGGCGCGCCGCCTGGTCAATCGCATGTTCCGCTTCGAGAGTTATGACCCATCGAAAACCTTGCGAGAATACGCGCTTTCCATCAGCAATATTCTCGACCTGGAACGACTCGCCACCGTAGTCGTCGGCCTCATCATGGAGGCTTTAGAAATTCAAAAAGGGATGCTTTTCCTTGTAGACCCAGAACTTGGAGAAGGCAACAAAACTGTTTTCCGCTTGCGCGAAGTGTGGCCACAAAACATATCTTCTGAAAACGAAAGCAGCACCACGCCTGCACAAAGCGCCTGGCGTCGCAAAAAAGGTCGCTTCATTCTCCTCTCTGAGGACAGCCCGATCTCGGCATACTTCCGCGAGCAACATTTGCCCCTTTTGCAATACGACCTCGACTTTGACCCAGCCTTTATCAACGCCTCGCTTGCCGAGCGAAAGTGGTTCAGCGAACTGGAATTAGAAGCCTACGCGCCCATCTTCTCGCGGGGAGAGTGGATTGGCTTGCTGGCGCTTGGCCCCAAACCCCGCCGTTACACGCCCGAAGATTTGAACCTGCTGGCAACCATTGCCAGCCAAACCGGCGTAGCGTTAGAAAACGCCCGCCTGTTTGATAACCAAAAGAAATTAACTTCCCAATTGCGCGAGGCCTATGTATTCCTTGATAAGGCCAACCACGACCTGGCAAAACTGGAAACGACCAAGTCGAACTTCATCAGCATTGCCTCGCACGAATTGCGCACCCCGCTCACATCCATCAAAGGTTATACCGAAATGCTTTTGGAAAACCCTGCCTTGGGAGAAGATGTCTTGCCTTTTGTCAAAGGGATTCATAAAGGCACGCTGCGCTTACACGAAGTGATGGATTCAATGTTCGATGTAGCGCAAATGGACACACGCGCCATTGAACTGCAACGGCAAGATATTTTTGTGACCGAACTGACGCGCTCGGTTGCCCAAGAACTATCGAAATTTGCCAACGAACGCGAACTAGAGTTGACCCTCGACCTGCCGCCGCTGCCATCTATTAAAGCGGACCCCAATTCGATGCGCAAACTGCTCTACCATCTCATCATCAACGCCATCAAATTCACCCCAAACAAGGGCCAAGTAACAATCACCGGGCGGCATTTGCCCGCCAACAACCGCGACCTGCCCGAAGGGGGCGTGGAAATCACCGTAGCGGATACCGGCGTAGGCGTAGATAAGAGTTACCAGGAAGTCATCTTCACCAAGTTTTACCAGCCCGGCGAACTGCTCAACCGCCACTCGACCGGCAAGACCAAGTTCAAAGGCTCAGGCGTGGGGCTAGGGCTGGCGCTCTCGCGCGGTATCGTAGAGGCGCACGGCGGAAAAATTTGGGTGGTCAGCCCCGGTTATGACGAAGAAAAATGCCCCGGCAGCAAATTTCACGTCATCCTCCCCATCCGCTCACAGGGCGAAAGCAAAACCGTGCGCATGGGCAGCGCCGTCAAACTTAAACTATAAAACCCGCCACTCCACCAAACGCGCGGGATTTTATGGCAGGTTTTTGGTACCCCTGCACGGACTCGAACCGTGCTCTTTGGCTCCGGAGGCCAACGCTCTGTCCACTGAGCTACAGGGGCTTGCGCAGGCGATTTTACCATAAAGTTGCGTTCGCCAAAGTTCATTCGGGACCGCTGCGAGCCATGGTTTGCGGTGAAGGCCCGGCGCGCCATCAGGAAAATTATTACGTCCAATTTTTCATCAGGAGGCTGCTATGAAAAAAATCCCCACTCTCGCCTGGCTACTGGTTCTCACGCTGATTTTTGGTCAGGTTTTGTCATTCCTGGCCTCGCCCGAAGCATGGCAGGCGTTCTTTAGCGCGCTGCCGCGCATTTTAAGCATGATTGCCTTTTGGGGACCTATCATTGCCATCATCTCTGGCGCAATCGTGGGGGGCGTGTTTCGGCTGTTGGGCTTCGAGTCGCTCGAAGCCATCCGCACCGAATCGGTGGAGCAGAACAATCCAGCCCCGGCTATCATCTTCGTAGGCACGCTGATAGCCAGCATCCTATTTTTGATGTTGGTCATCAAGCCTTAACACGACAATATCCATATCGCGCCACCCAATCTTTGCAGAGCCAGCCGTTAGGGCTGGCATTTTTCTTAAAAAAACCTTTTTCGCTTGACTCTCGCTTCGGAAAGTGCTATTCTAATATTAGATATTAGATATTATATCTAATTTAGGATATAAACGATGCTCACCACAGACTTGCCCACCCATCGCCAATTGCGCAACCTTGTTGCCGACCAATTACGGAGAGCCATCCTGGAAGGCCGCTACAAACCCGGCGAATGGCTGCGGCAAGAGAAGCTGGCTCAGGAATTGAACGTCAGCCAGATGCCGGTACGCGAGGCGCTCAAAGAATTGGCCGCCGATGGGTTGATTGAGCATGTGCCGTATCGCGGGGTGCGGGTGATTGAATTTCTGCCCGATGACATTGCCGACCTGTACGAGCATCGCGCTTTTCTCGAAGGGCGGACAGCGGCCTGCGCTGCGAAAAACATCCGCGCCGAAGAAATTGCCGAGTTAAAGCAGTTGCAGGCCGAAATGGAACAAAACCTGGCTCCAGAACGTGTTACCCAATACCGCGAAATTAACCGGCAATTTCACCAGTTGATTTACAACGCCAGCCGCCGCGAATATCTCATCCGCACGCTCGGCCAGATGTGGGCAGCCTTCCCAACTATGTTGATTGGAAATTTTGCCGCGACAGCCGACAATCCCATTCCTGAACGCGATAATTCTGATATGAATGAGCATCACGCCATCATCGAGGCCCTCGAACAAAATGATGCATCCAAAGCCGAAACTGTCATGAAAGAACATATATTGACCACCGGGCAGCAGTTGGTACAGTTCTTGAAACGGTGACAACATGACAACCCTGATGGCAATTGGCGGCGCGATTAACCCGAAAAAGCCAACCGTGCTGGAAGAATTTGCGCGGCGGGCCGGTGGAGTTTCGGCGCGGGTGGTCATCTTGCCGCAGGCTTCGTCAATGGAGGATACAGGGCAATACTATGTAGCGTTGTTCCGCAGATTGGGCGTGGCGGATGCGCTTGCGCTGGAGTTCCGCCGACGGGGCGAAGCAGGAATGCCTGGGCAGGTAGATGCACTTCGCCAGGCAACCGGCATTTTCATCGCCGGGGGCAATCAGATGCGGCTTTCGGTTTTATGTGGTGGAACCCGTCTGGAGGCCGAATTGCTCTCTGCTTACCGGCAGGGCTGCGTGGTTGGGGGAAGCAGCGCCGGGGCAGCCATCCTATCCAAAACGATGATTTGCAATGGGAAGGGCGGCCCGACCCCGCGCGAGGGCATCCTCCAGTTTTGCCCTGGGTTGGGGTTTACCGACAAGTTCACCTTTGACCAGCATTTTCGACAGCGCGACAGGCTAGGAAGGCTGGTGTATGCCGTCGCCACGCACCCCGGCATTTTGGGCGTGGGCATTGACGAGGATACCGCCGCCATCGTGGAGGATGATGTAGATATAACGGTATGCGGCTCCGGCGCGGTCACGCTTGTAGATGGCCGGGATGTTGCAGCAACCGATGTCTCTGAAATCGAGAAAAAAGGCCCGGTGGCGGTCTCTAATCTAAAAGTTCATGTTTTGACCCACGACTGTGTGTATGACGGGAGAGAGCGCGAGGCGCGTATCCCGAAAAAAACGCTCCTGGTGGAGTAGCCAGGAGAAAAATTGACAAGGAGAAGAACTATGAAGTCGTTCAAACACCTGTTTTTCCTCGTGGTTGCGCTGGCGTTGGTGCTGGCGGCCTGTGGAAGCCCGGCCACCCCCGCGCAGCCCGAACAACCCGCCCAAACGGCGGCTACCGAGGCTCCCAAGCCAACGGAATCGCCCGCCGAACCAGCAGTTGACCCCAATGCCCCGGTGAAGGGTGGCACGGTCATCGTTGGCTCGCCACAGGAACCCGGCACGCTCAGCCCGCTACAAGCGGCTGGCACAATTGATGACGTGATTGGCGCGTTCATCGTTGAGGGACTGGTGAGCATTGACGCAGACGGCAATTATGTGCCGGTGCTGGCCGAAAGCCTGCCCACCATCTCGGAAGATGGACTGGTGCTGACTTATAACCTGAAAAAGGGACTTAAGTGGTCGGATGGCAATGATTTCGTCTGCGCCGATGTGCAGTTTACGCTTGAGGCCATCCTTTCTGACCTTTCGGGCGCAAGCACTTCAGGGTACGGCGATGTTGAGAGCATCGAATGCGCCGACGATTACACTGCTGTCGTGACAATGGCGGATGTTTATGCTCCCTACCTGCGCCTGTTCTCGTACCTTGTGCCGCGCGCCGCTGGCGACCTGGCAAAGATGGATACCTGGGCCTATAACCGCGCCCCCATTGGAACCGGCCCCTGGGTTGTGAAAGATTGGAAGGCCGGCGATTACATTGAACTGGCTCCTAACCCCTATTACCGCGAAGAAGGCAAGCCTTACCTGGATAAATTGATTGTGCGCGTGCTGCCCAGCCGTGAGGTGGGAGTGCAGTTGCTCGGCACGGGTGAAATCACCGCCCTGTGGGACCTGACCGAAGCCGATTTCGCCACCATCGAATCCATGCCAGGCGTGACCTGGGCCGGAACGCTCTATGGTTCGGGTGAAAATGAACTGCTGGTCTTCAACCTCGGCGCAACCGACGGCTCCGCGCCCGCAGACCCATCTACCGCGCCGCACCCCATTCTGAGCGACCTGCGCACGCGCCAGGCCATTCAGTACGCCATTGACAAAGAACTTCTGGCCGAAGCCCTGTTATTTGGCAATGTCAAAGTTGGCACAACCGTGCTGCCCACCGGGCCTTTCGCCTGCCCGCAGCCTGCCAGCGAGTTTAACCCAGACAAGGCCAAAGCCCTGCTTGAAGAAGCCGGGTGGAAAGTCGGCGCGGATGGAATCCGTGAAAAAGATGGCGCGCGCCTGAGCCTGCGAATTGGCACCACCACCGGCAACCAACTGCGCGAACAGACCGAACAGGTCTTAATTGAGATGATGCGCGAAGTGGGTATTGAGTTTGTGATTGATAACATGCCTTCCGATATGCTGTTTGCCTCCTGGAGTTCAGATGGCGCGCGCAAGAAAGGCCGCTTCGATATTTTGATGTACACCACCGGCGCAGGCATTGACCCCGATAGCCACATGTTCAGCAACTACCATTCGCTGCGCATTCCGCACGAGGGCAACGACGGCGCAGGCAATAACTTCAGCCGCTACATTAACGCTGATGTAGACCAGTGGATTGACGATGCCGCTTTCAGCCCAAGCATGGACGAGCGCAAGGAACTATACTGCAAAATTGCAGAACAAATCAACAAAGACCTGCCGCGCGTCTTCCTCTATGAGCGACTCGTTTTGAGCGGCTACCGTGAAAACCTGCAAAACTTCCGCGTTTCACCCGGCTACGCCGATTTCACCATCGATTCACAGAATTGGTGGCTGAAAAAATAAGGTTCTACCGTTTTTGGTGTGAAACCCGTAAGGGCGAACCGTCGCGCGCGAGAAATCGCCCATTTACGCCTGGATATCTTGCCAGAAAGCATCGTTTTATGCTCTGGGCGGTTCGCCCCTACTCATACGTCACGTTAAAAACGGTAGAGCCAAAAATAAGAAATGAAATAAGCAAGAAGGTAAGAAATCAAAAAACCGGCAAACTGGAAAACAGGTAAACCGGTAACCCAAAAAGGGTGGTCATTCCAAAAAGTGGCTATCCCCTCCATTCCAAGTCATTGGCCTATGACCACATACATCCTGAGACGTTTGCTCCAATCCGCGCTGACGCTGTTCGTTATTTCGATTGTCTTGTTCGGCCTAATAAGCCTGGTTCCCGGCGGGATGATGACCGCCTACGCCGAAAACCCAGATATGACCCCGGAGGACATCGCCCGCCTGGAAGCGCGCTACGGGCTGAATGACCCTGTGCCTGTACGCTATGTCAAATGGCTGGGCAACACCCTGCGCGGCGATTGGGGCAATTCCTACGTCTCGAAACGCCCGGCCTTGCAAGAAATATCAGAACGCCTGCCCAACACTGTGCTTTTGATGGGGGTCATGCTCATCGTCACGCTCCTGATAGCCGTCCCACTCGGCATTCTCTCGGCGATTAAGCAGTACACTCTCTTCGACCACATCACCACCACGCTGGCTTTTGCGGGACAATCGCTGCCTGTCTTCTGGTTTGGACTTTTACTCATCATCATTTTTCACGTCACCCTGAAAAAGCCCGACGGCACGCCGTTCCTGCCCGGCTCTGGCATGATGACCCTCGGCGCGGAATTTTCCTTATTAGACCGAATCGAACACCTGATTTTGCCCGTCACCATGCTGGCGCTCGTCTCGGCGGCAGGCTACATGCGCTACATGCGCTCCTCCATGCTGGATGTCATCCATGAAGATTACGTCCGAACGGCGCGCGCCAAGGGTCTGCGTGAGCGGTTGGTCATCTTCAAACACGCCATGCGCAACGCCCTCATCCCGCTCGTCACCTTGATTGGCCTCGACCTGCCTTCCCTGTTCGGCGGCGCGCTCTTCACAGAAACCATCTTCGCCTGGCCCGGCATCGGGCGGCTGTACTTCACCGCCGCGCTCAAAACCGATTACCCCGTCATTATGGCCGTACTGGTCATCTACTCCGGGCTGATTATCTTCTCCAGCCTGCTGGTAGACATCCTGTATGCCGCCCTCGACCCGCGCATCCGACTGAGTTAAATTTATGGCAACCGTCTCCATCACCTACCCAGAAAAGAAATCCGTCCGCGAGCAGTCGCTGTTCCTGTTCTTCTGGCTGCGCTTCCGCAAACACGGCATGGCGCTGACTGGCGGGATTATCATCGTCATCATTACCTTCATGGTCGCATTTGCCCCGCTTATCAGCCCCTTTGACCCCTTCAAACAAGACCTGCGCAACCGCTTCAAACCACCCTCGGCCCAAAACTGGTTCGGCACCGACGACCTGGGACGCGACATGTTCACCCGCACCCTCTACGGCGGGCGCATCTCGCTCAGCGTTGGCCTGCTGGCAATGGCTGTTTCGATTGTGCTGGGTTCGCTCATCGGGCTGGTCTCAGGCTACTACGGCGGCTGGGTAGACAACCTGCTAATGCGCATCACCGAAATCTTCCTCTCCATCCCACGCCTGTTCGTGTTAATCGCGATGGGCATGTTCCTGCGCACCCTCGACCTGCCCATGCTCAAAGCCGGTTCCTTCCTGCCCATCTCACTCGTCATCGGTGCGCTCTCGTGGATGGGCACCGCCCGCCTCGTCCGCGCATCCACCCTCGAACTACGCGAACGCGAATTCGTGCAGGCCAGCCGCGCCCTGGGCGGCTCCGACGCGCGCACGCTCTTTCTGCACATCCTGCCCAACGTCGCCAGCCCCATCATCGTCTCGGCCACCCTCGGCCTGGCAGGCGCAATCATCAGCGAAAGCGGCCTCTCCTACCTCGGTTTCGGCGTCCAACTGCCCACCCCCACCTGGGGCAACATGCTCTCCAACACCCAGAACCAGATGCTAACCGCCCCCTGGACGGCCATCTTCCCCGGCCTCGCTATCTTCGTAGTCGTCATCGCCATCAACTACCTGGGCGACGGCCTGCGCGACGCCCTCGACCCGCGCCACACCATCGGCAAGAAATAGCCCCCGCCTGGCCAGCCATGAACAAACTATTCCTGCTCATCCTTCTGACTTCATCCTTCATCCTTCCCCAAGCCCCCGGCCTGCTCATCCCCATCGGCGGCGGCTATGCCGATATTTACACCGGGTTTTCACAGGCCGCCGTTGCCAACGCCCACAACGGACAGGTCAACATCCTCGTCCTCGCCCCCACTTACTCCACCAACCCAACCCAAATCACAGATGCCGAACGACAAACCAACATCAAAGATGCCGAAGAACGGCGATTTCAAATTGAAGAAACCTGCAAACGGGCGGCCCCGCCGCGCCTGACCTGCAAAGCGACCCTGGCCCCAATCTTTACCCGCTCCGACGCCGAAAACCCCACCCACCTCAGCCTGTTTACCGATGATTTGGCCGCCATCTTCCTGCTGGGCGGCGACCAGACCGTCGCCATGCAGATTCTCGCCGGAACCCCCGCAGAAACCCGGCTGACAGAACTCCACCGCGCCGGAATCATCATCGCCGGAACCAGCGCAGGCGGCGGAATGCAATCCGCCGCCATGCTGGCAGGTTATAACCAAAATTACGCCTCCGAAAGCGCCCTGTTCTTCGGCGCGGCAGACGTGTGGAACACAGACGAAAAACACGGCCTGCCCTCCGGCCTGCAAACCGCCATTCTCGACCAACACTTCCACCAGCGCGCCCGGATGGGCAGGCTGCTCAACGCCATCCTGCTGCCGGGCGCGCCGCACGTTGGCGTCGGCGTGGATGCCTACACCGGCGTCATCGCAGACGATGAAGTCTTGCGCAGCGTCTTTGGGCTATACACCGTCACCGTGCTAGACGCCCAAACCTATCACGCTGCCGATTCCGTCCGCTATGTGACCATCTCTGAAAACCGCCCGCCGCTGCTCAGCGCCCGCAACGTACTGGTCAGCCTGCTCTCGCCGGGGGAGTTTTCGTATGACCTGAAAACCCGCGTAGCGCAATTTATCAAATTACGCTACGAACCGCCCCAAACACTGGAACGCTCCTTTAAATCGCTGACCGTTCCACAGGGCGCGGGCGCGCTCGTCCTGGCCGGCGACATCTCCGGCTCGCTGGAGAGCAACCCCATCCTCACCCGCTTTGTCGAACTGGCGGGCGGGCCAAATGCCCACCTGCTGGTCATCGCCGATGGCGGCGCATCCGTCTCGACCAACGAACGCACCGCCCAGCGCTACGCCGATGCCCTCGCCAAACTGGGCGCCAAAGCCACTCTCGGAAAAACCGAATCCTCGCTCGAAGGCATCACCGGCCTTGTCTTCGCCGGGCGCGACGCCTCGAAAATGACTCCGCCCGAATGGATACGCGAAATCTGGCTGACTGGCAAACCCATCCTGGCCGATAATGCCGCCGCCACGCTTTTTGGCAGTTTCTACGCCGCACACCCGCCCACCCCTTCCGGCAGCGAGGAGGCCGAAGCGGCCACGCAGCAATCCTTCTGGCAGGGCAAAACCGACCTCCGCCCCGGCCTGGGGTTGGTGGACATCACCCTCCAACCGCAAATCCTGGCCGATAACCGCTTTGGGCGCTGGTTTGCGCTGGCCTATAACCACCCCCGCCAACTGGCAATCGGCCTGAACGCCAACACGGCGCTCGAAATCACATCCGAAGGCGCGCGCGTACTGGGCAAAAACGGCATTTTCGTCCTCGATTTGCGCTTTGCAGAACGCGCGCTCGGCGCGAACAACGGATTCGTCATCGCCAACGGCCTGCTCGATATTTTCGCCCCGGGCGAAGTCATCGCGCCAGAATTTGCCGATGTCAATCGTGTTTTCCAGCCCTTACCAACCCCCATGCTGAGCGCAGCCGAACCAACGGTTGCCCCTACGCCTTCCACTGCCCTATCGATGGTTCCGACCCCGACCGAAATCCCTGCCAAACCGGAGCCGACCCCCACCCCGACCCCACTTGTCCCGCCTCCCGCCTCCCTGCTCCCGCAGTTTGGGGGCATCCTCATCGGCCTGGTGCTTATTATCGGCGCGTGGCTGTGGTCGAAACTCAAGAACCGATAATAGGCCAAGCCCGCCAACCCTGCCTGAAAGAGGGAAGAAGAAAGATGCGCAAGTTTCTCTTTCTTCTTCCCTCTTTCTTTCTTCTTTTTCGATTCCCATGTATCCTTAACCTATGGAACCCAGAATCTCAATCATCACCCTCGGAGTCTCCGACCTGAAGCGGTCGGTTGATTTTTATCGCGACGCCCTCCTGCCTGCCGAACGCTCTCGTTTCGGAGGCTTTACCCTGGCCCACAACGTTTCTGACAAGGCCGAAGCAGATTCCGTTATCGCCGAAGCCCTGGCTGCCGGGGCGACCCTGCTCAAGCCCGCCGCCGATACCTTCTGGGGCGGCTACTTCGCCGACCCCGATGGACATCCCTGGGAAGCAGCCTGGAACCCATATTTCCCTCTGGAATAACCCATGCCAAGCACCTTCCCCTGCCCGGCCTGCGGCGCGCCGGTCGAACCGGCGCCCAACAAAACCCTCATGTCCTGCCCGTTCTGCGGCACATCGCTCACCATCCCCGCTGAATTGCGTTGGCAGCAGGCCGCTGCCCCCAAAGACGCGCAGCAGGGTTAACCCTACCTCGCTAACCCTGCTCTTTTACCACGAAAAGGGGCGCGTGAATGTTTGACGACCGTAAAAAACCATCCCCATTGCAGCCGCACATGAGCGAAACGCTTTTTTGCTGTACAATTCAGCCACATACCAGCATCACAGGACAACCCCACATGACGACTCCGTACTGGCTCCAGGACGCCATTTTCTACCAGATTTTCCCCGACCGCTTCGCCAACGGCGACCCGGAGAACGACCCGCCCAACGTCCAAAAATGGGGCGCAATTCCCACCCAGCACGGTTGGCAGGGCGGCGACTTGCGCGGCATCATTCAGCGATTCGATTACCTGCTCGAACTGGGCGTCAATGCGCTTTACCTGAACCCCATCTTCCAATCCCCAAATAACCACGGCTACCACACCTCCGATTACTACAAAATCAACGAACGCTTCGGCGACCTGCGTGATTTTATGGCCCTGCTCGAAATCGCCCACCGCAACCATGTGCGGGTCGTGCTGGATGGCGTCTTCAACCACACCGCGCGCGGATTCTTCGCCTTCAGCGACATCCTCGAAAACGGCGAACACTCACCTTACCAAGGCTGGTATCACATCCGCTCTTTCCCAGTAGATGCCTATTCGCCCGGAGAAGCGCATCACTACCTGGCCTGGTGGAACATCAAAGGCGTGCCGAAACTGAATACCAAAAACCCGGCTGTCCGCAAATACATCATGGGCGTGGCGCGCTATTGGCTCGAACGCGGCGCGGATGGCTGGAGGTTGGATGTCCCCAACGAAATTGACGACGATGATTTCTGGGCCGAGTTCCGGCAAGTGGTCAAAACCACCAACCGCGACGCCTGCCTCATCGGAGAAATCTGGGACGGCAACCCACGCTGGGTGGGCGATGGGCATTTCGACTCGCTCATGCACTATCCCCTCCGAACCGCAGTGCTGGATGCCTTCAACGGGCGCATCAACCCGCTCGAATTTGCCAACCGCGTCGAGGGGCTGCTCAAAATCTACCCGCCTGAAAACGCCCACGCCATGTACCTGACCCTCGGCTCGCACGACACCGAACGCATCTACACCATGCTGGGAGGCAATCTCGCCAAAGTGAAATTGGCCTTCCTGTTCCAGTTCGCCTACCCCGGCGCGCCTGCCATTTACTACGGCGACGAAATCGGGCTGGAGGGCGGCAAAGACCCCGACAACCGGCGCGCCTTCCCCTGGGACCCGGCCCACTGGAAGGGCGACCTGCATCCCTGGGCGCAGGCGCTGGCTGCCGGGCGCAAAGCGCGCGCCTCGCTGCGCCGGGGAGAATATGTTCGCTTAACGGTAGATACAACCCACGGGTGGTACGCCTTTGCCCGCGTGCTGGGGGAGGAGAAAACGTTGGTCGCGCTGAATCTCTCCGAAAAACCGGTCGAAGCCTCCATCCCAGTCTCCAAACTGTGGCACGAAGGCCGGGGACTGCGCAGCCTGCTAGATAACCGCCCCTTCACCGTGCAGGATGGCAAACTAAGCATCAGCCTGCCCGCCTGGGGCGGGGCGTGGGTCGGCTAACGCAACCGGGCGCATAGACCGGTGTTTTAGCCCACAGGAGGCCAGCATGAGCGAATATTCTCCCGAACAAATCCAATTTATCCTGGCTGAAATCGAAAAATGGCGTAAAGATGGCCTGCTCAGCGAGCGCGGCGCCCAAACCCTGCGCCGCCGCTACGAAATCCTGTCTCCCGCCCCGTCTGCTACCCCCTCCGTTCCCG
>CAYLZI010000036.1:0-18552 GCA_964388215.1 uncultured Anaerolinea sp.
GACCTGTACCAGATGCACCACATCGACCGCGACTGCCCCTGGGACGAGACCTGGCAGGCCTTCGACAGCCTGGTTGACCAGGGCAAGGTGGTCTACATCGGCTCGAGCAATTTTGCAGGGTGGGACATCGCCACCGCCTGCCAGGAAGCCTCCAGGCGTGGAATGATGGGGCTGGTTAGCGAGCAGAGCATTTACCATCTCAACAACCGTATGGTCGAGCTGGAAGTCATCCCCGCCTGCCGCCATTATGGACTGGGACTAATTCCCTGGAGTCCGCTGGGTGGCGGACTGCTGGGCGGCTCGCTCGAAAAAATGCAAACCGGGCGGCGTATGGGCGAAGGCTTTGAAAAAGAAGTGGAGAAAAACCGCGAAAAACTGGAAAAATATGAAGCATTGTGCCGCGAACTGGGTTATCCTCCCGGCGAAGTGGCCCTGGCCTGGCTGCTGCATAACCCGGTTGTCACGGCTCCCATTATTGGGCCGCGTACAATGGAGCAGTTGGAAAGCGCCATCCGCGCCACTGAAATCAAGTTGGATGAAGAAACCCTGAAGAAACTGGATCAGATTTTCCCCGGCCCGGGCGGCGAAGCGCCCCAGGCGTATGCTTGGTAAACCCAGTGGGGTGAGATATTATCTCACCCCACTTTTTTCTGGAATTTTGCTCATTGCATACTCGGCCAGCGCGGTAATTGTCAGGCTGGGGTTTACGCCGGGGTTGGCGGGCATAATCGAACCATCAACGATGTACAGGCCGGGGTAGTTGTGGATTTGGAAGTTCTCATCCACCACGCCTTCGCTCGCGTTTTTGCCAATTGGCGCGCCGCCTAAAATGTGGGCCGTTGTTGGCAGGTTGAAGGCGTTTTCGGTGACCGAGCCAAGCGGTACGCCATTTACCCGCCGTGAGAATTCGCGCACCACGTCATGCCCCACACCCACCCGCGCCTTGATTTCACGCGTTTCATCGCGCAGCGCCACCAACCCACGCCGGAAACCGGTTAGCCACGAGCGGCCAATGCGAAATTTTAGCGCATTATCCACATGCTGCATGACCAGGATGATGGTGGCATTGCGCGCCCAGCCGGGCAGCGCCATCACGCGCAGGTGGTCGAGTGGGTGCCGGATGCCCCAGGTCAGCGTGCGCCAGATGCGGGACGGAACGCTGGTTGCATCTGAAATCAGCGGTGCGCCCAAAAATCGCATCAGCGACGAACCATCCGGGTAGCGCACCGGCTCGATGCGCGTCTCCGCATCAGCATTGAAAATCGAAGTAATCGAGATGCCCTCCGAGTAGTTCACGTCCGCGCCGCGCGCCACCGACCCGAGCAGGGCCTCGCTGTTCGTGCGCACCTGGTCGCCCAGGCGGGGTGAAAGATTCGGGAGCGACTTTTTGACATCGCGCAGTTTTAGGAGCAGGTTCATCGTCCCCATTACGCCAGCAGAGAAAATGATGTTCTTTGCCCTGACAACCTGCTTCCGTTTGAGGGGGCTGGTACTGGGCTGGAAGATGGCCTCGTACCCGCCCTCGACCGTTTTTTGTTGTCCATCGTCTATCGTCCATGGTCTCACGTCAGTGACTTCCACTTCAGCAACTACCCTCGCCCCGGCTTTTTCCGCAAAATACAGGTAATTTTTGGGCAAGGTGTTTTTGGCGTTGTATCGGCATCCAACCATGCAGCCGCCGCAGTGCGTGCAGCCCGCCCGCCGAGGGCCTTTGCCGCCGAAGTAGGGGTCGGGCACAGTTTCGCCCGCTTCGCCAAAGAAAACACCCACGTCGGTTGCGCGGAAGGTATGTTCCAGGTTACGCTCTGCCGCAAGTTGGCGCAGGATTTCATCCGCCTTCCACAGTTTGGGGTTACGCGCGGCGCCCAGCATTCTCCTCGCCGTGGCGTAGTGCGGGGCGAGCACTTCTCCCCATTTAGCAGGCATATTCCAGGCTGGGGTGGCGAAAGTATCGTCGGAGGGGACTTCCAGCACGTTGGCGTAGCCCAAACTGCCACCGCCCACGCCTGCCCCGTGCAGTACCATCACCCCGTTCAAGATGGCAATCTGCAAAATGCCGTGCGACCGAAAGGCTGGCATCCAGATGTATTTCCAGAATTGCCAGTTGGTTTTGGCAAAATCATCATCACGAAAGCGCTTGCCCTTTTCTAATACCAGCACCGAATAGCCTTTTTCAGCCAGACGCATGGCCGAAACCGAGCCCCCAAACCCAGAACCAATGATAATGTAATCGTAGGTCGTTTCTTTCATAGGAACTCCTCCGCTTACCCAAGCCGAACGCGATTTTTCAGGCAACTCTATTTTACCCTGGCTGGAGTCGCTCGCCCTTGCATCTGGCTCAAACATTAGAATTAAATCAGACCAATTGGTCGGTTTTATCCTTAAATTGTGGCTTGGGGGTACAATAAAAACATCCGAGGGAAATTCGTGCCTAACTTTGCATCCATGCCTGCCAAACTCGCCATCCCACCGCTCATAGAATTGCGCGGCGTTGTTAAATCCTATGCCAGCGAGTCCGGGGAATTTATTGCTCTCAAAAGCATAGACCTGGATATTCATCTTGGCGAATTCTTGGGAATTATCGGCAAATCGGGAGCGGGAAAAAGCACCTTGCTGAACATGATGACCGGCGTTGACCATCTGACGCAGGGCGAAGTTATCGCCCGCGTTGGGCGCGAGCCGGTTTCGGTTCATGCGCTTGACGAAAATGAACTGGCGCTTTGGCGCGGGCGCTCGATGGGCATTGTCTACCAATCCTTTCAACTGTTACCCATGTTGACCCTGCTCGAAAACGTGATGCTGCCGATGGATTTGTGCGGGCTGTATCATCCACGCGATAGCCGCCGCCGCGCGCTGGAACTGTTGGAGATGGTCGAAATCGCCGAACACGCCCACAAACTCCCGGCTTTCATTTCTGGCGGGCAGCAGCAGCGGGTGGCGATTGCGCGCGCCCTGGCCAATGACCCTCCGGTTCTGGTGGCCGACGAGCCAACCGGCAGCCTCGATTCTGTCACCGCCGACCACATTTTCGATGTCTTTGAGCGGCTCGTAGCGAATGGCAAGACCATCATCATGGTTACGCACGAGATGGCGCTCATGCCGCGCTTCAGCCGCCACCTTATCATTGCGGACGGGGAAATCTTCGAGACTTCTCGGATGGTTGCCGAACACCATCGAGGCAGCGCGGCAGGGCCGGGTGGACGCCATGCTTGATATTCGCCGTGTCGTCAAAACTTTTAAGAATGCCGCCGGGGAGTTCACCGTGTTGAAGGGCGTTGATTTGCAAATTGCGCCCGGCGAATTTGTTTCGATTGTTGGAAAATCGGGCAGCGGCAAAAGCACCCTGCTCAATATGATGACCGGCATAGACCGGCCCACCTCCGGCCAGGTCATTGTCAATGGACAAGATTTATATACCGCGTTGAATGAATCGGAGCGTTCGCGTTGGCGCGGTAAGAACCTGGGTATCGTTTTTCAATTTTTCCAACTATTGCCCATGCTCTCACTGCTCGAAAACGTGATGCTGCCGATGGATTATGCCGGGGTATATGATTTCGACGAGCGTCCGCGCCGCGCCATGCAGCTGCTTGAAATGGTCGGCCTGGAAAAACAGGCTGGCAAACTGCCGCTGGCTGTCTCCACCGGGCAGCAGCAGCTGGCGGCGATTGCCCGCGCCCTGGCAACCGACCCGCCCCTGCTAGTGGCCGACGAACCGACTGGCAACCTCGACTCACGCACCGCCGATGTCATCATCCAGATTTTTGAGCGGCTGGTGGCCGATGGCAAAACGATTATCATGGTGACGCACAACCCCTCTCTTACGGCGCGCACCACCCGTAACATCATTATTTCTGACGGCGAAATTATCAATGAAGTCGTTGCGCAGGCCTTGCCCCTGCTCAATCACCGCCAAATGCTGGCTGTCACGCGCCAGGCGCAACGGCGTTCCTACCATCCCAACCAGCCCATCCTGCGGCGTGATGAGCATGTTGATACGTTCTTCATGATTGAGCGCGGCGAGGTGGAAATTGTCTTGCAGGGCAAAAACCGCCAGGACACGACCGTTGCCCGATTGGGGCCAGGTGAATACTTCGGAGAAGTGGAGCTGCTGCGCGGTGGAAAATCCATTGCTGCTGTGCGCGCTGCGCCCGAATCGTTGGTCGAAGTGTTGACCCTGCCTCGTAATGAGTTTTGCCAGCTCCTCAAAGAATCTCCTCTAACCGAGGCATCGCTCGGGCGAATTGTGCAATCTCGTTTACAAGAGAATAAATCTACCGACCGGCGCGGCAATCGCTGGTGGCCGTTTGGTAAAGCATGAAAGATGAAGTCTGAAGGGTGAAAACGCCCTGCTCTTCATCACTCTCTTCCTTTGGTTTCCCTTTCACCCATCATCTCTCATCTTTTCTCTTTCACCTTTCCTATGAGACCTCGCTGGCGAAAAATTTTCCTCGATTTATTTGAAAACCCAACCCGCACCCTGCTGGTGGTCTTTTCAATTGCAGTGGGTGTGTTTTCGATTGGCGTGATTTCGGGTACTTATGTCATCATTGCGAATGACATGAGCGCCAGTTATGCTGCAAACCAGCCCGCCAACATCGAACTGCGCCTGGAAGATTTTGACCGCGACTTTCTCTCAACGGTTGAAAATGCGCCGGATATTGAAAATGTCGAAGGGCGCAGGGTCTTTGGCGTGCGCGTGAGACCGGTCAGGTCGGAGCAGTGGACGGCCATCAACATCATCGCAGTGGATGATTTCGACAAGAACAAAGTCAACCTGCTCACGCCACTTTCCGGCCAACCGCAGCCCGGAAAGCGCGAATTGGTGTTGGATCGCAAAGTATTGGATGAGTTTGCGATTGAGCCGGGGGAAGACCTGGTGTTGGAACTCCCCAATGGTTCGCTTAAGACCCTCAAGGTAGTCGGCATCGTTCAAGACCCAACCACCGGGGCAGCAGATTTCCTGGCCCCACCCTTTGCCTACATCACGATGGATACGCTTTCTACCCTGGGGCAGCCAGATTTATTCAATCGTATTTATGCTACCGTTGAGACAGGCAAAAACGATGACCAGCACATCCGCAATGTTTCTGCCGATTTAACTAAGCGCATCGAAAAAAGCGGGGTGGATGTCCATCGCTCGCGCACGGCTTTGACCAATGAGCACCCATTGGCCTCAACCGTCAATGCCGTGTTGGGAATTTTATTAGCCCTGGGCGTGCTCATCGTGTTCCTATCCTCCTCGCTCATTGCGAACACCCTGGCCGCGCTGTTGAACCAACACCTGCGCCATATTGGCGTGATGAAACTGGTTGGCGGGCGTGATAAACAGGTCTTTGCGATGTACCTGGTGCTGATTCTGTCCTTTGGCATCCTGGCGCTGCTGATGGCTGTTCCGCTCGGGGGCGAGGGCGCTTACCAGCTATCACTTTTCATTGCCCAAAAGATGGGCTTCACCCTGTTGGGAAAACGCATCGTTCCGCTGGCTTTTGTGATTCAAATTGTGATTGGAATTCTCGTCCCGCTGTTGGCTGGCTTTGGGCCGGTCAACAACGGCTCGCGCATTTCGGTTCTGAATGCCATCAGTGGCGACATCTCTGCTGAAATGGGAAACAAGACTCAGCCAGGTAAGAAGCGGGAGTCGCTCTTCGACCGTTTTGAGAATTGGGTCAACGTATCCCTGCTGCAGCGGGGAATCCATCTCCCGCGTCCGCTGCTGATTTCCCTCCGAAACACTTTCCGCCGCAAAAGCCGCCTGGTGCTTACTTTGTTCACGCTAACGATGGGCGGAGCGATTTTCGTGGGTGTCTTTAACGTGCGCACGACGCTTTTTAGTTATATGGACAACGTGGGCCGCTACTTCGTGGCCGATGTGACCCTCGATTTTAGCGAACCGTACCGCCTGAGCGAGATTGAAAAGGTCGCCTTTCAGGTTCCGGGCGTGGTGGATGTGGAAGGCTGGGCTTTTGCTGTGGCGGAAGTTTTGTATCCCGATGGCACAGTGGCCGAAAACTTGACTGTGCTTGCCCCACCTGCCAACAGCAAGATGGTGGACGCCGAGCCGGTTGCCGGGCGCTGGCTGCAGGCCGGGGATACTAAGGCGATTGCTGTGACAGAAGGAATGCTGCGCAGTTTCCCAGATTTGAAACCGGGCGACACCCTGAATGTGCGCGTTGGCGGCAATGATGACCGCTGGCAGGTGGTTGGCTTTTTCAAGTTCATTGACCGCGAGGGGTTGATTGCTTACGGGACGTATGAGTATTTCTCGCGTGAGACAAACCTTGCCAACCGTTCGGTCTCGTTTCGCGTGGTGACGGAGCGGCATGATGAACCGTACCAGCGCGAGATGAGTGAAAGACTCGATAGGCACTTCCGCGACGCCGGCTATCAACTGCGCAGCGCTCAACCCGGCCTTTCCATGCTCAAAAATGCTACTGAGAGTCTCGACATCCTGGTTATTTTCTTGTTGATTATGGCCTTGCTGACCGCTGTGGTTGGCGCAATGGGGTTGACAGGCACGATGGGCATGAATGTGCTGGAACGCACCCGCGAAATTGGCATCATGCGCGCCATTGGCGCGGTGGATGCCGAAATTATGCGCATGGTCATTGTAGAAGGCATGGTCATCGGCCTGATTTCGTGGGTTCTGGGACTGGTTTTATCCGTCCCGATTACTTATGGGCTTTCACTAATTGTCAGCCTGGCTGTCTTTGAGACGCCAATCGAGGTCGTTTTCACCCCGGTTGGTTATCTCATCTGGCTGGGGCTGGTGATTGTGCTTTCGGTGCTGGCGAGCGTCCTCCCGGCCCGAAACGCCGCGCGCCTGACCATTCGGGAAGTGCTGGCGTATGAGTAAAATTTATGTATTGGCCTTTCCGGTTTATTTTTTATTGATTTGGGCGAATCCTTTTCCTGGCATCAGCCAGGCGGTGGGAAATAACCACCCGATTGTTCTCGTTCTTATGCTGATGGGTTTTTTCATCGTTTTCAATTACTCTGACGGGCGCAAGGTTTCAAACAAAAAAAGTATTGCGTTTGGGTTTGCCCTTACTTTAGCAATATGCGCTTTTCAGTTGCTTTTTATTTGGAATGCAAGCGTATCTGACAATAAAATTATTGGAGGGCTAATTCCCTATAAAGACAGCCAGGGTTACTTTTTTGCTGCCGACTTGCTGCTTAACGGTATCCAAATTCCTGCCCATTCTATATCGGCGGCGCGGCCATTTTATTCAGGGTTGCTATCCTTCCTTTTGTTCTTGACCAATTCCAATCTTCAAGCGGTCCATGTCTTACTTGCAGCCTTGAGTGGGTGGGTTATCTTTGTGGTGGCGAAAAAGGTAAGAGAAATCTATGGCGCAATAGCGGCTGCGCTTTTTATCACTGTGCTGATTTATTATGCAAAATCATATTTTGGTTATTTAATGACGGAAACAGTCGGATTAATTTTTGGCTCTCTGGCAATGTTACTTCTACTAACAGCCGCGCAGCACAAAAATAAAACCGCCCTCTTGGTTGGGTTAGTTACGTTAACGATTGCGCTTTTTATTCGCCCTGGCGCGTTTTTTGTGTTGCCTTTAATGATTCTTTGGGCCGCCTGGGTTTTCCGCAAGGGTTCAAAAATTTCTTACGATGTAGCGGGGATTGCCATCCTGTCGCTTATTGCGACGCATGTGATTTTTAATCAAATAACAGCAGCCAGGATTGTTGAACCAGGCGCGGTTGCGTTTGGCAATTTCTCTTATAGTTTATATGGTCAGGTACGCGGCGGTACAGGTTGGCATTCAGCCATACGCGAGTTGGGAACAACAGACCCCAATGTTGTTTTACGAATCACAGTGGACTTTTTTTTGAAGCACCCATTGAGCTTCTTCGTTGCGTCTGCTAAAGCGTACCGCGACTTTCTTTTGATGGATAATGGCTTATTTGGAGGCTTATTTAACAGCGTCATTGTCGTTAATCTGGAAATATTCTTAAGATTGGCATTATTAGGGTTCTCTGTTTGCGGAGTTTGGGCTTTTTATAAAACAAAATCAAACCTTAGTTTATTGCAGCTTTTTACTTTGACCGGCGTCATCCTGTCTGTCCCGTTTGTTCCTCCTATTGATGGCGGCAGCCGTTTTTACGCAGCAACCATACCGTTCTTGTTTTTGATGCCCGCCGCAGGCATCGGGTATCTTTTCAAGGAAAAGGAAGAAATAGCGGTAAATAAAAATAATCACGGCGTTACAATCAGCGTGGTATTCTTGTCGGCAATTATCATTGCTTTCCCTATGCTCGTGCATGTCAATCCGCCCCTTTCCACCCCGCCCGAACCTCTGATATGCGAGGACGAACAGGAATCCTACATTGCTAGAATATATCAAGGCACATATATTGATATTGCCTCGGCTGAATCATGTGGAATCGCCCCGGTGGTGTGCATCAAAAATTTTATAGAAAACAGCGCGGATAAAAAAACGGACGACTTTTTTCATGCCCTGCTCACGCAAACGGATGAGATTGCAGGAACGCTTCGCATCGCGCCAATTCTCAACCACAACGACGGAAATTTTTATTATTTGATTGGCTCGCCAGAACAAATTGCATTTGAGAAATCGGGTGACTGGGTTACGGGTTGCGCTGTTGAAATCCGAACAAAAAATCAAAGAATATACAAAGTGATGCCTTAACAGCGTCTGGTACAAACCTGTTTCAAAAACAATTCCATGTTCGAAAGAGAATAATATGAAAAAAATAATCTGCTTAATTCTTGCCTCGTTCACCCTGCTGTTGGCCGCTTGCAGCGCGCAGCAGCCAGCCCCTGCCCCTACATCTGTCCCGGTGGTGGATTCTGATGTCATTGCCGAGGGACGCCTTGTTCCGGCGGATGATTTGCGCATCTACCCGCAGGTACGCGGAACGGTGACGGAAATCCTGGTGAAAGAAGGCCAGACCGTCTCGAAAGGCGATGTCCTCGTCCGTTTGGGTGACCGCGAAAGCGCCGAAGCCGCGCTGGCTGCCGCCCAATTGGAACGGACCCAGGCTCAGCGTGCTTATGATGATTTTATCCGTACTGCCGGGCTGTCTGCCGCCAATGCCTGGAAGGAATACCAGCAGGCGCAGGTAGCGCGCGCCGCCGCCCAAAAAGAATGGGAAAAGGTTAAGCCGACTGATGTGCAGGATGAAATTGACAAGGCTGAGGCCGATGTGCGCGATTTCCAGAAAAAGTTGGAGGACGCTCAGGAAGAGTTCGACAAATACAAAGACCTGAAAACCGATAATCCTACCCGCCGCAAAGCCGAGGACGAACTGCGCGCGGCAGAGACCAATTACAACGAGTCCCAGCGAAAAGTGGAGGAGCTGCAGCGCTCGGTGGATGCGCCCCAAGCCGCGCTCGAATCGGCCATCGCCGCCGAAACCGAAGCCAGGCGTAAATTTGAGAATACGATGGATGGCGCCGCCGACCCCGAACAAAAAGCCATCCTCGAAGCCCGCCTGGCAAATGCCAAAGCCCAAACCGCCGCAGCCGAAAAGAACCTGGCGAATTATGACATTCGCGCCCCGTTTGGCGGCGTGCTGACCGATATTAATGTGACCGTTGGAGAATTGCTTGGCCCCGAAAAATTCGCCGCTCAGATGGCCGATTTCAGCGCCTGGTACATCGAGACGACCGACCTGAACGAGTTGGAAGTCGTC
This sequence comes from uncultured Anaerolinea sp., assembly GCA_964388215.1. GTDB lineage: Bacteria > Chloroflexota > Anaerolineae > Anaerolineales > Villigracilaceae > UBA5195. The sequence continues at coordinate 9,673 of CAYLZI010000036.1, forward strand.
AATGTTCGGGAAGGTCAGCCTGTCGAAATTAAGCCAGATGCGCTCGAAAGTCTCACCTTGCAAGGCGTGGTCGAGAGCATTGGCCTGGCCTCCCGCATTCAGGGCGGGGATGTGCTGTACACCGTCAAAATCAAACTGAGCGATTCTGACCCATCTTTGCGCTGGGGAATGACGGTAGAAGTGGTATTTTTACCGTAATTTGTGATGCAAAATATACCTTCCCTGCCGGACATTTAAGGCTCTACCGTTTTTACCGGGAAAACCCGCAGGGGCCACCCGTCAGGGCATAACCTGATACGTTTTCGCGGAGAATCCTGGCATAAAGTGATGATTTTTCGCGCTGGGCGGGTCGCCCCTACCCCGCCATCCCGCCAGAAACAGGAGAGCCACATTTAAAAAATAGACGCGGATAAACGCTGAATATGCGGGTTTTCCCGGTAAAAACTGTAGAGCCGAAAATATACAGATTCTGATGCGAAAACGCGATTTTGGGCTGCATGAGAAGCTCAAACAGGTTTTGTTAAGCATCCTGGCGGGCTGCGAAACCTTTTCAGAAGTCAATCTGCGTCTCAAGCATGAGAGCGTTCTCTCCAAGGTTATCGGGAACTCACGACTATCTGACCAGTCAAACCTCTTGGGCACTTTGGACGCGCTAACTCTAAAGCAAATTGATGAATTACGCGTCAGCACCCGGCAAATTTGGCATGCCTTCAGCAGTGTGATGACCCGTGACTGGCGAAAATACATCTGGTTGGGCTTCGACCTGACCGGCTTGCCCTGTGGTGCGCTGGCAGAAGCCAGCCAAAAAGGCTATTTTGCTGAAAAAAACGCTCGTGACAGGCAATTAGCCCGTGTCAGTTTGACGTTTAATGTACGAACTCGGTATCAAGCGGCGCGGTTTTAAGGTTTTTGTTGGGTGGCGAAATCTTGTATAGAGATTGGTGGAATAAGCAGTATAATTTTTACATCTTATCCGCCTTAAATCCCTACATAATGGCAGGCGTTCATGTCTAATCTAAACCAATCACGGCCCCCCTCTTCGGGAGGAGGTAACTCCAACTCGCTTCGCGTGGCGGCGGGCGCGAACCAGCCTCGCCCCATGGCGCCTGCTGCCGCGGCGCTTCCGTCATCTAAACCCGGTTTTCTGCCGCCGCCGATCTCGCGGTTGGATGATACCGGGCTGTCGCAGTTATGGCTGCAAGATCTGGCACTCAAGATTCTTTACTTTCAGGGCTTCCTTTCTGGATTCAAAATTGCGGAGGAAATCGCCCTGCCCTTTGCCGGCGTCACCGACCAGATATTGGAATCGCTCAAACGTGAGAAAATGGTCGAGGTCAAGTCATCCTCAATGGGTTTAGGTGAAGGTTCATACCAGTATGCCATTACTGGGGTTGGCATCGAACGCGCCCGCGAAGCGTTGGAGCGCAGCCAGTATGCCGGCCCGGCCCCTGTTCCGATAGAAATTTATAACGAGTCCATTCGTAAGCAGAGTCTCCAACGTGTCGCTGTTACGCAGCGCCACATGCGTCAGTTGCTCTCGCAATTGGTGATGTCGAACGCGACCTTCGAGCGGCTTGGCCCGGCTCTCAACTCTGGCACATCAATTTTCTTATATGGCCCCCCCGGTAATGGTAAAACCAGCGTGGCGCGTGCCTTTGGCAATCTCATCCTCCAGCAGGATATGTACATTCCTTATGCGCTCTATGTTGATGGGCAGGTCATCAAACTATACGACTCGGTCAATCACCAGCGCGCTGCGGATGACGAGGCCACCGCTGCCGGGACGGGCTCGGTGCGTTCCGGGCAGAAGCGTGACCCGCGCTGGGTGCATATTCGGCGACCTTTCATCGTGGTCGGCGGGGAATTGACATTGGCCGGCCTCGACCTAGTGTTCGATGACACCCACAAGTATTATGAAGCGCCCTTCCAGGTCAAAGCCAACGGTGGTATCTTCCTGATTGACGACTTTGGCCGCCAGCAGGTGCGCCCGCGCGACCTGCTCAACCGCTGGATTGTGCCGCTCGAAAACCGGGTCGATTTCCTGACCCTGCACACCGGGCGTAAAATCGAAGTACCGTTCGATGTGCTGGTGGTTTTCTCTACCAACCTACCGCCCCGCGACCTGGTGGATGAGGCCTTCTTGCGCCGCCTGCGCCATAAAATCGAAATCGGCGACCCGAATTTCGAGGAATACCGCCAGATTTTTCAGCGCGTTGCCCAGGCCAAAGGGGTGCAATACAACGACCAGGGATTGGCCTACCTGCTTCAGGAATGGTACATCAAACGCAATCGCAAACTGCGCGCCTCGCATCCCCGTGATTTGTGCGACCAAATTCTGGATATTGCCCGCTATCGCGGCGTTGAGCCGGTGATGACCAAAGAACTGCTCGACCTGGCGGCGCAGTCTTATTTTGTCGAATTATAGGAAATCGTTCAGATGGAACACGCGATACGGGTTAGAATCGTATTGCGTGTTCCGTTCATTTTTCTACTATGTCCACTCAACTTCAACCCCCTTTTTATTTTGCCCATCGCGGCGCATCGGTTCGTGCCCCTGAAAATACGCTGGCGGCTTTTGAGCTGGCTTATGAACAGGGCGCTCTCGCCATCGAGTTTGACGTTAAATTGACAGCCGACCGTTATGTTGTCATTCACCACGACCAGACTCTCAACCGAACAACCAATGGCTCTGGCTCGATAACCAAACAGCCACTAGCAGCCCTGCGTGAATTGGATGCCGGGTCTAAATTTTCGTCGGATTTTCGCGGCGAGAAAATTCCAACGCTCGATGAAGTATTCGAGTCGTTTGGGAAGAAAACGTTTATGAACGTCGAACTGACCAATTACGCATCCCCCTTTGATGGGCTGGTTGATGAAGTCGCCAAACTGGTCAGAAAGCACGGGCTGGAGGAACAGGTCTTGTTCTCCTCGTTCTTCCCCACCAATCTGACGCGCGCCCGGCGGCTGTTGCCAACGGTTCCATGTGGGCAGCTATGTCTGCCGGGCCGTTCAGGCTGGTGGCAGCGACTGGCAGCGAAGGTCATGTCGCTTCAGGCTGAGCACCCTTCCAAGGGCGATGTAAATGCCGCAGTGGTGCAGCGCGCCCACGCCAGGGGGCGCCAACTCTACACCTGGACGGTCAACGACCCGGCTGAAATGAAATCCATGCGCCAACTGGGTGTGGACGCCATCTTTACCGATGACCCGCTGTTAGCAAATGAGCATTTCTTGAAATAATTGGCGTGTAGTCAATAAATTTTGCTTTTTATTGCCCTTTTGATTCTTGAATTCCGAATTGCCAATCTCGAATCACGAGTTGCCATACCCGAACCTGGAGAAACATTCAGAATGATAAGAAAGCCTTTTTGGGGAGTTGCGCTTCACTGGCTCGCTTTGCTTTGGTTGCTGGGCGCGGCATTTTCGCCTGTGCTGGCGCAAGGGCGCGACCCGGTGGCCGAGCATTTAAGCAAGATGACCCCCGAAGAGCGGGTCGGCCAGTTGTTTCTGGTTTCATTTACAGGCACTGATGTAGGCCCGACCTCCCCAATTTACGACCTGATTGTCAATCATCATGTTGGCGGCGTTGTGTTGGTGTCTGCCAACAACAATTTTGTTGAAGGCAACACTGCCCAGGCTGCTTACGAAATGGTCGCTGCGTTGCAAGATGTGGAGGCCAGGGCTGCCTTCGAGCAGGCTCAGGGCGCAGCCCCCAATATGTATGCGCCTTTGTTTATTGGCATTTCCCAAGAGGGCGGAGGCGCGTCTAATGACCAGATTTTGAGCGGGTTGACACCCTTGCCCGACCAGATGGCAATTGGGGCAACCTGGAGTCGCGCCCTGGCGCAGGGCGTTGGCGCAACGATGGGGCGCGAACTTGCCGCAATCGGTTTCAACTTTTACCTCGGTCTCTCGCTTGATGTGCAAACCCTGACAAACCCGGCCACAAACAGCGACCTGAATACTCGTTCTTTTGGAGGCGACCCTTATTGGGTGAGCGAATTGGGTAAGGCCTATGCCATCGGCCTGCACGAGGGCGCGTCTGGGCGTATGTTGGTGATTGCCAAGCACTTCCCTGGCAGTGGCGGGGCGAACCGGCCTGCCGCGCAGGAAATTTCCACCGTCCGCCGCTCTCTGGATGAATTGAAATCGGTTGAACTCTTGCCTTTTTTGGCTGTCACCAATAGCATGGCAGATGCTAATGCGCAGGTAGATGGCTTGCTGGTTTCGCACATCCGCTACCAGGGGTTTCAGGGCAACATCCGCGCCACAACCCGGCCCATCAGTCTCGACCAACAGGCCCTAGGACAAGTGCTAGCCTTGCCTGAACTGGCGGACTGGCGCGCAAAAGGTGGGCTGATGGTCAGTGATAACCTGGGTACATCTGCCGTGCGGCGTTTCTACGACCCCGATTTGCGCAATTTTGCCGCCCGCCTGGTGGCGCGAGATGCTTTTCTGGCTGGTAATGACTTGATTTACATGGGCAACATTGTTTCTTCAGATGCGCCCGACAATTACACGACTGTGGTGCGGTCTCTGGAATTTTTTGCCCAAAAATATCGAGAAGACTCGGCTTTTGCCAGCCGGGTAGATGAATCGGTTTATCAAATTCTTGCGGCCAAGGTGCGCCTGTATGGCAGCCTTAGCCAACCCATGAACCCGCCCCTCGAATCTGACCTGGCAGTATTGGGCGCGGGGCAAAGTCAGGTATTCGATGTGGCGCGCAGCTCGGCCACCCTCATCAGCCCGGCGCGCGGCGACTTGGCGGCTGTATTGCCTGTTCCACCTGGCCCGCTCGACCGAATAGTATTTCTTTCAGATTCACGGATAACGCGGCAATGCGCGGGCTGCAATGACATCAACATATTGAGCAAAACAGCCTTACAATTGGCTGTGCAACGTTTATATGGGCCGCTCGGCGGAGGCCAGGTAACTCCCAGCTATCTTTCTTCGTACACTTTTGATGATTTAAACTTGATGCTGAATGACAAATCGCCCACGCCCGAGTTATACGATAATTTGAATCGCGCGACCTGGGTGGTGATTTCCACGTTGGATATGCCAGAAGGCTCTGAAAAGCTAGCCATCTTGCGGCGTTTCCTTACCGAGCAGCAGCGTTTGCTGGGCAACAAAAAAGTCATCTTATTCTCATTTAGCGCGCCGTTTTACCTCGATGCAACCGATATTTCAAAGTTAACTGCCTATTATGGCCTGTATAGCGAAGCCGACCCTTTTATTGATGTCGCAGCGCGTTTGTTGTTTCAGGAAATTTCCCCAGCCGGGTCGCTGCCTGTCTCTGTGCCGGGTATTGGCTATGATTTGATTTCTGCCACAGCCCCCGACCCCGACCAGGTTATTCGGCTGAGCTTGAATTTGCCGGCGGCCCAGCCTACCCCAACGGGCAGCATCGTCACGCCAGAGCCGACCAACGTGCCGGTTTTCCGTGTTGGTGATACGATTTCACTGCGCACCGGCACCATTCTCGACCATAACCAGCGCGCAGTGCCAGATGGCACGGTGGTGCGCTTCATCTTCTCGCAGGGTGAAAGCGGATTGTTCCAGCAAGTAGATGTTGTTACTTCGCAAGGAGTAGCAATTATCACCTACCGGCTCGATAAGCCCGGCCTGGTAGAAATTCGCGCTGCCAGTGAACCTGCGCGAGTTTCGGATACAATTCAGTTGGATGTCACGAATGAGGGCGTTTCGGTTCTGATTAGCACGCCAACCAGTGAAATAATTCCCACTGCCACTGTGACCCGCACTCTCCCGCCGCCTACGCCAACACCCACTCCCGTCCCTGTTTCCCCGACGATGGCAGGTGGATACCCCAATGCCTGGGGCTGGTTCATGGTGGTGCTGGTTTTATTTGCCGGAACAATGCTCTCTTATTGGCTGGGTACTCAGGTGGTCGAGCCGCGTTGGGCTGTCCGCTGGGCGTTGCTGGTATTTTTAAGCGGCTTATTGGTTTATAACTATTTAATTTTAGATTTTCCGGGCGCGGGGGAGAGTCTGGCCGGGCGGGGTCTGTCATCTTTCTTGCAAGCCGTCTTGATAGGCCAGACAGTTGGGTTTATTCTTGGTTGGGTCTGGCGCTCAGCGGCTGAGAGTGGCAACCAAGCTCAATAGCAGCAACGCGGCTGAAATTCCGAACAGGATGCTTTCTGGCGGTGTAAACAGCGCATCCAGCGTGGGATTGCGCTTTTGACGCATCATCATTGGCCGTTGCGGCAAGTCTTTTGTCCCAAACAGATATTGCCTGAAAACATCCACGCTATCGGGGCGTAGGTTGGGGTGCAATTCCATTGCCCACAAAATGGCCTTTTCGGTGCGCAGGCTGATTTCAGGGTTGATTTTGCGGGGAGACACCAACGATTCAGGGTGCAAAAAGCGCTGACGCGCATCGAGGGGGGGCTGGTTGGTGAGCAAGTGATAGAGCGTGGCTCCAAAGGCATACAGGTCAGAGCGCACATCTGTGTGGCTTTCAGAGCCGCCGTATTGCTCAAGTGGGGTATACAGCACAGTGCCTTGTCCCTGAATGATGGTGATGGTTTCTTCGTCGGGCGCAAGAACTTTCACCAGCCCAAAATCAACCAGTTTCAGCAGGCCCTCAGGCGTTAGTTTCAGATTGGATGGTTTGATATCGCGGTGGACGATGGGCGGGTTCTGTTTGTGGAGATAGGTGAGCGTATCGGTTAATTGGGAGGCCCAATCCAGCGCCAGGCTTTCATCTAAATAAGCATTGCGAGATTTGGCCTCGAGCATCATGGTTCGCAAGTCTTTGCCTGCCACATAATCCATAACAAGGTAATCTTTATCATCAATGGAGAAAAAATCGGAGACTTTGGGAAGGTTGGGATGGTCGAGACGCGCCAAAACAGTGGCCTCGCGTAAGAACTGCTCGCGGGCCTCATTGAACACCTTCTCAGGCAGGTTGCGGTCGTGTTCGACCTCCTTAAGCGCACACTGGCGCCCTAACAGGCGCAAGTCATCGGCCAGGTAGATGTTTCCCATCCCACCTTGCCCAATGCGCTCACAGACGCGATAGCGTTTGCGCAAGACCTCGCCCGGTTGAATCGGGGTCGGCATCTAAATTGAATCTCCTTTTCGATGGTCTGTGCTAAAAAGTCGGCGTAGTTTCTGCACAGAATGACAATTTTCTGCTATATTATAACAAATGAGCAATTTTCATAATCAGGAAAATTTTCCGCTTTTGGTTGCCCAAACTGGCCCGCTCAAGGGAGAGCGTTGGCTTCTCGACCGACCGCTTGTGATTGGGCGCGAACCCGGTTGCGAAGTAGCCATCCCAGACCGACAGGTTTCTCGCTTTCATGCTCGTCTGACGCCCGGCGCAAATGGAGTGGTGCTTGAAGATTTAGGTAGTAAGAATGGGACGCATTATAACGGTTCACCGCTTTCGGCGCCGGTGGTGTTGCAGGATGGCGACACAATCCATGTTGCGGCAACTCAAGAGTTCCAGTTCTTGAGTTCAGATTCCACCATGCCGCTCCAGGTTGCCCCTGCACAGAATGGGCGACTCATGCTCGATATGCGCGCCCGGCAGGTCTGGCTTAATCAGGCGCAAATGTCTCCCCCGCTTTCGGCGCAGCAATTCCAACTACTTTGGACGTTGTACCAAAACACCGGGCGGGTGGTGACGCGCGAGGAACTGGTTTCGGCGGTTTGGGGCGATGAGCAATCTGCAGGCGTGACCGACCAGGCTCTCGATGCCCTCATCCGCCGCTTGCGCGATAGGTTGGCCGCAATGGACCCTGTTCACAGATATATTGTCACCGTGCGTGGGCATGGCATCATGCTCGATAATGCGCCGGGCGAGTGAGTAATGCCGTTTTCTATTTGAGCAGGGCAGGCTGGCTGTCTTGCTTTTTAAAACCCTTATGGAACAACTCGAAAAAATTAACTTGTTTGCCCCTGGGGGCGCTTGCGCCGAAGTCTATTTGCAAGGGGCGCATCTCACCAGCTGGATTCCGGCGGGTGGCAGCGAGCGACTGTTCTTGAGCGCCAACTCGCTTTTACGCCCCGGCGCTGCCATTCGCGGCGGCGTGCCGGTCATCTTCCCACAGTTTGGAATGGCGGGCAATCTGCCCAAACACGGTTTCGCGCGCAATTTAGCGTGGATTTTGGATGGAATTGACCCGCAAGGCGATGCCGTTATTGCCAGGTTTTCTCAGCGCGAAAGCCCGGATTCTCGCCGCATCTGGGACATCCCGTATACTTTGTCGCTCACCATTGAACTGGGTGGCTCCCGTCTCAGTTTGCAGCTTACTGTCACGAATTCTGGCGAATCCGAATTCACTTTCACCGGCGGTTTACACACTTACTTGCGCGTGACCGACCTGGCCTCGACCGCTCTCCTCGGCCTGGGCGGGCGGCCTTTCATAGACACGATTGACGGGGCTTACCGCCACGATTTACAGCGCGAAGACCTGTTGCGTTTTCCTGCAGAAACCGACCGCATTTACCCTGAAGCGCCCTCCCCGCTTGTTTTGCAAGATTCTGTTGCGAGGGTTGAAATTGTATCTCATGGCTTTGCTGATTGCGTCGTTTGGAACCCTGGCCAAGAATTGGGGGCCAATCTGACCGACCTTGAACCGGATGGCCACCGGCGTTTTGTTTGCGTCGAAGCAGCCCAGATTGTAAGGCCGATTACGCTGCAACCCGGCCAGGTTTGGGTGGGGGGCCAAAGTCTGTGGGTTTTGGCGGCATAACCTTCCTGGTTAATGCGGTTACGCAAAGCAGCGTTTGATGAAAAAATGCAAACCGGCTCGAAGAATTCCTTCGAGCCGGTTTGCATTCGGGCTGCAAGACCTTATTTAACTCATGTTACGCAGCCTTGAGGGCTTGAAGTTCGTCAAAAGCCACACG
>CAYLZI010000037.1:0-18528 GCA_964388215.1 uncultured Anaerolinea sp.
GGCGGGAAGTTCCGCCAGCGTATCCCAGACCCAGGCAAACCAGCCCTGCGGGTTGGCGCTGAATCGCTCGTGGAGGGAAATCCGCACGTTCAGGTTGTCCGCATTGCGGTACTGGTCGTTTTGGAGGTAGTTGGGGTCGGTAAATTGGGACATGGCTGCAAAGGCTTATATTTTACACCCGACACGCGCCGCGTAACGCGGTTTTTGCTGCCGCTACTCCCTGGCTTTGGCCGGGTTTATTCTGATGAAACGTCATTGAGTTGAAATCTTTAAAAGCGCGCATCGCAGCATCCTTTCAGTATAATTTCTATAGAGCAGTATCGGTTTTTTGGAGAAAACCCCGCTTAATGTACGGCGCGACGCACTCCTGTCACGCCCAAATGGAGGAATCTATGTTCGCCAAAGTCATCCTGAACCCCTACTCTAACCGTTGGAATGCCCAAAAACGCTGGCCCGAGGCGGAAGCGGCCCTGCGCGCCGCCGGGGTGGCGTTTGATCTGGCCGTTTCGGAGCGTCCCAAAGGCGCGGTCGAACTGGCCGCCCAGGCGGCTCGTGATGGTTTTGCGCCCATCATCGCGGCGGGCGGCGACGGGACCATCGGCGACGTGGTCAACGGCATCGCCCACGTCCGCCCGGAGACCGATTTGGGGACGGTCGGTATCCTGCCGCTTGGCACAGCCAACGACCTCGTGGCGAACCTCGGCATTCCGCTCGATTTGGGGGAGGCGGCGCGCGTCATCGCCGCCGGGAAAACGCGCCTCATCGATGTCGGACACGTCAACGGCCAGTATTTTGCCAACAACTCCGCCATCGGGCTGGAGTCATACATCACCCAGAAGCAGGCCGCCATCACCTGGATTAAGGGCGTCCCCCGCTACCTGGTGGCCGCCGTGCAGGGGATTCTCGACCACCCGACCTGGAACGCCACTGTAGAATGGGATGATGGCCGCTACGAAGGCCCGCTGACACTGGTTTCGGTTGGCAACGGCCCGCGCACCGGCGGGTTGTTCTACATGGCCCCGCACGCCGACCCTTCCGACGGGAAATTGACCTTCATCTATGGCTATCGTTCCACCCGCCTGAACACCTTCTCCATCCTGCCCAAGACGATGAATCCGAAGGGGGATTTCGTCCACGAACAAGGCATTCGGGAAATCCACTGCACCTGGATTAAGATTCGCCTCGACCGGCCCTCCCCAGCGCACACCGACGGCGAATTATTCACCGAGCCGGTGACGCAAATAGAGTACCGCGTTCTCCCTGGCTGCCTGCGCGTGCTGGTTTAACATGGAAGGCGGAAGATTGCTTCCGCATTTTTTATCGCTGGTAAAATAAAGCCAATGCGCGGCAACCTTCGTTCCATCTTTCTGGCCTTATTTTTTATTTCTTTTGTCGTCGCCATTGGCGGCGGCCTGTTTTTGGGCAATCTGCAATTTGCCCGCAGCGCAAGCACCGGCGCGGAATTCCTGGCTCTATGGAAGCCCGCTCAAAATTTCGCACTGCAAGGCTTCTCGCCTTATGATGTCGGTAACACCCTCGAAGTCCAGCGTCTGGTCTATGGCCGCGTGGCACGCGCCGGAGAACGCTCGTTCCAGTTCGCCATGCCGCTCCATGTGACCCTGCTGTTCTTCCCCCTGGCCTCCATTCGTGACTTTTTCATCGCCCGCGCGCTCTGGCTGGTTTTGCTCCAGGCGGCAGCGGTGGGGCTGGTCTTCACCTCTATGCACTTAAGCCGCTGGCGGCCCTCCTGGCTCTCGCTGCCGCTCGCGTTGCTCTTTGCCCTGGCCTGGCAGCCGGGCGCGCTCTCCATGCTAGATGGCAACTTCATCCTCATGCAAGCCCTGTTCGTGTTTGGCGCGCTGCGCGCCCTTGAAAGCGAGGCCGATGAGCTGGCCGGGGCGCTGGCCGCCCTGGGGCTGGCCTACATTCAAGTCACCGGGCTGGCCTTGCTCTTGCTGGCCGTTTGGATGGTTGCATCGGGGCGTTACCGCATCCTGGCCGGTTTCCTGATGACGCTCACCGTGTTGGTGGCTGTCTCGTTCCTGGTATATCCCGGCTGGTTTAGCGAATTCTTCTTTACCGGCATTCTCGAATGGCGCAGCCAGGTGCTGCCTTCCACCTTCCGCTCGCTCGAAAACTGGTTCCCCGGCATTGGCATTCCCCTGGCCCAAGGATTGCGAGCGGTCGCCATCGTCATCCTGTTTTTCGAGTGGCAGGCCGCGCGCGGCAAAGGCCCAAACTGGCTCTTTTGGACCATGTCCCTGACCGCCGTGCTCACGCCCTGGTTTGGCATGGGCTTCACCCCATCTTGGACTGCCTTCACCCTGCCTGCGGTTCTCCTGGTTTTCTCTGTCATGGGTCAACGCTGGGGTTTGTTAGGTCGTCTCGCGGCCTTCCTGGTCGGGCTGGGCCTGCTGGCCGGGCTGTGGGCGGCCCACCTGGCCGGGCTAGATTCGATTTTCCTGTTTGCCTACCCGTTCGCCATGACCATCCTGCTCTACTGGGTGCGCTGGTGGGCCACCCGTCCGCCGCGCCTGTGGATGGACATGATTTTACAGGGGAGATGAAATGACTCGCCGCGATTTCCTCCTGCTCTTCATCGTTGGCCTGGCCTTCAACAGTGCCATCGCTTGGTTCCAGCAGTCTCCCGGCTATATGGATGCCGATTACTACTACGCGGGCGGGGTGCGCTTGTTCCAGGGGCACGGTTTCACTGAAAGTTATCTCTGGAATTACCTGGACAATCCCCAAACGCTTCCCCATCCCTCGCATGGATACTGGTTCCCCCTGGCCTCCATCCTGGCTGCGGCGGGCATGTGGCTGACCGGAACTGACGCCTTTTTCGCTGCGCGATTGGGCTTCCTCCTGGTCGCGGCCCTGGTTCCGCCCGCCAGCGCCGCCCTGGCATTTTCCTTCACAAAAAAGCGCAGCCTGTCCCTGGCCTCTGGCTTCCTGGCAGTTTTTTGCGGCTACCACGCGCCCTTCCTCCCGACCACCGACAACTTTGGCATTTTCATGTTTCTGGGCGCGCTCTTCTTCCTGCTGTTCCCTCGCGCCGGAATCATTCCCCCGATTTTGATGGGCCTGGTCGCCGGGCTGATGAACCTCGCGCGCTCCGACGGCATCCTGTGGCTGGCAGTGGGCGGCGGCGGGCTGTTCCTGTGCTGGCTGGAGGAGAAAAAGCCCTTCCTTTCGTCGTTTATCTATCCCGCGCTGCTTTTTACCCTCGGTTACGCCCTCATCATGGGCCCCTGGATGGCGCGGAATCTCTCTCTTTGGGGCACGCCGCTCACCCCCGCCGGCAGCCGCGTCTTGTGGATGACCCGCTACGACGAGACCTTCGCCTGGCCGCCCGAGCGGGTTAACTACGAAAACTGGCGCGCCGCCGGCTGGGATTCAGCCCTCGCCGGGCGGTTGGATGCGCTCCAGCTCAATGCCATCAATTCGGTTGCCGCTCAGGGCGTTGTCTTGCTGGCCGTTTTCGCCCCCATCGGCCTGTGGGTGCTGCGCAAAGACCTGCGCGCCCGGCTGGCCGCGCTCACCTGGCTGGCATTGTTCGGCGTGCTGACTTTTATCTTCCCTTTTGCGGGGTCGCGCGGCAGTTTCTTCCACGCCGCAGCCGCGCTCCAGCCGGTTTGGTGGGTCGCTGCGCCAGTGGCGGTCGAGTTCCTGGTGGGCAAAGCGCGTCAGCGGGGCCGGTTCACCCCCGAAGCGTTTGGCATCTTCCGCTTTGCGTTGGTCGCCTTTATGGGCATGATTACGCTGGTGTTGGTCTATATCAGTGTTATCGAAAAAGATTGGAACGAGTTTCAGCGCGTTTACCTGCGAGCCGAGCAAATCCTGGTCGAAAATGGCGCCCGACCCTCCGATGTAGTCATCGTTGCAAACGCCCCTGGCTATTTTGCTGTCAATCGCCGCTCCGCTATCATTGTTCCCGATGAAGACCTGGAAACCACCCTTCAGCTCGCCCGCCGGTTCGGGGCGCGCTTCCTTATTCTTGAAAAAACCTACTACACCGACCCAATGATTCCCGTGTATCAGAACCCCAAATCTCAGCCTGGTCTGACCTATCTGGGAGAGTTCGATGAAGTCCGACTCTTTGCTATCGAACCTTAAATGCCATGAGTCGGAATTTCACTATCATCATAAGATATGCTATACTCAAAAATAATTCACCGGACTTAAAACATGGAACAAATCACACTCGTTGTTATAGACGACCATCCATTATTTCGGCAGGGCGTAGCCGATGCCTTGTCCATTGACCCGCGCCTGAAAGTAGTAGGACAGGAGGCTCACGGGGAGCGCGGGCTGGAATTGATTCAAACAATTCGCCCACGCATTGCCGTAGTGGATGTCAACCTGCCAGGGATGAATGGGCAGCAGATTACGCACGAAGTAACCACCGGTCGCTTATCAACCCGCGTCATCTTGATGACCGCCTATGACGACTCTGAACAAATGCTCCATGCGGCCATTGCGGGAGCGGCGGCCTTTTGCTCGAAAGATGTTCAGCCTGATGACCTGACCAAAATAATTTTCCATGTTTTGGATGGAAAGTACGTTATGGGTCAGCAGGTGATGACCAAACTTGAGTTTGAAATCTGGCTGGCTCGGCAACTAGATTCGGTTCGTCGCTCATATAGTGAACCGGGAAGTCCATTTCACCCGCTCTCTGACAGAGAAATGGAAGTGTTAGAACTGGTGGTGGAAGGAAAAAGCAACAAAGAGATTGCTGCCCAACTTGGCATCAGCCACCAGACGGTTAAAAACCACATTACGTCCATTTTGCGCAAGTTTGGAGTCGAAGACCGAACTCAGGCGGTGGTTTATGCCCTCAAACGCGGCTGGGTCAAATTGAATTACGAATCTCGTTCGCAGGAGTAAGCCATGTCTATCAACGAAGAACAGGCCAACCCACTCGAAGATGCTCGCAAAAGTATCCAGTCGGAACTGGAAGATGTAACGAAATCGTTGCGGGAAGTGACACTGATGCTTGAGCAAAGCCAGGTCGAAGCCTCCAAACTGACCCAACGCAACACAGCCATTACTGCCCATTTGCAACAAATTCAGGCCTCAGGCGCCAACATTGCTTTGGGCGAATTGAAAATGTCTTACGACTCCGCGCTGGATGCTCAGCAGCGGTTATTTGTGATGCGCGGTCAGCTTGAGAAACTGCAAACTGACCAATCTCACCTTCAGCGGTATCGCGGCTCCCTCGAAAAGGTACTTGGGTTGCTTGAGAAGCCCATTGAGGGTGGCAAAGGCGCAGGGAAAAGCGCGCAGGCGAGCATTGAGAGTATCATCCAGGCGCAAGAATCAGAGCGGCAGCGCCTGTCTCGTCAGATGCATGACGGTCCGGCCCAGGCGCTTTCAAACTTCATCCTGCAAACCGAAATCGCCATGCGTTTGATGGATGTAGATGTCGCCCAGGCGCGTGAGGAACTTAACAGCCTGAAAGCCTCGGCCATGAGCACCTTCCAGAAAGTGCGCAATTTTATCTTTGAACTGCGCCCGATGATGCTCGACGACCTGGGACTTGTCCCAACTATTAAGCGGTATGCCGATACATTCAAAGAACAGACCAGCATGGAGGTCGCTGTAACTGTTTCTGGGCAGGAACGGCGGATGGAGTCATACATCGAGGTGATGATTTTCCGCGCTTTGCAAGAGCTCATGGGGAATGCCTCCCGGCATAGCCAAGCGACCATGATAAAAATCATGGTTGACATGAGCGAAGCCTCAGCCAAAGTGACGGTAGATGACAACGGTAAAGGGTTCAACACGGATATTTTAGGGCAGGGAAACAGCCTGGGCCTTAACCTGATTCGTGACCGCGTGGAGATGCTGGGCGGCTCATTTGAGCTTGATTCGGTGCCTGGCAAAGGCACCCGTGTCACTTTTATCATTCCTGCCAGGAATGCATAACGTGGGAATTCCCGCAGCCGCAGAGCAGCAAGAGAAAACGCGGCGCGATTTGCCAGGAAAAAATGGATGTATACGAGTGGGACTCTTGGGTTGCAGAGTCCTACTTTTCTGCTATTCATTGATAATGCTGTAATTATTCCATTCTTCATTTTTACTGTATAATCATCTTGTAGAACAAATAAGCAAGAAATTAAGGAGAATCTTATGAGACGTGGTGGCCGTATTCTGCTTTTCCTGGTGATAATCATTGTCATCTTGATTGCAGCTGTATTCCTGGTGCTGCGCGGGGGTGGGACCGCCCCGGCTCCACAAGACGAGGCAGCACCAACGCAGCCGATGGTTCCCATTCTCGTTGTCGGCCAGCCTCTCAAACTCAACGACCCAATTAAGCCTGAAGCCATCAGTACGATGATGCTTCCAGAAACGGCATACAACGAGAAAATGATAAAGGACCCTGGCGAATTGGAAGGTAAGTACGCTGCTTATCCGCTGGAACAGGGTTTGCCGTTTACTCTGGGCATGGTGTCTGATCGGCCGGGGCTGAACCAGCCCGGCTCCGAAGCCGCAATGGTTATTGAACCTGGCCTTGTGGCAGTTACCCTACCGCTTAACTGGCAAAGCGGCGTAGCCTTTGCGCTCAGAGACGGCGACCGGGTCAATGTGATTGCAACGACATTGTTTGTTGATGTCGACTCATCTTTTCAGTCCATTCTCCCCAACAACTTTGGAGAGGTATTGAGCGCCGGGGCGCAACAGGGAGAATCTTCCCTGGTCACGTTAGGCTCTGGCAATGCGGGGCAGCAAGTTGGCCGCACCGAGTTAGACCCTATCTTGAATCAGGCAATTTACTTGATTCCCTCTGAAGCCCAGCGACCGCGCCTTGTGTCGCAACAAATCCTGCAAGATGTGCAAATCTTGCATGTTGGCTATTTCCCTTTTCCTTCAACCACCACAGTTACAATCGCCGCCACCCCAGAGGAGGGAGAACTGCCGCCTGGTCAGCAGCCTCCAGCGACCCCTGCTCCTGTTGTCAGGGCTCCCGAAGTAATCACCCTCGTTGTGTCTCCGCAAGATGCCGTATCACTGACGTATTTGTTATATGCCGGGGCTAAATTCACATTCACCCTGCGCGCGCCAGATGATTCATCGCGGATTGAAACACAAGCCGCCACGCTCCAATATATTTTGAGCCAGTATGCTA
Organism: uncultured Anaerolinea sp.; assembly: GCA_964388215.1. Taxonomy (GTDB): domain Bacteria; phylum Chloroflexota; class Anaerolineae; order Anaerolineales; family Villigracilaceae; genus UBA5195. Next base: position 7,130 of record CAYLZI010000037.1, read on the forward strand.
TTCCGGTACCGGCCAAACTTCCGTATGCCATACAGCCTCGTTTGGATAAATTGGCCGACCCGGTTGTTGTGCCTCTCTTGCCAACGCCTGTTCCCTAAACACATCCTCTTGGAGAGTTGGCAATATGCCAGAAAAAATTCGCGTTCTTGTTGTTGATGATATTGCTGAAACTCGGGAAAACGTCCGCAAATTATTGCAATTTGAAGCGGACATTGAGGTCATTGGCACAGCCCGTTCTGGAAAGGAAGCGGTTCAACTGGCTGATGAGCTGAAGCCAGATGTTATCCTGATGGACATCAACATGCCAGATATGGATGGCATTACGGCGACTGGACTCATACGCCAGCGTAACCCGATTGCGCAGATTGTTTTTCTTTCAGTGCAAGGCGACCCCAACTACATGCGCCGTGCCATGCAGGCCGGCGCGCATGACTTTTTGACCAAGCCCCCTATGGCCGATGAATTGATTTCGGCTGTCCGGCGCGCTGGGCAAATGGCGCAAGTTGAACGCTCTCGCACCGCCCAGGTTGTTGCTTCGGTCGCGTCGGCAACAGCCCAGCCGACGATAGGCAGTGGGCTTGGCAATGGGCGCGTTATCATGGTATATAGCCCCAAAGGCGGCACTGGCGTTACAACGTTGGCGACCAACCTGGCTATCACACTCCATAACGATGAAACGCGCGCCGTCCTTGTAGATGGAAACCTGCAGTTCGGTGACGTGTCCGTCTTCTTAAACGAACAAGGCAAAAATACTATCCTCGATTTGGCTCCCCGCGCTGATGAGTTAGACCTGGATATTCTTGACGGGGTGCTCCTCAAACATGCTGCTTCTGGAATTCGCGTGTTGGCTGCTCCGGCAAAGCCCGAATATGCAGACCATGTTTCTGCGGACCAGTTTGGTAAATTGGTGAAATATCTGCGCCAGGTCTATGCTTACGTTGTGGTTGACACAGCGCACATCCTGAATGATGTTACACTGGCAGCGCTTGATGTTAGTGATGTTGTTGTGCTGGTTTGCACGCAAGATATTCCCGCCATCAAGAACGTCCGCCTGTTCCTTGACTTGCTGACAACTATCGGCGTCCAGCGTGACCGCTTATGCCTGGTTATGAATAAGTATGATAAGCGGATTTCAATTACGCCGGAAAAAATCAGCGAGAACCTGAAACAACCCGTCGTTGGCGTCATCCCGCTTGAGGAAGCGGTGGTGATACCCTCTGTTAATCGTGGCATCCCTTTCATGGTTGATAATAAAACGAAAACGGTTTCTCGCTCAGTCTTTTCCCTGGCAGAGTCTGTTCGCACCCAGCTCGCTAAGGCAAATGATGCGTGATTTATTGTTACCCAGGAGATAACCAATGTCTTTACTGAAACGTATCGAACAAGGACAAGCGCGAAACTCTGACCCATCCCAACCGCAGCGACCCGCATCACCGCCATCGCAATCTTCTGGCGGCGGAAGCGATCAGGCGCTCTCTGGTTTACAGGCGCGGCGCGTTAGCGCGCCGGCGACAACACCCCAAGCGGGAACTTATTTTGACCTGAAAACGCGCGTCCAGAATAAACTCCTGGCGGAACTTGACCCTTCGATGGACATCACAAGAACCGAAGAAGTTCGGCGTGCAATCATGGACCTGTTCGAGCAGATACTCAACGAAGAAAACATTGTCCTCTCTCGTCCTGAACGCCAACGTTTATTTGAGCAAATTACTGCTGAAATATTGGGATTTGGCCCTTTGCAGCCATTACTTGAGGACGACACCATTTCAGAAATTATGGTGAACGGGCCTAAAAACGTGTATGTTGAACGAAAAGGGAAGGTTGTCCGGGTGCCAGTTACCTTTGAAGGCAACGACCATGTTATGCGCGTCATTGACCGCATCGTGGCTCCATTAGGTCGTCGCATTGATGAATCCAGCCCCTATGTAGATGCTCGCTTACCTGACGGTTCCCGCGTAAACGCAGTCATTCCTCCTATTTCACTCGTTGGGCCGACGCTGACCATTCGTAAATTCTCAAAGAACCCGATTACTATCGAACAATTGGTTTCTTATGGCTCCATCACCCCTGAGGCTGTAGAATTTCTCAAGGCATGTGTTATTGCCCGCATGAATATCATCATTTCTGGTGGCACTGGTTCTGGCAAAACGACATTGCTCAATGTCCTTTCTGGTTTTATTCCTGGGGATGAGCGCATCTTGACAATTGAAAATGCCGCCGAATTGCAGCTTCGCCAGGAGCATGTTGTTATTCTGGAATCTCGCCCGGCCAATATCGAAGGCCGCGGTGAAATTACCATCCGCGATTTGGTGATTAACGCCTTGCGTATGCGCCCTGAGCGCATCATCGTTGGCGAATGCCGCGGTGCTGAAGCGTTGGACATGTTGCAGGCGATGAATACCGGACATGACGGCTCGATGACCACCGCGCATGCCAACACGCCGCGCGATGCGCTCTCTCGCATCGAAACAATGTGTTTGATGGCTGGCATGGATTTGCCCGTTCGCGCAATCCGTGAGCAAGTTTCATCGGCGGTTGATGTGATTGTCCAGCAAGAACGCATGAAAGACGGAACCCGTAAAGTAACATACATCACCGAAGTCAGCGGCATGGAAGGTGATGTCATTACCATGACCGACCTGTTTGTTTTTGAGCAAACGGGTCTTGAAAGCGGAAAAATAATTGGCCGCTTGCGCCCAACCGGTTTGCGCCCCAAGTTCATGGATAAAATTGAAGCATCTGGTATTCACCTCCCCCCAACTATTTTTGGCGTGGGAAGCAGCCGGCGTTACTAACCTTCGGCGCTTATAAAGGCCCCTTATGAGTCTTACAATCCTGCTGATTGGCGCAATTATTATCCTCATCCTGATTGCAATCGGGGTGTATATTTCATCGAACAGTGAAAGAAACCTGGTCGAAGACCGCTTGGGTCGCTACCTGGACGATGACAAAAAGGCTGTCAGTGGCAAAGAAAAGGAAGAGTCCTCAGTCCTGACCGAGTGGGTTAATAAACGGGTTGAGAAATCATCATTTGGTGACCGAATTGCAAAAAACCTTGCCCGCGCCGACATGAAGTTTAAGGCCGGGGAGTTTATTTTCTTCATCTTGATACTTTCCTCTGTGCTTGGCGGCGTCGCTTTCTTGGCTGGAGGCGACTCGATACTGACAAAACTATTTTCGGCTTTAATGGGTGCCGTAGCCGGAATTGCCATCCCCAATATTTACTTGCGTTCCCAGCAAGGCAAGCGTCTTCGAAAATTTAATGACCAATTGCCCGACATGTTGAACCTGATGGTCAATGGCCTGCGCGCCGGTTATTCCACCATGCAAGCGATGGAGGCCGTTAGCAAAGAAATGCCGCCCCCCATCAGCGACGAATTTCGCCGCGTTGTGCAGGAAATGCAGCTTGGCCTGCCCATGGACAAGGCCCTCGATAACCTTGCGCGCCGCATCCCCAGCGAAGACCTGGATTTTGTGATTACCGCCGTCAATGTTCAGAGGGAAGTTGGCGGCCCCTTGGCAGAAATTCTGGATACGATTGCCTTCACTGTGCGTGAAAGAATTCGCATCAAGGGCGAAATCCGGGTCATGACTTCGCAAGTTGTTATGTCTGGGCGAATCCTTTCGGCAGTGCCATTTGTCGTTTTTGTCCTCCTCTGGTTTATCAACCAGGAGTACATGGGAGAATTCTTCAACAACATCGCCTGTGGAGGCACGGCCCTGTTCGTTGGCGTCACCATGATTGGCATTGGATATATGGTCATGATGAAAATTGCGGACATTGAGGTGTAATATGTCGCCTGAAGTGATTATCCTCATCATTATTTTCCTTGTGGTAGTGGTAGCCGGGGCCTTAATTTATGTTGGGCAGCGCGTGCCTAAAAGCGAAGAAGACCCTTTGAGCCAGCGCCTGGCCGATTTTTCCCAACGGGGTGAGGCCATCTCTCTGGATGAAATTGAACTATCTCAGCCTTTCGCAGAGCGCGTCATCTACCCGGTTTTGCGCCAGTTCGGTGAAATGGCCGCAAAAAACACCCCCCAAAACGCTTTACAAGAAACAACCCGCAAACTCGAACTGGCAGGCAAGGCTGGCTTCGTTGACGCTCCAATGTTCCTCGCATCCCGCTTCGTTGCAGCAGGCGTGTTGGGTGTCCTTGTTGTCGCGGTTGCAAAATTTTCTATTTTTGACCAGACTTGGCCCCGTTCCTTACTTTATGGCATCATCGCAGTTGCGCTTGGCTTTTTCTTCCCCCAACTTTGGCTGAGCGAACAAATTAAAAAACGCCAACTCGAAATTCGTAAGGCAATGCCCGATGCCCTCGACCTGCTCACTATCTGCGTAGAAGCAGGGCTGGGCTTCGATGCTGCCATGTCGAATGTCGCAGAAAAATGGGATAACGAACTCTCTATGGCATTTGCCCGCGCAATTCGAGAGATTCAACTGGGAAAAGTTCGGCGTGAAGCCCTTAAAACGATGTCCGACCGAATTGACTTGGCCGAGATGACCAGTTTCGTCGCGGCCATTATCCAGAGCGAACAATTGGGTGTAAGTATGGCCAGGGTATTGCGCATTCAGGCAGACCAGATGCGAATGCGCCGCCGCCAGTACGCGGAAGAACTGGCCCACCAGGCCCCTGTAAAAATGCTTATTCCAATGATTGTCTTCATCTTCCCGTCCATTTTCATTGTGCTGATGACCCCTGCCGTGTTGCGGATTATGCAATCTAACGCATTTGGTGGCTGATCATTTTGACCATCCGACCTGGCCCGTCCTACTACTTCTTCCACTTTCTCTGGAGCGGACTGGACCTGCTCTTTCCGCCCCGCTGCGGAGGCTGTGGAAAACTTGGGCAACGCTGGTGCGCAGACTGCCAGCGGCAGCTTACTCCACCTCCAAAACCCCTGTGTGAAGTTTGCGGAGAGCCGCAACATTTCAATGGAATTTGTGAACGATGTAACAGCGCGCGACCTGCATATTATGCTCTCAGGTCGTGCGCTGTTTTTAAGGAACCCATTCGCCCCGCGCTTCGAAAACTGAAATATGGACGCGATATTGGGTTAGGCGAAGCATTGGCATGGGATGTTGCCCGTTGTCTCGATTCCCTGGGATGGCAGGCAGATGCTATCGTTCCGATTCCGCTCAGCCAACAAAGAATGCGCGAAAGAGGCTATAATCAATCTGGGTTGATTGCTCATCCGCTATCGCGCATTATGCAATGGCAATACCTTCCCAACGCCATCCAGCGTGTCCGGCATACGCGCTCCCAAGTAGGGTTAAGCGCCGCAGAACGCCGTGAAAATGTACAATCCGCGTTCACTGCCCATGCTGGCATGGCGCAAAACAAAACAATTTTGCTTTTTGATGATGTTGCCACAACTGGCGCGACCCTCCATTCGGCATCCCACGCGTTGCTAGCCGCTGGGGCAAACCGTATCTATGCCCTGACGGTTGCCAAAGCCATGCAAAAATACGGCTTCGACCAAATCGAGCATTTATCTCCCCGCTCGCCGCGTTGACGAGCGCGCATCCCTATATCCCACTTCACAAGGAGGCAATATGGCGCACAATCTGGAGATTACAGGACATGAACTCGAAGTGACGGACCGCATCCGCGAATACGTCACTAAAAAGGTAGCAAAACTCGACCGCTACCTGGCCGCCATTGACGAAATCCGCGTTGACCTTGCCCATGTTAAAACTGCCCGCAGCGCAGTAGACCGCTATGTGGCGCAGTTAACAATTCGCGGCAAAGGCCTGCTGTTGCGTTCTGAAGAACGCGCAGATGATATTCGCACAGCCATTGATACTGCGCTCGATAAGTTGACCCGCCAGGTTGCTCGTTACAAAGGAAAACACCAGCGCGGACGCGGCGATGGCAAGCCTGCCGCCTCGGTTGCTCTTGAATCTGAACCATTGCCCGAACTCGAAGCCGAAGAACCGCCGGTCATCATCCGCCGCAAGAAATTTGACCTGATTCCTATGGCAGAAGAAGAAGCCATCGAACAGATGAAACTGCTCGGCCACGATAACTTCTTTATCTTCTTCAATGCCAAGGCCAGCGCAATCAACATTCTCTACCGCCGCCGTGACGGAACCTACGGCCTCATTGAGCCGCACATTCGTTAGCCTTACCCGCTTGCAACACAACAGACTGGTCTTGAACGAGGCCAGTCTGTTGTATTAAATACGCTCGTTTTAGATTGATGGTAACTTTATCTATCTGCCTTTTCTAACCGCAAAGCCAGCACCCGCCTGGTCGAGTTAGTACAGCGGAATCGATGCCCCATCCGCAAACCTGGAACCCAGGCAATTTCGTCATCCGCGCATAGCACCGGCCAATTCTTTCTCAATCGCTTGGAGATTTTGAGATTTACAAACAAATCGGAGAGTTTCATCGTCTGCTGCGGCATTCCCAGCGGCTCGAACTTGTCTCCCGGGCGGAACGGCCGCAGCCGCAACCGGTTTTCCGTTAAATCGGCATCGAAGGACGCCGACCAGTTATCAGCAATCAGCGACCAGCTTTCAGCGTCCAGTGTATTGCAAGTCAGAATCCAGCCGCTCCCAATTTCCAACTGACTACTGATTACTGAATACTCTTCACTGATTTGTGGATATGGGCTTGGCAATCCTGCTTCACTATCCGTCAAATACAACGTTTCGCCTTCGACGAGCGTTTTTAGCCCCCCGGCCAGTTCGGTTGCTTTCAGCGTAGAGGCCCTTTCGAGTGCCTGGAAGTTGATATCGCGTAGCCCCGGTTTCAGGGTGAATGTGGCGCGCCGAAACAGGTTCCGCCGCAGCGCCGGAGACATTTCTCGGAGTTGAACCAGGTCAAAGGCCACGAATTCGCTGGCAGACTCGGTAACGGCATTCCTCCAAGCAGAATCAATGAGTTCATTCAGCAGCGCGTAGTCGCCTTGCATGGCCAGGGCGCTCTTGGCGAGCGTCTGCCGGATTTGTGGATTGTAACTTTCGAGATGCGGCAACAATTCGTGGCGTAGTTTGTTGCGGAAGTAGGTTGTATCGGCATTGGTCAAATCGGTCAAGCAGGGCAGGTTGTGTTGGCGGCAATAGACTTCGGTTTGAGCGCGAGTCCAGCCGAGCAGTGGGCGCGTGAGTGGAATTTCAGCATCGAAAACGGGCAAAATAACGCGGGGCAGCATCCCTTTCAGGCCAGAGAGTCCCGCGCCGCGTAGGAAGTGCATCAGCACCGTCTCGGCCTGGTCATCGGCTGTGTGCCCGACGGCCACCGCCTGGGCTTTATTTTCTCGCGCGATGCGAAACAAGAACTGATAGCGTAATTCGCGCGCTGCTTCCTCTACCGAAAGGCTTTCGGCCCTGGCGTACGCCGTTACATCGGCAGAATCGGTAACGAAGGGCAGCCCCAGCCGCTCGGCAATTTTTTGCACATGAGCCACATCCGCAGTCGATTCGGGGCGGAGATGATGATTAAACGATGCCACAAGCAACGGGTAGGGGCGAGTTGATGACTCGCCCCCATTATATAGGAAATGCAGAAGGGCGAGGCTGTCTGGGCCGCCTGAAACGCCCACAACCAGTAATTTTCCCAATTCCAAAAAAGAAAACATAATTTCGTAGGGGCGAGATTCTCTCGCCCTGCAGGCAGGGAAACCCGCCCCTACCATCAAATCTGGTACAACTCCACCAGCACGCCGCTGGTGCTTTCGGGGTGGATGAAGGCGTAGCGTTTGCCGTCGGCGGCGGTGCGCGGTTCCTCGTTGATAAGGCGGATGCCTTTGGCTTTGAGTTGCGCCATCATGCTGGCGATGTCATCAACTTCCAGGCAGACATGGTGCATTCCGGGGCCGCGCTTGGCGAGGTATTTTGCCAGGCCGGAGTCGTCGCTGGTGGGTTTGACCAGTTCAATTTCTGCGCCAGCGACGGGCAGGAAGGCGACCTGGCTTTTTTCGGCTGGTACATCGCGCAGTTCGTGCAGTTCGATGCCGAGTGCGTCGCGCCAGAAGGTGAGTGATTTTTCCATGTCTTCGACGACGATGGCGACGTGGTTGATGCTGTTGATTTTGGGCATTGGTTCCTCGTAGATGTTTATTCGACTTTTAGATTCCCCATCAGCCCCCACAACCCGCGCATCAGTTTGTGTCCGAAATCGGGGTTCAGGAATTGCGCCGGGCAAGAGCCGGGGATGACGTGAATGCTGTTTTCGCGGCAGATTCGCACGGCAGCCTGTGAAACGCTGGTCATGTTGGGGGCCAGGCCTGGTTTGGTTCCCATCATGCAGTGCATCCAGACATAGCCAATTTTGACCTGAAGGCATTGGTTGACTATCTTTTCCGTTACCGTCGGGCTGGCGAGAATGAAGACCGCATCGGGCCTTTCAGGGGCCGAGAGCAGGTCGGGATAGCAGGGGTCGCCGTCGAAGGTTTCTGCGTGCGGGTTGATGGCGTAAACGGTGTACCCGGCTTGTTTGAATTTTTTGTAATTCAGGTTGGCGCCCGTGTCACGGTTGTTCGAGACGCCGACGACGGCGGTGCGTTTTTGGGCGAGGAAATCTCGAACGATGGACTCGAGATTGGGCATAGTTTCTCCTTTTTTATGCGCTATTCTATCTCAATTGCCATTGCCACCGCCTCACCGCCGCCCAGGCACAGGGAGGCCAGGCCGCGTTTTAGGCCACGTTCTTTCAGCGCAAAAATGAGCGTAACCAGCACCCGCGCGCCGCTCGCGCCAATGGGATGCCCCAGCGCGATTCCGCCGCCATTAACGTTGACTTTGCCCCAGTCCCAGCCCTGGTCGGCCAGTTCGTAGCCGTTGGCCAACACCTGCGCGGCGAAGGCTTCGTTGAGTTCGATTAAGTCTACATCGGCAAAGCTCCAACCGGCTTTGGCGAGGACTTTGGGCATGGTTTTGGCTGGGGCGGCAAACAGCCATTTTGGTTCGAGCGCGGCTTGTCCGTAAGCCACGATGCGCGCCAGGGGCGCCAGCCCGTGCGATTCGGCGTAGGCGCGGCTTGAGATGACAACGGCCGCTGACCCGTCATTGAGGGTGGACGAGTTCCCGGCGGTGACTCGCCCATCGGGACGGAAGGCCGGTTTCAGCCGGGCGAGGCTTTCGAGAGATGCGTCTCGGCGGGGGCCTTCGTCCGCGTCGAATAGCGTCACCTCGCCTTTGCGTCCTTTCAACGCCACTGGCGCGATTTCAGCCTTGAATTTTCCCGCGTCGAGAGCCGCTACCGCTTTTTGATGACTTTCGAGCGCGAATTTATCCATCGCCTCGCGGGTGACCCCATATTCATCGGCAATAAAATCTGCCGAGTTGCCCATGCCCCAATTCTCGAAAGTGTCCCACAGCCCGTCGTGGAGCAGGGCGTCGGTCAGTTGGGTGTGGCCGTAGCGCAGTTCGTTATTGCGGCCATTGACAATGTAAGGCGCGCGCGACATGCTCTCCATGCCCCCGGCAACAAACAACCGTCCATCGCCTGCCCGGATGGCCTGCGCCGCAAACATGGCAGATTTCAGCCCGGAGCCGCAGACTTTGTTAAGGGTGGTTGCGCTCACGCTGGCGGGCAATCCAGCAACAATGGTGGCCTGGCGGGCGGGCGCCTGCCCTTGCCCGGCCTGGACGACGTGCCCCATTAAGACTTCGTCAATGTCGTCGAGATTTTCCAGCCCGGCGCGTTCGACCGCCGCTTTGACGGCGACCGCTCCCAATTGCGTCGCCTGAATTCCGCTCAATGCGCCCTGAAATTTTCCAATTGGCGTGCGCGCGGCAGATAGGATAACGGCTTCAGTTTCCTTGCTCATCGCTCCTCCTTTTGAACTTGTCTTTTGACAGCTCTAATTATACGTTTACCCGGTGGGTTGTGGGAAATATTCGAGAATATATGTGGGTGTTTTCACATACGAATGCAAAATGCGAACGCAAAAAATTCATGGCGTTCTCAAAAATGCTTGACGTTTTCGCTTTCGCATGGCATTCGCCCTCATACCCCTTCGGGGCACTTTCCCTGGCCCTTCCCCCGCCGGGGGAAGGGAATTTCCCCTCTCCCATCGGGAGAGGGGCAGGGGTGAGGGGGAAACTTGCTTTTTTCTTGAGAACGCCATACAAAAAAATTATAATCGCCTTGCCTTATTCCCAAAAAGGCTGTATTATCGAAACCGCAATCTGCGCTGTGCAGGGACAATATTCAAGAGGAGAAGAAAAAACATGAAACGCTCGCTGTACCTTTTATTCGCTGTGCTGGCACTGGCTTCCATGGTGCTGGCTGCCTGCGGCCCGGCTGCCACGCCCGTGCCGACCGCTGCCCCGGTGGTGGCAGCAAAGCCCACCGACGCCCCCAAGCCCACTGAAGTGCCGCCGACCGAAGTCCCGCCGACGCCTGTTCCACAACTTGGCACTCCTGAAAACCCGCTCATCATGGCGCTGGCCCCTTCTGCCACCTCTCAGGAACTGCAAACTGGTGGCGCAGCGATTGCCGATAAGTTGAGCGAGATGACCGGACTGACCATCACAACCGTCGTCCCGACCAACTATGCCGCGATGATCGAAGCCATGGGCGCTGGCAATGCGCACATCGGCTGGCTGGCTCCGGTGCAATACATCGTAGCGCACGGCAAGGGCTTTGCAGATGTCGCCCTGTCCACTATCCGCAACGGCTCTAACCACTACGGCGTGCAGTTTGTAGCAAACGCTGAAGGCGGCTTTACATCTTATTACGATCCGGCCACCGGCAAGACCACCGCCGACGCCAAGACCGCCCTGGCGCAGTTTGATGGCAAGAAACCCTGCTGGACCGACCCGCTCTCGGCCTCTGGGTATATCATTCCTTCAGGCATCTTGAAGAACCTCGAAATCAAGACCTTGTCTGGCGCGTGGGTTCAGGGACACCCAACTGTTATCAAGTCGGTTTACCTCAGCGCCAAGGGCGAAATCTGCCATTTCGGCGCAACTTTCATTGACGCCCGCGCCAACGTGACTGCCGACTTCCCGGATGTCAACGACAAAGTCGTGATTATTTATGTCACCGACCCGTTCATCCCCAACGATAACGTTTCTTACGCAACAGACGTTCCCGCCGAACTGCGCGAAAAACTGACCAAAGCCCTGCTCGATATGGCCGCAACCGAAGAAGGCCGCGCCCTGCTGAAAAGCGGTGGCTACAGCGTTCAGGGTCTCGAAGCGGTAGATGACACCTTCTATGATGAATTCCGCGTCTACCTTGAGTCTTCTGGCGTTGACCCAACGACCCTATTCAAGTAATTCGTGAACGAAAAAGAGAGGGAGGGCTTTGTGTTCTCCCTCTCTTTTTTGCCTTTTGCAAGGCGCGAGATGTAAGATGTGGAATGAGTTTTTACATCTTACATCTCACGTTTTGAATCATGACTCTCCTGCAAAAAGGCAATAAAACACAACCCCGCCCAGT
>CAYLZI010000038.1:0-14632 GCA_964388215.1 uncultured Anaerolinea sp.
CGATGCGGTCGGCGGCGCGTTTGACGGAAATATCGGAGCGGGCCATGACGCCATGCTTGGCCCAAATGACCACGCGATGCAGGCGCAAGGACGCGACGTTGCCCGCCATCAGTTCAGGCGAACCGGGCAGTTTGAAGGGGATAAAGCCGATGCCTTCGGGCAGGTTGATGATGTTTTCGGGCTGCCAGCGAAGCAGGTGGGTGTTCAGGTAGGCTTCATCCTGGTAGCGCGGGATGTGGCTGAGCAGGGTCAGGTGTACCGGCTGGGCATGGATGACGGCGTGAAAATTGGTGCCGGTTTTGCAAACCTGGTCATAGTGGACGGCCAGGTGCGAGTTGAATTCACTGGTGACGCGCTCAAAACGGCGCTGGTAGGATGTGTAAATCTGTCCGGTTTTACCTCCTTCGTTGACCACGATGCAGGCCAGGTTGGCGGTTGGATCGTCGATGATTTCGCGCAGGCGGCGGCCGGAGCCGCTGACGATGAAAGCCGCGCCTGCCAGTTCGGGGACGGGCTGGGGGAGTTCGATTTCGCTGATGAGCGGGAAGCGCGTGCGTAGTTCCACCGGCCAGCGCAAGCAGATGGAGATGTTGCCAGCCGCGCCTTCGCTAGCTTCGATCTCAGCAATGTGGCGGCCTGCCTCACCCATCATGGTGAGCAGGTCGTCAAGTTCGGGGTAGGGGGCTTGTAACATAAATTCCTTTCACGGACTCCACAATCTCCTGATTTTGGAGTTTTTCATTTTCCAGCGTCAGGAGATGTTGAAGTCCAGTAAGCACAATAATTTTTGATACGCTTCATCCCAACCAGCGTGAGCGCCAGGCTGTAAGGTTTCAACGTCAAAGAATTTGCGCACCAGGGCGCGGGCTTCGGCCAGGGAACTTAGATGTCCCAGCGCGATAGACTGCATCAGGATGTTTCCGATGGCTGTGGCTTCGACTGGCCCGGTAATCACTGTTCGCCCGAGGCAGTCGGCGGCGAGCTGGTTGAGCAGACGGTTTTTGGTTCCGCCGCCGATGATGTGCAATGGGGCAAGATGTTTGCCGGTCAGGCTTTCGAGTCTTTCCAGCACGAGTCGATATTTCAGTGCCAGACTTTCAATCGCCACGCGGACGATTTCTCCGCGCGTCTGCGGCACGGCTTGACCGCTTTCTGAGCAAAATTGCTGGATTTTTTCGGGCATGTTGCCAGGGTGAAAGAATGTATCGGCGTCTGGGTCAACTACGGCCAGGAAGGGCCGGGCTGCTGCGGCGAGTTGGGTAATTTCATCATACGAAATGCCCCACTCGCGTTTGCATTCCTGGACGAGCCACAGGCCCATGATGTTTTTGGATAAACGCCAGGTTCCGAACACACCGCCTTCGTTGGTGAAATTGTATTCGAGGACTTTTTCGCTTAGGCAGGGTTCGTTCACTTCCGCGCCCATGATACTCCAGGTACCGGAACTGAGCCAGGCGAAGTCTTTACCTTCCGCAGGGATAGCCACCACCGCCGAACCGGTATCATGGCAGGCGGGGGCGATGACCGGGATGGGCCCCGCCCCGGTTTTGGTGGCCAGCTCAGGGCGCAGGCTGCCGAGGATAGTCCCTGGCTCACAAACGGGAGGCAGGATGCGGGTGGGGATATCCAGCGCTTCGAGCAGGGGGAACGCCCAAGCGCGGCGAACAGGGTCGAAACATTGAGTGGTTGTCGCGTTGGTAAATTCACAACAAAGCGCGCCGCTCAGCCAGTAGTTGAACAGGTCAGGGATGGTGAGAAAGGAGTGGGCGACATCCAGCAGCGGCGATTTTTGCTGAACCATCGCTAAAAGCTGGTAGAGGGTGTTGATTTGCATGAACTGGATGCCGGTTTGGGCGAAAATTTGCTCGCGTGGGACTCGGCTGAAGGCTTTTTCCAGCATTTCGTTGGTGCGGGTGTCGCGGTAGTGGTGCGGGTTACCGAGCAGGACGCCATTTTGGTCGAGCAGGGCAAAATCGACGCCCCAGGTGTCGAGGGCCAGGCTGGCGAGGGGCGCCTGGGCGGCGGAGGCGGCGATGCCGGTCTGGATGTCGCTCCACAGGCGCAGGACATCCCAGTGCAGACCGTCGGGCAATTGAACAGGGCCGTTGGGAAAGCGGTGGGTTTCGATGAGGGCCAGTTTGCCGTTTTCGAGCGCGCCGAGGATGGCGCGCCCGCTTTCAGCGCCGAGGTCGATGGCGAGGTAGTGGGTCATGGGCTAATCCAGGTGGAAATATTCTTCGAGTTCGAGGAAGCTTTCATCGGGGCGGGCGTTAGAGTCGGTGAAAGGGGCCATGAATTCCTGCCAGCGGGTATTGACTTCGGTCGCGCCCATTTTGGCTTGGGCCGCCGAAAGGCTTTCTTCGGTTTCGAAATAGCCAAAAATCAGGCCGTCGGCGCGCATGAATAATGAATAATTATGCCAACCCGCGTTACGCAGCGCCTCCAGCATTTCGGGCCACACGTTTTTGTGATGTTCTTTATACTCTGCTAAACGGTCTGTTCGGATTTTGAATTGGAATCCTACCCGTTTCATTTTCTTATTCTCCTGATGCCGCCCTCACCCCTGGCCCATCTCCCTGCCAGTTTGTAGCAGTGCTGGACAAAGCGATGAGCGGGGTGAGGGCTTTTTGTTAAGGTTTACCAGTCGAAGTTGTCAATGTTTTCGGCGTTGTAGATGAATGGGGAGCCATACAGCACATTCAGGCCCAGGTCTGGGTCATTCTTGATGGTGTATTCGCCAAGTCGTCCGGCCTTGAAGCTTTCGCCTTCGACGCCTTTAATCTGGCCTGTGGCCAGCGCATGCAAGGCGTAGATGGAAAGGTAGCCGAGGTCAAGCGGATTCCAGAGCGCGAACTGCGGGGCGGCGCCGCTCTTGACATATTCACGCATCTGATTGGGGGTGCCAAGTCCGGTGACGAAGACTTTACCAATCAACCCGGCATCGGTGACGGCGCGGGCGGAGGCGGCAATGCCGACGGTGGTCGGGGCAATGATGACTTTGAGATTGGGATACTTAGTGAACAGAGCCTGGGCTTCATTGTAGCTCTTGGTATCATCGTCGTCACCGTAGACAACTTCAACCAGAGTGAGATTGGCGTATTCTGGTTTCGCAAGCACTTCCTTCATAACTTCGATCCAGGCATTCTGGTTCGGGGCCGTGGAAGTGGCGCTTAAAATCGCAATTTCGCCGCCATCTGGGCCAGCCAGGTCGGCGGCCATCTGGATTTCAATGGCGCCGATGTCATACAGCACGGCTTGATTGATGTGGAACAGGCGGCCATCTTTGCCAATCGCAGAGTCGAAAGTGACGACGGGGATGCCAGCGGCAATCGCTTCCTTGCCGGTGGGGACAAGCGCATCGGAGTCATTGGCGGAAATCGCCAGGCCGCTGACTTTTTGCGCAATCAACGAGTTGAGAAGTTGAATCTGCTCGGTGGCATCGGCATTGGCGGAACCCTGGTACAGGACGGTGACGCCTAATTCCCTGGCGGCTTCCTGGGCGCCTTTGTTCGATGTGTCGAAGTAGGGATTGCCGAGATTCTTGGGAACCAGCACAAAAGTCAGGGCCGCCGGGGCGGGAACTTCTGCGGCGGGCGCTTTCGTCGCCGGGGCTTCGGCTGCGGGGGCCTGCGTCGCAACCGGAGTGGGTGAGCCACAGGCGCTCAAAACCATGCTCAGAGCGACAAGGGCTGTCAATAAGGCAAACAACGAACGGTGTTTCATAGTTCTTTCTCCTCTCAAGGTGATTGAGTTTGAGCCAACAAGCACGCGCTTGTTTCAGCTTCTATAAAAGGTGTGCCGGCGGGTTATATGCCCGCAATCACGGCGGCACGGGACCAGAAGAAAAAGGCAAAGAACAGGGCGAAGACCAGGATAAAAGCGAGGGTTGAAAGTGTTGAACGCCAGTTTACGTTTTTCTTTGCGGATGAAAGGCCGCGAAGCATACTGGGAATGAGAATGGAAAGGATTAATAACAATCCGATGGCGATGCCCTGCACCTGCCCCTGGATATTGAGCAGCCCCATGCCAAAACGCATCAGCCCAATCAGGAGCAAAGAAAGCACCGCGCCGGGCATCGAGCCTTTTCCACCGTTAATGTTCACGCCGCCCAGTACCGCGGCGGTGATGACCGCCAGTTCAAGCCCGGTGCCGTTATCGGGGCGGGTGCTTCCAAAACGCGCCGCGAGCATCAGCCCAGCCAGTGAAGCCATAAAACCCGACAGGGTGAATAAAATAAATTTGATTTTTGCAACTGGGACACCTGAATAGCTGGCGGCGTTTTCATTGTTGCCAATCGAATACAGATAGCGTCCAAAGATGGTGCGATGTAAAACAAGCCCAAAGATAATTGCCAAAAAGACGAATAAGGCAACCGAGAAAGGGATCAGGGTATCGAACACTTTGCCCTGTCCGAAATAGGTAAATGCTTCGGGGTATCCGCGTGCGGCCTGGTCACCCAGGAAGCCATAAGCCAGGCCGCGATAGAAGGCGTATGTTCCCAAGGTCACCACCAGCGCGGGAAGTTTGATTTTTGCAACCAGGTATCCATTCAACATACCGCCCAGCGTGCCGAGCAAGAGCGCTGCCCCGGCTGCGGCCCAGATGTTGACGCCCATATTGTGCAGCAAGCCCATGAAAGAAGCGCTCATGCCCATATTGGAGGCCACGGAAAGGTCAATATTGCCGGTGATGATGATGAAGACCATCGGTAACATCATCAAGCCGATTTCCATGAAATCTGATGATGTGCGCGAAAGATTATGGGCATCCAAGAAATAGGGCGTCAGGCGCATATTGATGAACACAACGGCGATAATTAGCCCGACCAGCATCCATTCCCAATGCTGGAACCGGGACAAGAAAGAACGACGTGGCGCATTGGCGTTAATAAGTTTCGATTCGGTGACGGGATGAGCGCTCATTTGTTCGTCCTCTCCACGCGATTGAGAATCCATTTGTCAGAAATAACAGCAACCAAAATCAACAAACCCTGGGCTGCCAATTGCCAGAATGGTGATATGCGAATCAAAGTCAATGAGTTTTGGATGATGCCCAGCAGCAATGCGCCAAGCAAGACCCCCGGCACAGTCCCTACCCCGCCGCTGATGCTGACCCCGCCCACTACAGACGCGGCAACGGTTTGAAGCTCGAAGCCTGCGGCCGTATTGGTCTGTGCTGATTCAAAGCGTGAGGCCCACAGCACAGCCGCCAGACCGGAAAGCAGCCCGCTCAACACATACACCATGAATATGACCCGTTGTTTGCTGATCCCGGCGAATTGAGCCGCTTCAGGGTTGGTGCCGACAGCGTAAATATCCCGCCCGGCGCGGGTGTGATTCAAAAAATAATAGACAGCCACCGCAACCAACAGGGCGATGATGACAATATTCGGTAGTCCCAGCGCTGTCCCTTTGGACAGCATTTTGAAATTCCCTGGAAGTTCAAAGGAGTTAATCCACGTCCCCTGGCTATAGAAAAAGACCAGGCCGCGATAAATGCTTAATGTGCCCAAGGTAGCAATAATAGGAGGTACATTCCCACGCGAAATAATCAAACCATTGAAAGTCCCCAAAACTGATCCCAGGGCCATGCCAAGTAACACCGAAAAAATCACCGGCGCATCCGGGTTCTCTTTGACAAAAAAGGCCACCATCATCGCCACCAGACCAATCATGGAGCTAACCGAGAGGTCTATGCCATGCGTGATGATGACCATGGTCTGCGCCAATGCCACAATGGTCAAAATGGAAATGTTCAGCAGGATATTGTTGATGTTGTCCAGGGTCAGGAAGGATGGAGCGCGCAAAGTAACCAACAGGACGAGCAGCAGGATGAAAATACTAATGCCAGCCTCACGAAAACGGATGAGAGTCCACAACAGGCCCGGGCGGGTGGAGGTTTGATTTTGCATGTTATTGTCGGCTCCCTGAAGTCATTGCCTGGGTCGCGGCAGAGATAATTTTTTCCTGGGTAGCTTCGGCGCGCGTCAGGTGCCCGGTGAGATGGCCTTCGCGCATGATGATGATGCGATCGCTCATCCCCAGCACTTCGGGCAGTTCTGAAGAAATCATCAAGATAGCCATTCCCTCTGCGGCGAGTTTGCTCATCAAAGCATGAACCGCAGCCTTTGTCCCCACATCAATTCCACGCGTCGGCTCGTCCAAAATCAGGATGCGCGGCCTGGCCGCCAGCCATTTAGCCAGCACAATCTTTTGTTGGTTGCCGCCTGAAAGTTCACGCGCCATCTGCCAGATATTGTTTGCGCGGACTTCCATTTGCAGCGCCGCATCGTGGCTTGCTTTTTGCTCCA
The DNA here is from genome assembly GCA_964388215.1 of uncultured Anaerolinea sp. GTDB lineage: Bacteria > Chloroflexota > Anaerolineae > Anaerolineales > Villigracilaceae > UBA5195. The sequence goes on from CAYLZI010000038.1 coordinate 6,311, forward strand.
ATTGATCCCGCAGCCAGCCTCTCAGCGTATATTTGGATAATGTGGGCAGGCTGATATTGGAAGTGATATTCATGGCAGGAATCAGCCCGTGCAACTGGCGATCCTCGGGAACATAAGCCAGCCCCAACTTGATTGCCTGCTGCGGCGAAGTGATGGAAACCTCCCGCCCATCCACCTGAATCTTGCCCGAGGTGGCCGGTTCCACGCCGAAAATGGCTCTCGCCACGTTGGTGCGACCCGCCCCCACCAGGCCAGCCATGCCCAGGATTTCACCCCTTCGCAATTTAAAACTGATATCGTTGAACACGCCCTCGCGGGTTAGATGCTCCACGCTCAAAATCACATCCCCGGCCTCTACTTCCTGCTTGGGGAACAGGTTTGTAATCGTGCGTCCAACCATCAGGCGGATTAATTCGTCACGGGTGACATCCTTCATCGCGCAAGTATCAATGTACGAGCCATCGCGCAGAACCGTCACACGGTCGGCCAGTTCAAAAAGCTCCTCCAGCCGGTGCGAGATGAAAATTATCGCCGTGCCGTCATCCCGTAAGCGACGAACAAGGCGGAACAAATCAGCCACTTCATTCAACGTCAGGGAAGATGTCGGCTCATCCATAATCAAAATGCGGGCATTGATTGAAAAAGCCCGCGCAATCTCAACCATTTGTTGCTGCGCAATGCTCAAATTCCGCGCTTTATGCTTCAGGTCGAGGTGGACCCCCAATGATTCAAGCAGGCTGCCTGCATCGGTATATAGTTTGCGCCAATCAATCCGTCCGCCAACTGTAACTGGCTGCCTGCCGACAAAAATATTTTCCGCCACATCCAGGTCGGGAAATAGACTTAATTCCTGGTAGATGGCCGCAATTCCCGCCTGGCGCGATTCGCGCGTGTTTCCAAAATGCACCCGCCTTCCGTCCAGCAATATCTCGCCGTTGTCGGGTTGATGGACGCCGGTCATTACTTTTACGAGTGTCGATTTCCCCGCGCCGTTTTCCCCGAGCAGGGCATGAACTTCACCCGGCCGCAATTCCAGGGAAACTTCATGTAAGACCTCAACACCGGAAAAACGCTTCGTGATTTTTTTTAGTTCGAGTATGTTTTCACTCATTTGGTGAAAGCCGCCTGTTCTTCGCAAACCGTAAACGGAATATTTGCCCACTGCAACCGTATTTTCCATTCTTCGGTAATCCCGGCATCGGTAAGCAAGTGCGTAATTTGCATTGGACGGGCAAAGGGGGTCAGGTCTTCGTGGCCGAGTTTGCTCGAATCGACCAGGGCAAAGACTTGCCTGGCCGATTCGATGGCCTTGCGCTTGAGTTGGGCTTCTTCCAGGTGGACTTCAGTTAACCCGCGCTCGACGCTAAACCCGCTGGCCGAGACAAAGGCCTTCTGGATATGCAAATCCTGGATGACCTGTTCGCTCAACAGTCCTGTCACCGACGAGCCGTCCGGGCTGAGAATACCGCCAATCAGAATAACCGTGTTCGTTGTGTTTTTTGCCAGCAGTCGGGCTACATCCAGACCGTTGGTCACCACGCGCAGGCGTCGTTTGTTTGCCAATGCCAGCGCAAAGCAATAAACCGTGCTGCTGGCATCCAGCAGGATGGAATCACCATCCTGTACCAGGCTGGCGGCGGCCTGGGCAATGACTTCTTTTTGTAAGGCATGTTCGTGGTGCCGATCTGAGAAGGATGTATTTCGGATCCCCTTTGGTTCCAGAAGCACCGCGCCGCCGTGGACCCTTTCCAGGCGGCCATCGGCCTCGAGTGCGTTCAGGTCATTGCGGACGGTTCCCTCAGAGATATCCAGGGCCGTGGCGATTTCGGGCACGCGCAGGCCGGGCTGGGCGCGCAGCATGTCAAGCAAGGATTGGCGGCGTTCGTAGGTGGTCATGGCAGGAATTTCTATTGTTCGAGAAGCTATCTTTGTGAATATTATAGCGATTTGTTGAAATTTGTCAATTATTGATGAAATTAATGTATTTTCTTGAATTTTTTTATAGATTTACCATTGACTTTTGTTGGATTTTTTGTATAATACAAAAAACGCAATTTACACGTGTAAAGTATCGCGTGTAAGGCATGAGCCAATTTCGCGCAGCCTTGGAGCAGGATATGAACCGTCCCACGCAAGTTGATGTTGCCCGGCGAGCAGGCGTCTCACGCGCCACCGTCTCATATGTCCTGAATGGGCTGACCGACGGGCGCGTGCAGATTTCGGGGGAAACCAAGCAGCGCGTTTTGGATGCAATCGCTGAACTCGGCTACGAGCCGGATGCCCAGGCCCAGGCCCTGCGCTCGGGCAGCACCAAAACCATCGCCCTGCTCATTCCCGACCTGCAAAACCCCCATTTTTGTGAATTTGCCTCCGGCGTGGAGGGAGCGGCGCGCGCCGCCGGGTACCACATCCTTCTCTCCAGCACCACGCTTAACGATGACTACGCAGTGGAAATTTTTAGGGATTTATCGCGGCGCCGCTTTGACGGGCTGATTATCACAGGCTCTTTTATCCTGGAATCGGCTGAAGCCCAGGCCACCCTGGCTCGCGTTCGGCAGCGCGGTTTGCCGGTGGTGGAGATGGGCGAACTGCATGGCGTCGACTCAGTCTTCACTGATTACCGTGAAGCCACCAAAGAAGCAGTTGCTTATTTGTTGTCCCTGGGCCATCGGCGGATTGGGTTCGTTTATGGTGTCGGCTCCCACGCCCTTGGCCTGGACCGCCTGGAACCTTACCGGGAGAGCCTGCGCGCCGCTGGTATTTCAGTGGAACCGGAACTGATTGTTGAGTGTGGCCCGAAGATTGAAGATGGCTATCAGGCAGCCGTGAAACTGCTCAAAATTACCCCCCGTCCAACTGTCATTATTGTCATCAACGATTTGCTGGCCATCAGTACCATTCGCGCCGCAGCCGATCTGGGTCTCAGCGTGCCATCTGATTTATCTGTGGTGAGCTACGATGATATCCCAATGGCCAATTATCTTGTCCCCCGCCTGACAACCGTGACCAAGGATGCCTATGCTGCCGGGCAAAAGGCCTTTGAGGTCTTGCTGGCCCGGAGGCAAAACCCTGAATTGCCTCGTCAAACTATTCATATGCCGGCGAAACTGATCGTTCGCGAGTCTGCCGGCCCTGCGCCAATCTGACGTGGGCGGGTGGTCCTGATTCAAGTCTTGAAATTTGTCAGAAAGAACCCTGCGCCAATGAACACAATCGAAGTTGAAATCTCACATGGAAAGATTAGCGGTTCTCGGGATCACGGGGTCAACACCTTCAAAGGGATCTCTTACGCTGGCCGGGTTTCCGGCGACCGCCGCTTCCGCCGCCCTGCGGAATTGGAGCCGTGGACGGGGGTTCGCGCGGCTCTGCAACTGGGCGCGCCTGCCATTCAGCCGCCGCGCCAGGGAGAACCCGAACCTGCCGAAGATTGCCTGTTCCTGAACATCTGGACTCCTGCGAATGACAATCAGAAGCGCCCGGTGATGTTCTACAGTCATGGTGGCGGCTTTGTATTTGGATCGGGAGGCACTGCCAGTCAGGATGGGGCCAACCTGGCGCGCAACTTCGAGGTCGTCGTTGTAGAAACCAATCACCGCCTGGGACTGCTCGGTTTTCTTTTTCTGGATGAACTGGCTGGAGAGGATTATGCCGGTTCGGGGAATCAGGGCCTTTTGGATATCGCCGCCGCGCTGAGATGGGTCAATCAGAATATCAGCGTTTTCGGCGGCGACCCGGACAATGTGATGATTTTTGGCGAATCGGGCGGCGGCGCAAAAACCTCTTGCTTATATGCCATGCCCGAAGCTGCGCCCTATTTCAACAAAGCCTCGATTGAAAGCGGCCCCGGCGTGCGCATGTATCCACGCGAAATGGCCGCCCAGTCCACTGACCGGGTGTTGAAAGAGTTCAATCTTGCGCCCAAAGATTGGCGCAGGTTGTTGGATGTTCCAGCCGTCGACTTGCTGCGGGTGCAGGCAAAATTCCCGTTCACGCCACCCTATCAGGAAAAGAAAAGGCCCGGGGGTATCACCGAGCCAGTTCCGGGTGGATTTGGGCCGGTTGTCGATGGAATGAGCCTCCCCTCGCACCCGTTCGACCCCTCCGCCCCGAAAATTTCCATCCACAAACCGCTGTTGGTGGGCTGGAACGAGGATGAATACACCTTCTTTGCCTGGGAAAGCGGCGATACCAGCGCCTTCAGTCTGGATTTTGCCGGGTTGGAGTCAAAACTGGCGGCCCAGTTTGGCGCGGATACGCCCAGGATGGTCGAAACCTACCGGGCTGCCATGCCGCAGGCCTCCGCCACCGAGATTTTTGTTGCCATTGCCTCCATCACCCTGATGGGGTTGGGTTCGGTGGAGATTGCCGAGCGAAAGGCTGCCCAACAGGGGGCGCCAGTCTACCTGTATCACTTTGGTTATAAATCAGAGTTAAAAGTCCCCGGCACCGATTACCCGATGGGCACGCCTCACGCGATGGACATCACTTTCAAATTCAACAATGAGACGCCCGAAAATGACCCCGGTTTCCTCTCTGGCAATCGTCCTGAACGTTTTGTGGCCTCGCGCCAAATGGCCGAACTGTGGACGAATTTTGCCCGCACGGGCTGCCCATCTGCCGCTGGTGTGCCTGCCTGGCCCGCCTTTAACCTTGAAACCCGTGCCTCCATGCGAATCGATGTGCAGTGCGAATTAATGCACAACCGTTTTGCTGGAGAGTTGGAAATGTGGCGCGAGATTGGGCATCTTTCGCCTGTAAAAAGTGAAATCTCGTAGGTAAGGGCGACCCGCCAGGATATAACGAGAAGTATTTTGCAGGCAAACCTGGCATAAAATAACGATTTTTCGTGCAGGGCGGGTCGCCCCTCTCCTGCCAACCCGTCAAGATGGGAAGTCAATCACAAAATAATCCGCTGTGGTATCAAAAAGCGGTCTGCACTGCCCAAAGAGATACCACCTTCGTTTTCAATCTGACCCGCCTGGTCCGCAGAGTTCAGATATTACCCGAAAGGATACCTGCCTATAAGTCAATGCCTACCGCTTCCTCCAATTGTAAATCAGTTCCCATAAAACATTCGAAACTTCTTAATCTCGGAGGAGATCATGAAAAAACAAATGCTGTTCAAGGCATTCGCTATTCTGTGCCTGGTAAGTTTGTTGGCGGCTTGCGCGCCGGTTGCCACCCAGGCTCCCGCGGCGACTGAAGCCCCTGCTTCGGGTCAGTCCCCTGCGGCAACGCAAGCCCCTGTGGCGGAACCGGTCAAAATTAGTCTGCTTGGTTCACCCAATCAGAACGATGCGGTGATGATCCAGGCGCTGACCGACGCCTATACGGCGCTGCACCCCAATGTGACTTTCGATATCGAGGTGGCTGCTGGCGGCGGCGCTGAGGCTGACAACCTGGTCAAGACGCGCCTGGCGACCGGCGAAATGAACGATATCTTCTACTACAACTCGGGCGCATTGCTCCAGGCCTTGCACCCGTCCGATACACTGGTCGATATCTCGAAAGAGCCTTTTATCACCAATATCGCAGAGTCCTTTGTTTCGGCCGTTTCCCAGAATGATGGCGTTTTTGGCGTGCCGGTTGGGTTTGCTGGCGGCGGCGGTATTTTGTACAACAAGAAAGTCTATGAGCAACTCGGGTTGAGCGTTCCAAAAACCTGGGCCGAATTCGAGGCAAACAATGAAAAAATTAAGGCCGCTGGAATTCCGCCGGTACTCCAAACCTTCGGTGATTCATGGACTGCTCAGCTATTCGTGCTCGGCGACATGTACAACGTTGCCCAGGCTGTCCCAACCTTTGCCGACGATTACACCAACAACAAGGCCAAGTACGCCACAACACCCGCAGCTTTGGCCGGTTTCCAGTATCTCCAGGAAGGTTTTGAAAAGGGTTGGTATCAGCAGGATTTCGCCACCACCAAATTCGACCAAGGCCTGGAGCAGCTCGCCAATGGCAAGGTTGCGCATTACGCAATGGGAACCTTTGCAATGCCGGCTATCGCAGCCAATTACCCTGACAAGGTGAATGACATTGGCTACTTTGGTCTGCCTGGCACGGATGCAGCCAAAAGCGGCTCGACCATCTGGATGCCTCTCGCCTTCTATGCCCCGAAAACTGCGAAAAACATCGATGTGGTGATGGATTTCTTTGCTTTTGTGGCTTCGACGGCCGGCGCCGATGCAATTACTGCAAAAGTTTTGCCGAGCGGCCCATACCTGATTAAGGGCGCCAAGCTGCCCGATACCGTTCCCGGTTTTGTCAAAGACCTGAGCGGCTACATCGAATCAGGAAATGGTTATCCTGCGCTTGAGTTCCTGTCACCAATCAAAGGCCCCAATCTTGAACAAATTTGCGTGGCCGTTGGCTCTGGTCAAATGACCGCAGAGGAAGGCGCCAAGGCTTATGACGAAGATGTAAAGAAACAGGCACAGCAACTTGGCCTGCCCGGTTGGGATAAGTAACATAACTTAATAAACGGGCTGGGGGTTGAAAACCTCCAGCCCGCGCATTATGAACAACGACCCGTTGATTGCGAGGGTTTATGCAAACTCAGTCTCAAGCCAAAAGCCTGTTACGCTCTTACCCATACTGGTTTTACCTGCCAGCCGGGCTTCTATTCATCGTTTTCTTTTTCATACCAACCATAATGTCTTTTTATTACAGCCTGACGCGTTGGACATTGTTTGATGCCACATTTATCGGGTTGGATAACTACAAAACTTTCCTGACAGACCCTCAACTCAAACTGGCCTTTCGCAACACCATCATCTATGCCATTCTTACCAGCGGATTGAAAGTAGTTATCGGGTTGCCGCTAGCCATGTTGCTCACATCCAAAATCAAACTCCAGGGCTTCTTTCGCAGTGTCATTTACTTTCCTGTTCTCATCAGCACGGTTGCGGCGGGTATCACTTTTTATGCGTTGATGCAACCATCCACTGGGGTAATTAACGTAACTTTACGAAACTTTGGCGTCCCGCGCATCGACTGGCTGGGCGACCCTGCCTTGGCGCTCTACTCGGTTGTCATCGTGGATGTTTGGAAAGGGATTGGTCTCGCCATGGTAATTTTCATGGCCGGGATCCAGTCCATTCCGCTGGATTATTATGATGCAGCGCGCCTGGAGGGCGGGGCATGGGTTAAATTCCGTCATGTCATCCTGCCGCTTAGCCGCAACGCTTCTTTTACGGTCATTCTGCTCTCATTCATCGGCGGCCTGCGCTCTTTCGACTTGATTTGGGCGATGACGCGTGGCGGCCCTGGGTTTGCCTCCGATGTGCTGACCTCGGTCATATTCAAACAATACCAAGCCGGGTTCTATGGCTTATCGACCGCCGGGAATGTGGTCATGTTCTTGCTGGTCACAGCCATTGCCTATCCGATGATGCGTTTCTTCAACCGAAGGGAGCTTGAACTATGAAACTTATCAAGAATTTTTGGGCCGACGTCATCACATTTATCCCCGTTGGGATAATTTTTATCGTGCCGTTTCTTTTTATCCTGCTCACTGCATCCAAACCACAACAAGAGGCAGGATTGTTCCAGTTCAGCTGGCCGAGTCAATTTCTCCTCATTGAAAACCTTGTGACCGTTATCGAAGCCAATGATTATCGCATGTTATTGGCACTGCGAAACAGCGCGATTCTTACTGTAAGTTCGGTCACTTTGATTGTGCTTTGTTCAGCGTTTGTGGCTTATGTCATGCAGCGGCGTAACGACCGAATAGCCAATCTCGTCAATGCAGTCATGTTCGCCGGACTGGTTCTTCCACCTGCGGTTGTCCCAACAGTATTTTGGCTCCAAACGCTGGGCATTTACAAGACAATCCTTAGCCTGGTATTTATCGAAGTCGCGCTGGCCCTGCCATTCTCCATCTTGATCTTACGTGCTTTCATTGGCACGATTCCCCGCGAAATAGACGAGGCCGCTATCATAGATGGAGCGGGACCGCTGCGACTCTTCTTCTCAGTGATCTTGCCACTGCTCAGGCCAGCAATTGTGACTATTATCGTTACATCTTCGGTAGCAGTTTATAATGATTTTTCCAACCCGCTCTACTTCCTGCCTGGTTCACAAAACGTCACTGCGCAATTGACCTTGTTTACTTACATGAGTCAATATAACTCCCAGTGGAATCTTCTATTCTCAAATGTCATCCTTATCACCATCCCACCACTAATCTTGTTCATGTTTTTCCAAAAGCAAATTGTTTCGGGTATGACCTCTGGCGCGGTAAAGGGATAAAAAACACAGCAACCACTGCTATGCTTTTCTCCGTGAACTCCGTGTATGCGTGGTAAAAAGGAAATCACCATG
>CAYLZI010000038.1:14732-18361 GCA_964388215.1 uncultured Anaerolinea sp.
GCTATGCTTTTCTCCGTGAACTCCGTGTATGCGTGGTAAAAAGGAAATCACCATGACAGCCTCCGTTCATCTTCAAGTGGAACACCTGCGCGAAACGCTCGGCATCGGCCTCGCCCGCCCGCGCCTTTCGTGGACCATCGAAACATCTATCCCAAACTGGCGCCAATCTGCCTGCGAAATCGAATGCCGGGGCGCAACCTGCCGGGTGGAATCCGCCCAGTCCGTTCTCGTGGATTGGCCCTTTGCGCCGCTGACCTCGCGTGAACAGGTCTCGGTGCGCGCGCGCGTTTGGGGCGTGGATGGCAGCGCGTCGGATTGGAGCGAGCCCGTCAGCCTCGAAACTGGCCTGCTCGCCGAATCCGATTGGAGCGCCCGCTTTATCTCGCCGGACTGGGACGAGGACACGACCAAATCGAACCCTGCCCCCTACCTGCGCCGCGAGTTTGAACTCAAAAGCGAGATTCAATCTGCCCGGCTGTATCTCACCGCCCTCGGCCTGTACGAAGCCGAGCTCAACGGGCAGGTTGTCGGCGACCAGGTTTTCTCTCCCGGCTGGACGGTTTACGACGAGCGTCTGCGCTGCCAGGCCTTCGATGTGACCGCGCAACTCAAGCCGGGCAAAAACGCCCTTGGCGCGATCCTCGGTGATGGCTGGTTCCGCGGGCGGATTGGCTTTGGCGGCGGCCAGCGCAACAGTTATGGCAAAAGCCTGGCGCTGCTGGCCCAACTCGAAGTGACTTACAGAGATGGAAGTACGGAACGGATTGTCACCGATGAGAACTGGCGCGCCGCCACCGGCCCCATCCTGCTGAGCGGCATCTATGACGGCGAAACCTACGATGCGCGGCTGGAAAAACCGGGTTGGTCAATGCCAGGGTACAGCGAGACAGGCTGGAGCGGGGTCCGTTTCGCGGAGTGGAATCTTTCAGCGTTGGAACCCCCCCTCGGCCCGCCTGTTCGCCGCATCGAGAGAATCCAGCCCGTTTCCACCCAAAAATCGCCCTCCGGCAAAACCATCGTCGATTTTGGGCAAAATCTCGTTGGTCGGCTGGTCATCAAGGTCAGCGGTACCGCCGGGCAGACTGTGACCCTGCGTCACGCTGAAGTGCTCGAAAACGGCGAACTTGGCACGCGCCCGCTGCGCATGGCCGAAGCGACTGACCGGTACACGCTGAAAGGCGGCGCGACCGAAACCTGGGAGCCGCGCTTCACCTTCCACGGATTCCGCTACGCCGAAGTGACCGGCGATGTGTTTCCTGATGAAATTCAGGCGGTGGTGCTGCGCTCGGACATGCAGCCGACCGGCTGGTTCGAATGCTCCGACCCGCTGCTCAACCAGTTGCACAAAAACGTGGTCTGGGGCATGCGCGGCAACTTCCTGGATGTGCCTACCGACTGCCCGCAGCGCGACGAGCGACTGGGCTGGACGGGCGATTTGCAGATTTTTTCGCCGACCGCCGCGTACCTCTATGATGTCAGCGGCCTGCTTCAATCGTGGCTCAAGGATTTGGCTGCCGAACAGCGCAAATTGGGCGGCGCGGTGCCGTGTGTCGTTCCGAATGTGCTGGGGCGCAATTTCGCCGGGGCTGCCGCCTGGGCCGACGCCGCCACCGTCGTGCCGATGGTGCTCTACCAGCGTTTTGGCGACACCCAAATCCTGGCCGAACAGTTCGAGAGCATGCGCGCCTGGGTGGATTACATCGCATCCGTCGCCACCGATGGCATCCTGTGGGATAAAGGCTTCCAGTTTGGCGACTGGCTCGACCCGGCCGCGCCGCCCGACAAGCCCTGGCAGGCGCGCACCGACAAGGCCATCGTTGCTACAGCCTATTTTGCCCGCTCGGCAGAGTTGGTTGCCCGCGCCGCCGAAGTGCTGGGGCGAACCGATGAGAAAAATCATTATGCAGCCCTGGCTGCCAAAGTCAAAAATGCTTTTGCGTGCGAATACATCACCCCGGCGGGCCGCCTGATGAGCGACGCCGAAACCGCCTACGCCCTGGCACTGGTTTTCGACCTGCTGCCCACCCCCGAACAGCGCCAGCACGCCGGAGACCGCCTGGCCGAACTGGTGAGCGAAAGCGGCTATCACATCCACACCGGCTTTGTCGGCACGCCCATCATCTGCGATGCGCTTTGCCAGACCGGGCATCACCAGACCGCCTACCGCCTGCTGATGCAGCGCGAATGCCCGTCCTGGCTCTACCAGGTGACGATGGGCGCGACCACCATCTGGGAGCGCTGGGACTCGATGCTGCCGGATGGTTCCATTAACCCCGGCGAAATGACATCCTTCAACCACTACGCCCTCGGCGCCGTGGCCGACTGGATGCACCGCACCCTCGGCGGCCTGGCCCCGCTCGAGCCGGGCTACCAGCGCCTGCAAATTGCTCCCCGTCCTGGCGGCGGCCTGACCCACGCCAAAGCCCGGCATATCACTCCCTACGGACTGGCCGAATCATCCTGGAAAATTGAAAATGGGACTTTCACGCTGGATGTTATCGTCCCGGCGAATTGTTCCGCGCTGGTGACACTCCCCGGCTCCGCCCTGGAAGTGGGTTCCGGCTCATGGCATTGGTCTATCCCGTACATTGACCCCGATGCGCGCGGCCCATAGACCATGGATGACATCGTGGGCGAAATCATGAGCGAGACCGCCGCCCGCGATACCATTTTTGCCGTGCTGGACAAGGCTGGCGCGCCCGGTTTTCTCAAGGCAGTCCTGTTCAACGAGCGCAACATCCCCCTGCGCCAGGCGCTCCACCTGCTGCCAAATTACGATGCCGCCATGGAGATGATGAATACAGAACTGGCAAAACTCGCGTAGCCCAAGGGTGCGCCGCGCCAAAATCGATGAGTGAAACCCGTTAAACGGGTAATCTCGCCGCTTGAGAGAATCTCGTTTGATATGGCGCGACGCACTTCTTAACTTGAGTTTAGAGTTCATTTTGGTTCGCCCTGAAAGACAAAAAACATGGCTGATTTGGCGCGAAAAAACCAAAACCTGTACACGGATTTCACGGATTTGACGGACTGCCCCCGTAGGGGGCGCACGGATTTTTCTTAAAAAATCCGTGAGATTCCGTGTAATCCGCGTAACACCTGCACTTGCAGCGCAGGCGCAAGTGTCCGTGTCCAAAAGGTTTTGATTGCAAACGAACTCTAAACTCCAGTTCTTAATGCGTGCCGCAAGTTTCTCGCCAATGGACTGCTCCACGCCACGCAACACATCTTCATAATCGGGGTCATTTTGCAGGCTCAATTGTATTGGTCAGAAAAAGGATGAACGCCAGGCTTCAGTCGTTCCACGAAAACCTGTACACGAATGGACACGGATTTACGGATGAACACGGAGAAAGCCCAAAAACTGCTCTTTAATTCTTAAAAAATCTGTGTTCGTCCGTGTAATCCGTCAAATCCGCGTACAAAAGCTCTTTGCCCTTCATGTGACCAGCACAGTTTCTCCGCGTTTTGGTATCTCAGTGATGAAATGCTCATGCGCCAGTGTTCACCTTTCTCGTGATTAATACAATTATTTAGAAATATGTCAAGGGGGATTCTCAATTCATGGCTTCGATGAGCGCGCCAAGAGGTTCGCGGTAACCAGTCATTGCCCCAAAACATCGCCTAAG
>CAYLZI010000039.1:0-18349 GCA_964388215.1 uncultured Anaerolinea sp.
TCCAGCCGATGGGTTTCTCCATCGAATCCCTGCGCCCCCTTCCGCCCACGCTGGAAGATGTTTTTATTGCGCTTTCGCATGATGAGTAAGGTGGAATTTATTCCGCCTCGCCCGCAGGAGAACCCATGATTACCCTCGACCTCTCCACCCTGGTTGACCGGCCCGTGCCGGACATCTTCGATTTTCTCTCGAACCCGCTCAACCTGCCCAAATGGCAAAAAATGATTGCCACAATCGAGCAAATCTCGCCCGGCGCTCCGGCGGTAGGCACCAAGTACAAGGTTGCCGCCGAGGTTATGGGACGCAAAATCGACGGGCAGATGCAAATCACGGCTATTGAGCCGCCCCACAAGGTAGGATTTGTCAACCAATCTGGGCCAATGCGAGTCGATATCACCGTCACGCTCAAGCCGGTCGGTTCTGGCGCGAAAATCGCGCTCCATGCCGAAGGCAACCCGGCGGGCGTGTTCGCCCTGGCCGAAGGCATCCTGGCTGGGAAAATTAAGAGCGAAATGGAAGCCAACCTGGCGCGGCTGAAATCAGTCTTGGAAGCAGGCGCCTAGGAGCCTCTGCCGAATATCGGAAATCGAATCACCAATCTCGGAGTCTCCCATGCCCCTGCCCGTCCTCTACGTTGATGAACTGACCCGCAAATTTGGCGACTTCACCGCCGTTGACCATGTTTCGTTCGAGGTCAACGGCGGTGAAATCGTCGGCTACCTCGGCCCGAACGGCTGCGGCAAAACAACCACCATTCGGATGCTGCTCGGGCTGCTGGAACCCACCTCCGGCAGCGCGACCGTTCTCGGCTTCGATTCCTTCCGTCAGACGGAGGAAGTCCGGGCCAGGACCGGGTACATGTCGCAGAAATTTGCGATTTATGACGATTTGACCGTTTGGGAGAACCTGCGATTTTACGGTGGCGTGTACGGGATTAACGACCCGACCCGTATTCAGGAGACGCTGGCGCATGTTGGCCTGGCCGGTCACGAAACGACCCTGACCCGCGACCTGTCCGCCGGTTGGCGGCAGCGACTGGCCCTGGGCATTGCCCTCGTCCACAAACCGCAGCTGCTCTTCCTGGACGAACCGACCAGCGGCGTGGACCCCAACGCCCGCCGCGCTTTCTGGGATTTGATTTATGACCTGGCGGCGGAGGGCGTCACTATCCTCGTCACCACCCATTACATGGACGAAGCCGAATACTGCCACCGGGTCGGGATGATGCGCGGCGGCCAACTGCTGGCGATGGATACGCCCGGCGCGCTGAAAGAGCGGTATGTTCCGGGCGATGTGTATGAAATCTACGCCGAGCCGCTGCTGGCCGGGCTGGGGGCGTTGGAGCAGACCCCGGGCGTGATGCGCGCCATTCTAGCGGGAGACCACCTGCGGGTGATGGTCGAAAAAGATTTGGGTGAGAAAACGCTCAAAACAGCGCTGGATGCGGCGGGCGTGAGCGTATCATCCAGTCAGAAAGGCGAACCTACCCTCGAAGATGTTTTCCTTGCGTTGGCGAAAGGATGAAACCGTGAAAACATTCCGCAATGGTTTGCTCTTTCTGGCCTTGGCCGGTGCATTCTTGGGCGCGGCGGTTCTTGCTTCGTACCTGCCCAATGCCGACTGGGATGGCACATACCGCCCGGTGTTGGAACTGGCATTTCAAGGGCAGGATCCCTATACGGTCGCCGGGTTTCACAATCCGCCATGGACGCTGCTGCTGTTATTTCCTTTTGGCCTGTTTCCCCCCGAATTTGCCCGGGGACTGTTCTTTGTTGCAGGCGTGGCGGCCTTTTTGGGGATTATTTGGAAAGTCAAAGCGCCTCCGCTTGCTGCGATAGCCCTGTTCCTTTCGCCCACTTTCATTGGAGGTTTGCTGGCCAACAACCTGGATATATTTGTGCTCGCCGGGGCGTTGCTCCCCTCAACCTGGGGATTGTTTATCCTGTTAATCAAGCCCCAACTCGGGTTTGGGGTTGCCGCCTATTATCTGACCGATGCTTGGATAGTGGGCCGCTGGCGAACCGTTTTCTATACCTTTGCGCCAGTCGTCTTTGGGTTTACGCTGACCTTTTTGATTTTTCCAACCCTGGCAGACAAATTGCTCGCCAAGTCTTCCATCGACCCTTGGAACCGCAGCATTTTCCCCTATGGAGTTCCCCTTGGATTGGCTTTTTTGTGGCTCGCAATTCGCAACCGCAATGTTTTTTTTGCCCTGGCAGTTGGGCCGCTGCTTAGCCCATACACCACTCTGTATTCTTATGTGGCCATTCAGATTGCCTTGCTGAACGCTGATGTAGAACATTGGGCGCGCCGTGATGTGTTGCAAACTCTGTTGACGATTTTCCTGTGGGCAATTACATTAATATTTAATCTATAAATTCTGGGGTCAAGCATTCATGTATTTCTCCACCAGCCTTCGAGCGGTTGGCTCGTCGAGAATCAGTTCACGCAGCAGGCCGCCTTTCAGCGCGGCGTACAGCCCTCGCGCTTTGGACAGTCCCGAGATGACGCAAAGCCCGTTTTTCTGCTGGAATAGCTCCAGCCCGGGGCCGCTCGAACGTTCGTTGAGCGGAATCCGGTCGAAACTGCCATCTTCGCGGAAAAAGACGGTCGCAATGTCCCCGGCGATGGCTTGCTTCTCCAGTTCGAGATAGTCGCATTGCTCCAGATAGCCTCCGCTGTAAACGTGGCTCGGTATCCCGGCATTGACCGCGCCGATGCTGTAGAGCAGCAGGTCGGCTTTTTGTTGCAAATCCAACAGGCGGCGGATGCTGCCCTCCTTCCAGAGCGCGTTTTTGGTTTCGGCGTAATCGAAAAAGGTCGGCACGGGGAACAGGTGGGCGGGCGCGCCGTAATTCTGAGAGAAGCGCATCAGGATTTCGCTGGCGTAATCGATGCCGGTTGTTTGGGTGTTGCCCGCGCCGTTCAACTGGACAATCTGGGAATTGTAGGTTGGTTTAGGTTGGAGGTAGCGGGAGATGACGCTGGTGGTGGTGCCCCAGGCGATGCCCAGAATCATGTTCGAGTCGAAAGCGGTGTTCAGGTGATTGGCAGCATACCGCGCAACCCGCTCCAGCCATTCGGCCTCGCCGACGATTTCGGGGACCGGGACGACATGCGCCCGTCGAAGCCTGAACCGCTCGACGATGGCTTTTTCCAGTCGCCTGGGATGCTCGAATGGGTCTGATATGCGTATATCCACAAAGCCTGCCTGCCTGGCGAAACTGAGCAGCCGCGAAACGGTCGAGCGCGAGACCTGCATCTCGCGGGCGATGGCTTCGGTGGTCATTTCCTGGTAATAGTACATGCGTGCCACATGGATGGCGGCTTCCAGTTTATCTTTTTCGGTGGGGGTGGGCATCGCTTCATCTCCATTTTTTGCACATCTGTTGTATCCCTGTTTAGCAATAGTATACCGGAATGGGCAATAGATTGCACGTTTGTTCATTATAATTGACGAATCGTGCATGAGTTCCTATAATCGTCTGTAATGCGGAATTCATTCCGCGCCCATGTTATCAAAGGAAAACCTGATGAATCGTTCTGAAACTCTCACCTCCATCCAGTCCAAATCCCCCGATATTCTCATCGTTGGCGCGGGCATTAACGGCGTCGGAACTTTTCGCGACCTGGCTCTGAACGGCGCGGATGTATTAATCATTGACCGGGGCGATTTCTGCTCCGGCGCTTCGGCGGCCTCCTCGCACATGGCGCACGGCGGCATTCGCTACCTCGAAAACGGGGAATTTCGTCTCGTCCGCGAGGCCGTGCAGGAGCGCAACCGCATGATTGAGAACGCCCCGCACCTGGTCAAGCCGCTCCCAACCGTCGTGCCGATGTTCAAGTTGTTCTCTGGCTTGCTCAACGCGCCGTTTAAGTTCCTGAACCTGCTCGATAAGCCCGCCGAGCGTGGCGCGCTGGTCATCAAAGTCGGCCTGATTTTTTACGACACCTTCACCCGCGCCCAGAAAACCGTTCCGCCCCACAAGTTCGAGGGCCGCGAAAAATCATTGCAAAAATACCCCAAACTGGCGCAAGATATCAAGTTTACGGCAACTTATTACGACGGGCAAATTCTCAGCCCTGAGCGTTACACCGTTGAACTGCTGCTGGATGGCGAAAAAGACGGTGGCAAGGCCCTGAATTATGTCTCCTTCGTGGGCGCAGAAGGAGACTCGGTCACGCTGCGTGATGAGCTCACGCATTCAACATTCAACATTCAACCAAAGATAATCATCAACGCTGCCGGGCCGTGGGTTGACATGGTCAACCGTACCTTTGGCGTCTCTGACCGTTATATCGGCGGCACCAAAGGCTCGCACCTGGTTTTGAATCACCCCGAATTGCGCGAGGCCATTGGCAAGAACGAGTTTTTCTTTGAAAACAAGGACGGCCGCATCGTCCTGATATTCCCCTTTTACGATAAAGTCATCATCGGCACCTCCGACATTCCGATTCAAAACCCCGACGAAGCGCGCTGTACACCCGATGAAGAGCAGTACTTTATTGACCTGGTTTCTCGCGTCTTCCCGACGATTAAGGTCGGGCCGGAGCATATCGCCTTTCGCTTCTCCGGCGTTCGTCCGCTCGAATACATGCAGGCCAAAACCACCGGGCAAATCACCCGCGACCACAGCATCAAGGAAGACAAAGCCGGGAACATCCCTGTCCTTTCGCTGGTCGGCGGCAAGTGGACGAGTTACCGCGCCTTCGGTGAGCAGGTGGCTGATAAGGTCCTGGCATTTTTGGGCAAGCCACGAAAAGCGAATACGCTTAAGACGCCCATCGGCGGTGGGGCAGAGTATCCCGCCATCAGCCTGGCGCAAATCGAGTACATCAAAAAGATTGACCAGGAAACCGGGCTGGGCAGCCTGATTCCCAAAAACCTGTTTGAGCGTTATGGCACGCGCGCCCTGGATGTTGCCCGCTTTATCAAAGAGACCAGTGCTGAACCACTCGCGTCTCTGCCCGGCTGGACGGTGGGCGAGGTACGTTTCCTGGTCGAGCGCGAAAAGGCGGTGCATGTGGACGATATTCTCATCCGCCGCTCGACCCTGGCCTGGCTGGGGAACGTAACCAAACCTGCCGTGCAGGAATTTGCCGAAATCATGGGAGCCAGCCTTAGTTGGAGTCCGCAACAGGTGGATGCCGAAGTGGCGCGAACGCTTGGGGTCTTGAAAGACCTCAACGGCGTTGCGCTGTAAAAATCCCATCCCAACCCCCGGTAAAAACCGGGGGTTTTTTGTGTGGGATGGGGTAAAATTGCCCCGCACCAGGGCCAACACATGAAACTCTCCATTGTCACGACACTTTACTATTCATCATCTTACATCCAGCAGTTCTACGAGCGGACTTGCGCCGCCTGCGCTTCGATTCTTGTCCCGAGCGGAAGCGAGGGAACTGATGACCTGGAAATTGTGCTGGTCAATGACGGCTCGCCAGATGATGCGCTGGATGTTGCGGTGCGGCTGGTCGAGAGCGACCCGCGCGTCAAGGTGGTCGACCTTTCGCGCAATTTTGGTCATCACAAGGCCGCTATGACTGGGCTGATGCACGCCACCGGCGACCTGGTTTTCTTAATTGACGTTGACCTGGAAGAAGAGCCGGAATTGGTGTTGGGTTTTTACAATGAAATGCAAAAACACCCACGCGCCGATGTGATTTACGGCGTGCAGGATACCCGCAAGGGTGGCTTTTTCGAGCGTTTGAGCGGCGACTTGTATTATCGCATGTTCAACGCGCTCTCCTCGCAGAAAATTCCGCCCAACCTGCTGATGGCGCGCCTGATGACCCGCCGCTATGTAGATGCGCTATTGCTCCACAGTGAGAGCGAACTAGACATTAGCGGACTATGGATGATTACCGGCTTTGAACAGGTTCCAGTGACGGTGCATAAGCACAGCAAACCTTCCACCACTTACAACCTGCGGCGCAAAATTGCGCTGACCATTCGCGCTATTACTGCGTTTAGCAACCGCCCTCTGCTCTACATTGCCGCGACGGGGGTGGTGATTCTGGGGTTGTCATTCCTGTATTTTCTGTACATCATGTACGTTTATTTTTTTGTCGGGACGCCTCCTAGCGGTTTCACCACCCTGGCCCTATCTATCTGGTTCTTGGGCGGGTTGACCATTTTCTGTCTGGGCGTGATAGCCATCTATCTTTCGGTGATTTTTACCGAGACCAAGCGCCGCCCGTACACCATTGTTCGACAAATCTACCAATCGGAGAAAACCAATGTCTCATCCATCAAATCCTGGGGCAAGTGATGACCTGCTGCGTGATGTTGAAAAATTCTTTAGCGACAAAGTCAATCGTCTCGGCCCCAACCCGCAAGGCGCCGATTACAACTCGCCCGAATCGCAATTTGTGCGTTTCGACCAATTGATGAAGGTGTTGCCCTCGCCTGAACAGCCCTTTTCTCTGGTAGATTACGGTTGCGGCTACGGCGCGCTGGCGCATTACATGCTCGAAAAAGGCTATCAGTTCGAGTACCAGGGTTTCGACATTTCTGAAGCGATGATTAATCATGCTCTCCAGCAAAAACCCGCTGGCATGGGTTGGAAATACTTCGCCAAAGAAAGCGACCTGACCCCTGCCGATTACACCATCGCCTGCGGCGTGTTCAACATCAAGTTTGCCGCCGATGGCGAGGCCTGGCAGTCGCTCATTCTCGAAACGCTTGGAAAAATTGCAAAATTGAGCAAAAAAGGCTTCTCATTTAACATGCTGACCAATTACTCTGATGCCGACCGCATGGCGCAACGCCCCGACCTGTATTATGGCGATTCGCTCTTCTTCTTTGATTACTGCAAGCGCAACTTCTCTCGCAACGTTGCGCTGTTGCACGATTACAACCTGTATGATTGGACAATTTTGGTACGGATGTAATTCCCTTGCCCTTGCCTGTTCTACGGCAGTCCAATTGAATTTGGACGCTGACGAGAACGGACGGGAGCGGATACTTTGAATTTCTTCCGCGTTTATCTGCGCTCGTCTGCGTCCCCGAAAAAGATACTGTTCAGCCCCGAGGTGTCCTATCGCCTATTTCTACATTCTCATTATGATTTTACTGACCGTCTTCGGCCAAGTGGTTTTCAAGTGGCAAGCCGATGTGATTGCATCCATGCCCGAAGGCCTGGTCGAGCGTTTCTGGTTTATGGTAAGAGTGGCGCTTAACCCCTGGATCATCGCCAGTTATGGCTCGGCCTTCCTGGCCTCCTTGTTTTGGTGGCTGGCCTTGCGTACCCTCGATTTGAGTCATGCCTACCCGTTTACCACGCTCTCGTATGTGCTGGTGCTGGCACTGAGCGCCGTCTTGTTCCGCGAGGCCATTACAGCGCCAAAAATTATCGGCATGATTCTTATCATCGCGGGGATGATTATTGCCAGCAGGGGGTAAGCCGGATGAGAAGGAATTAATGTCCACTGTCTCCTCATTATTCGACAGGTTGGTCAGCAAGGTTATTGACAGACTCCGTCCTTCGTTTGCTCATATTCCCTTGTTGTTGTTTTTTATTTGCGCGCTTTCGTTTTTGCCCCTCGCCAATTCATTGGGATTTTACGGCGATGAATGGCACATGTTGTATTCTTATGTATCTGGGCAGAGCGAAGGACTCTTTCAGTATTTTTATTACGATGGACACCCGACCATCGCTTGGATATACCAAATTGGTTTTTATCTTTTGGGGCTAGACCCTTTTGCCTGGCATCTGTTTGCATTTTTTTTGAAATATCTTTCTGGCGTCTTATTTTGGTTGTTGCTCAACTTGCTTTGGCCTGAACGCAGGTTAGAGACTGCCTTTGCGGCCATAATTTTTATGCTGTACCCTCGTTTTTATATGAACCCGATGGCGTTGGCATATTTCGAGACCTGGTTTGCCTACGCTGTTCTATGGGTATCGTTCTATTTTTCAATACGCGCTGTCCAAACCCAGAAATTCGCAGGGCGTTTTCATTTTGCCGCCATTTTACTTAAAATTATTCATGTGCTTACCAGTGAATACACCTGGGGCATTGAATTTGTGCGAGGTTTCTTTATCTGGGCAGCATATCCCGATAAAACCGGAAATATTTGGACGCGGCTCAAAGTAACGGCCAGGTCTACGGCCATATATTGGCTGATAACAACAGGGGTTATCCTTTGGCGCGTTTTGTTGTATGCTTCCCCGGTTGAAAACCGCGCTCGACCAATTCTCCTGGACCGCTTTTCTTCTAACCCGCTCGAAACATTTTTGCATTATTCTGCAAACATGCTGCTCGATTTATTCGTCATGGTTTCGGGAGTCTGGAACAACCTGTTTCAAACATTCATCCTGGATGAAGGCGCGCGATTTGCCCTGATAACGTTGGGGCTTGTAATGATTTCCTCTGTGGCGTTTATCAAAACTGCCAGCCTGTATTGGGCAGATGAACAATCCCCACACTCCTGGGAAAAAACCTGGCTATTCATCGGTTTCACAGGAATGATTGTGGGGGCGCTCCCTTTTTATGCCGCCGGTTACTTTATTACAAGCAGTGAGCAGCCATTCAATGGCCGCTTTACCCTGGGGTCACTGGCTGGAATCAGCCTGTTTTTTACTGCTATCCTCTCATACTTTATTACATCTCACAAACGCCGGGTGATTGCTTTCGCAATTTTGACCGCGTTAATGGTAGGTTGGCAAAATTATGCTGCCGGGCAGTTTCGGTCCACCTGGCGCGCTCAAGAAAACATATATCGCCAGTTAATCTGGCGAGCGCCGTCTGTTGCCCCTGGCACAGCGTTTGTATTCGATTCCCCTCATCGCGGCGCGTTCATCGAGCGCGCGAAAGTTTTCGTACTCAACACCATCTATGAACAGCAAAGGGACAATCAGGCAAACCTTCCGCACTGGTCATTTCATGTCCCGAGGAGCGATGACGCGGCGCATCCTGCCCAGACCCTTTACGGCTGGAATATGTCTGTCTCGCTGCTCGATTTAAATCAGGACGACCTGTCAGATTGGAAATACGACGCGCATTTTACAGGAAACATCCAAGACGCTATTTACATCGTCTCTTCCGATAATCATTGCCTATGGGTTATCGAACCCGAATTTGCCCCTTATGTTTCACCGCAAACCCCGTTCAGGTTTGCTGCGTCCGCCGACCGCATTTTTGACCAGGGGACAGGTAACTTTGCAAACTTTGAAGCCATCTTTGGTAAAGAACAGCCACGTCATCAGCAATGGTGTTACTTCTTCCAGAAGGCTTCCCTGGCCCGTCAATCCAAAAACTGGGATAAAATTCTAACTTTATGGCAGGAATCTCGGAACAAAAATCTCGGCCCTCGTCATGGGCTGGAATACCTCCCATTTATCGAGGCGCAAGCCCATTCAGACAATTGGGAGGAGGCTTTTATCTTAAGCCGGAGAGCATTTAATCAATCCAATGATGTCAGACCTGTTTTATGTAGTAACTGGAAAGCCCTGGTTCAGCAAACCCCCTCGTCAGATGCGAAAACATTCTTTGCCAGGCGATTTGAAGAAGTCTTTGATTGTTCAAAGGAATAGCAAGCCATGAATGTCGTCATTTTGCAGCCATCTTACATCCCCTGGCGCGGCTTTTTCGACCAGATTCGCCGCGCCGACTTGTTCGTCTTTTATGATGATGTGCAATACGACAAACGCGGCTGGCGCAACCGCAACCAGATTAAGACCCCCAACGGCAAAAAGTGGTTGACCATCCCTGTCCATAGCCGGGGCGCGCAAATTGACCGCATTCCCATCAACCAGATTCAGATTTCGTGGGATTCGGACTGGAGCAAAGACCATTTCCTGACATTGCAGCACAACTATCGCAAGACCCCGTATTTCGAGCAATACCGTCCCCTGCTGGAAACGTTCTACCAGCGCAGAGACGAATTCCTGGCTGATTTCACGATTGACTTGACGATTGCATTGACCCGCGAACTGGGCATTTCACAGACCCGTTTCATGCGCTCTTCAGACCTCGGCGCTGCCGGAGAAAAAACCGACCGATTGGTTAACGTCTTGCAAAAAGTGAACGCTACGCACTACATCAGCGGCCCCTCAGCGCGTGATTATATCGAACCCGAAAAATTTGCGCAGGATGGCATTTCCCTCGAATACATGGAATACAATTACCCCGAATACCAGCAACTCTACCCGCCCTATGACCCGTTTGTCAGCATTCTCGACCTGCTGTTCATGACCGGGCCAGATGCCCTGAAATATATCGTTGGAGATTCGCATGACACAACGCTCGATTGATTTTAATCACCCCGTCTTGGTTGGCCGCGAACTGGAATATGTCAGCGAAGCCTTTCGCAACGGGCACATTTCAGGCGATGGCGCTTTTACAAAAAAATGTCATACCTTGCTCGAAAAAGAATTGGGAATTCCAAAAGCCCTGCTGACCACCAACTGCACCCACGCCCTCGAAATGATGGCGATTTTGCTAGGCATTCAGCCCGGAGACGAAGTCATCCTCCCCGACTTTACCTTTGTTTCCACCGTCAACGCCTTCGTGCTGCGCGGCGCGAAACCGGCCTTCGTGGATATTCGCCCCGATACACTTAATCTCGACGAAAGCAGGCTGGAAGCAGCCATTACTCCAAAAACAAAGGCCATTATCCCGGTGCATTATGCCGGGGTGGCCTGCGAGATGGACGCCATTTTGGAAATTGCCAATCGTCACGACCTCCCTGTTGTTGAGGACAATGCGCACGGGTTATTTGGCAAATATAAGGGCAAACTGCTTGGCACGTTTGGCGTAATGGCTTCGCAGAGTTTTCATGAGACCAAGAATTTCTCGTGCGGCGAGGGCGGCGCGCTGCTCATCAACGATGAAAAATACATCGAACGGGCCGAAATCATCCGCGAGAAAGGCACCAATCGCAGCCGATTCTTCAGGGGGCAAGTGGATAAATACACCTGGGTAGATGTTGGCTCCTCCTACCTGCCCTCCGATGTTTTAGCGGCCTTCCTGTTTGGGCAGTTGGAGCAGCGCGAGAAAATCCAGACTCACCGTCGGCGGGTTTGGGAAATGTATCAGATGGGACTGGCAGATTGGGCGCGGGAGAACGGAGTTGGCTTGCCGGTCATCCCCGCGCATGTCGAGCAGGCATATCACATGTTCTATCTGCTCCTGCCCAATCTCGATACCCGTCAACGCTTCATCCAACACCTGCGCGAGCGCGGCGTGTACGTTGTATTCCACTATTTGCCCCTTCATCTGTCGGACATGGGTCGTCAATTTGGCGGCCAGCCCGGCGATTGTCCCGTAACTGAATCGGTCAGTGACCGGCTGGCGCGTTTGCCGTTTTACAACGACCTGACCCCAGGTGACCAGGAACTGGTGATTGCGGCTATTCAAGACTTCAAGTTTTAGGATGGCAATGAGAGAGAGAATTTCCCGGCTGGTAAATGCCCGGTTTCCTGAACTGCCCCGAGGAACGAGGGAGTGGAGCATTCCGCTGGCCTTGCTGGGCGCGTTGGTTTTGGCGTTTGGGCTGCTGATTCCCACCCTGGGCATTTACCAGGATGACTGGCTGTTCATTTACAACCATTACGCCCTCGGCCCACAGGGAATATGGGAGTTCATGGTTTATGATGGCACGCCTTATGCCAGTATTCTCAGCAACCTGCAATTTGCTCTGCTCGGTTATGCCCCGCTCAACTGGCATATTGCCTCGCTCCTGAGCCGCTGGCTGACGGTGGTTGTGTTCTGGCTTATCCTGTGCCGCCTGTGGCCGGCCCACCCGCGCCAGACGTTTTTCTCTGCATTGGTTTTTGCCCTGCACCCGTTTTTTACCCTCCAGCCGATGGCGGTCACGTTTTCGCAGGTCTGGGTCGCTTATTTTTTTCTGGGATTATCGCTTTATTGGATGATTTTATCCATCCAGCAGCCGTCCCGTTATTGGGTGTACACTGCGCTGTCTGTCCTGGCCGGAGCGGTCAACATCCTTTCGGGAGAATATTTCGCCGGGCTGGAATTCCTGCGCCCCATTCTGTTGTGGTTTGCGCTGACCGGGCGTGACCTGCGCCCCAGGCAACGCACCTTGCTCTCGCTGCGTTACTGGCTGCCCTATTTGCTGGCCTTTGGCGTTTATATCTACTGGCGCTTTTTTGTTTATGAAGTGCCGATAGAGAACCGGAATAGCCCGGTATTGATTGAGACTTTACTCAGCAACCCCCTGGCAGGCCTATGGCTGATATTCTCCAACCTGATTCCTGATACGGTTTTAATCGTCATTTCATCCTGGTATAAACTGCTCGAAC
Organism: uncultured Anaerolinea sp.; assembly: GCA_964388215.1. Classification (GTDB taxonomy): domain Bacteria; phylum Chloroflexota; class Anaerolineae; order Anaerolineales; family Villigracilaceae; genus UBA5195. Next base: position 12,264 of record CAYLZI010000039.1, read on the forward strand.
CTGGCTGGCTCGATTTGACAGTGCGCATCAACCAGTTTGCGCTGATTCTCGCGCTAATTTCCAGCGGAATCGCTTTTTACTACCTGGTTTGGCAAAAACTTGTCCTGAAGAACGATGGCAATGAAGAAGTGAATGCCGGGCAGCGCATCAACTGGCCGCTCCAGGCGCTCATTTTGGGATTTATCATTGTCGTTTTTGGACTGATTCCGCCTTATGTGGGCGGTCTGTACCTGAATGCCAAAAACCCACTCTGGCACAGCCGCTTTGGCGTGGCCTCCATGCTTGGGGCCTCAATGATGGTGGTGGCCCTGCTTGAACTCCTGGTGGCTTCAGCGCGGGCGCGCGCAATTCTGATTTCAGCCTTCGTCGGCCTTTCGGTTGGCTGGCATTTTCGCTACACCAACGATTACCGCTACGCATGGGAAAAGCAGGTCAATTTTTATCGTCAACTGGCTGTGCGTATTCCAGAACTTGCCCCCAACACTGCGCTGGTGGCTGAAGGTGAAATTCTCTCGCTGATGGGCGATTATCCAACAGCATACGCCATCAACACGCTCTATGCCCGCCAGGATTCCGAAGAATTTGGACGGATGCGTTACTGGTTTTATGGCCTGAACACCAACTTTAGCCGCGATTACGATGAGTTTGTGCAGGGTATGACCTTGTTTACCCGCCACCGCTCAATGACTTACCGGGGGCACAGCCACGAAATCATTCTGTTCACTTTCGAGCCAGGACAGAGCCAATGCCTGCACATACTCCGTCCACAAGATAGCATCGCCCGTCCCATCCCCATTCGCTTGCGGAGCATCAGCGCGCTTTCTGACATAGACCGGATTCAAACTGAAGAAAGCCCCCAGAGCGCAACCGAGCGGGGAGGATTCAGCCGCTTCCTGCGCGAGGAACTTGGCATCGAACCGGCAGAAGGTTGGTGTAATCTCTATCAGCGCGCCGACCTGGCCCGTCAAACAGGCGATTGGGAGAAAGTCATTCGCTTATGGGAAGAAGCCGGGCGAAATGGCCTGGCCCCCGACCATAACCTTGAGTATGTGCCTTTTCTGGAAGCCTACCTCTACACCGGCCAGCCGCAAGGCGCCCTCAAACTTTCCATGCTCGCAGCAGCCTACCCGCCCAACATGAAGCCCACCGTCTGCGAAACCTGGGAACGCGTGCTGAATGAAACCACTCCCGACGCTGAAGTGCGTTCTGCTTTTGAGCAGATAAAACCAGAACTTAACTGCGCAGGCAACTAACCCAATTGGAGATTCCCATGAAAAACATCCTCGTTACCGGCGGCGCGGGCTTTATCGGCGCTAATTTTGTCCGCTACCTGCTTAAGACTGAGCCGGAAGCGCAGGTTTACAACCTGGACGCGTTAACCTATGCCGGGTCGCTCGAAAACATCCAAAACTTACCCGACGAATCGCGCCACACCTTTATCCGTGGCGATATTTGCGACAATGACCTGGTGATGCGCCTGATGCGCGAACACGCCATTGATACGGTAGTGCATTTCGCCGCAGAATCACACGTTGACCGCTCGATTCACGGCCCGGCGGCCTTCGTGCAGACCAACATCGTCGGCACATTCAACCTGCTCGATGCCGCCAAGACGGCTTGGAGGGAGAGCGGCGGCTTCGAGGGGCGCAGGTTCCATCACGTCTCCACCGACGAAGTTTTTGGGTCGCTTGCTCCCGATGACCCGGCCTTCAGCGAGACGACCCCCTACGACCCGCGTTCCCCTTACTCGGCCAGTAAAGCCGCCTCCGACCATCTTGTGCGGGCTTATTTCCACACCTACGGCCTGCCGGTCACGATGACCAACTGCTCCAATAACTATGGGCCGTTCCAATTTCCAGAAAAACTCATCCCGCTGATGGTGCTGAATGCCGTTCAGGGCAAGCCGCTGCCGATTTACGGTGACGGCAAGCAAATCCGCGATTGGTTGTACGTGGAAGACCACTGCGAGGCGATATATCTTGTTGTTAAAAATGGCGGGCTCGGCGAAACTTACAACGTTGGTGGCGGCAACCAGCCCTACAACATTGACCTGGTGCGCGAAATCTGCTCTATTTTGGATGAACTGCGCCCGGCGGGCGCGCCGCGCGCTCACTTAATGACCCATGTGCAAGACCGCCCCGGCCACGACCGCCGCTACGCGATGGACATCACCAAAATCCGCGCCGAACTGGGCTGGACGCCGCGCCACGACATCGAAAGCGGGATGCGCGCCACCGTCCAGTGGTATCTAAACAACGCCGAATGGGTCCAATCGGTGCTTGGGCAAGATGGTTATGCCGCCTGGCTGGAGAAAAACTACGCCAAACGGTAAAAAGTTGCGCGAGATGCGATTCTTGCGTAAAAAAATGAGCCTTTCCACGTCCAACAAACTTCCCTTCTGGCTTGCCCCGCTGGCCTTATTGGCGCTGGCGGCGGTCGTTTACGGCCCCTTTCTACCGCAACTTGGATTCTATTGGGATGACTGGGTCTTTGCCTGGATGCGCGCGCGCATTGGCTCGCAGGGATTGGTCGAACTTTTCAATGTCACCAGCCCAGTACGCGGATGGATAGAAGCGCCCCTTACTCTACTGTTGGGGGTCAACCCGCTTTTTTGGCAGGCATTTAGCCTGCTCACCCGCTGGCTGGCCGCAGTTTCGTTTTGGTGGTTGTTGTGCTTGCTCTGGCCAGAGCGGCGCGGCGAAGCGTTTTTCGCAGCCACGATGATGCTCGTCTATCCCGGTTATACCCAACAGCCCCTGGCCATGACCTACTATTTCTTTTGGGTCTTCGAGGCCGTTTTTTTCCTCTCCCTGGGCTTGATGGCCCAATCCATCCAACCTATTTCAAGGAATGATGAAAAAGAAGGCGTTGCTTGGGGATTATTTTTCGCCTCGTTAACGCTTTCAGCGTTGCACCTGGTTTCGATGGAGTACCTGGTCGGCCTGGAACTGATGCGTCCGCTGATTTTGCTCCTGGTTTTTTCTCGCTTCACTCCCTCCTGGAGGGAACGCCTTAAAAAGGCGATTCTGTACGAACTGCCGTATGCCTTGGTGCTGGCAATCTATGTCTACTGGCGCCTTTTCCTGTTCGGGAAATCGCTCTATTCCCCTGTTGTTCTTTCCCGGCTGGAAGAATCCCCTCTAGATACCCTGTCGAAACTCATCGTTTCGATACTCGATGCCATCAAGCAGGTCAATGTGGATGCCTGGATTCAAGTCATTCGGCTGCCCTCCTTTAGTGAGTGGAGCCTGGGGTTTAGCCTGGTTTACCTGGCTGTTATTTTGCTCTCGTTTTTTGGAATATTGCTCTGGCTGCCGCGCCTTCCCTCTTCCGAATCGAAGCCGCTCGATTGGGCCTTGGCTGGCCTGGGCGGAATGCTGATTGCGGGACTGCCTTTTTTTGCCGCCGGGCTAATTGTTCGGGTTGTGTTCCCCGAAGACCGCTTTACACTCGCCTATATGCCGCTGGTAGGAATGTTTATGGCTGGCCTGCTCTGGTTTATCCGCAATCCGGCCCGGCGCAGTTTCGTCGCGGCGCTGCTGATTGCCCTGGCAGTGGGATATCAGGTTCAAGTTCTCAAGGGATACAGCGACGATTGGAAGGTTCAGAAAAACTTTGCCTGGCAATTGGCCTGGCGCGCCCCCAACCTGGAGAATGGTGCAGTCATTCTCTCGGAAGACGCTGATACCTTCCGCTACAACGACGACGAGGCTCTGACCGCCCTCGTCAATTGGATGTATGTTCCCGCAAATACCGCTTTGCCGGCCCTAAATTCTTATTCTTTTATCTCCGTTCGCCTGGCCCTTGTCTCGAGGGGCGAAGCGAGCGGGCTGCCAGAAAACCATAGCGCCCCGAATCAGTTTTTGGTGACGCGCTTTACGCCCCCGGCCTGCCTCCATATCTTTGACCCGCAATACGATGACGTTTTACTGAGCCTGCCCAACCCGGCGACCGTGACAGCGCTCTCAGCATTGAAACTGCCCTTCATCCCCGACCTGACCCGCCAGGCTGCCCCGCTCTCTAACCCGGCGCTCACAACGGGCGGCGTTTTCCCGGCGGCTGTTCCCAATTTCCTTGGGCCCGAACCGGCGCGTGGTTGGTGTTACACCTATCTCCAGGCAGACCTGGCGCGCCAGCGAGGTGAGTGGGAAACAGTTGCCCGTTTCGGCGATGAAGCCTTTGCCATTCCCATGCTGCCCGATGACCCCTACGAATATTTACCATTTATCGAAGCCTACGCCCGCCTGGGACGCACCAAAGACGCGCGGGTTTTGACGCGCCAGGTGGCCGAAGCGATGCCCCTGCTTAGGCCAGCCCTGTGCGCCCTCTGGAGCCGCATACCTGGCCTCGCGCCCGATACCGTTCAAGAAATGCGCCAACAACTGCAAATTTGCCCGGTGACCCCATGACCCGTGTTGCCCTTGTCATCCCTATTTTTAACGAATCCGGGGTGATTGAAACTACCCACGCCCAAATTACGGCAGTAATAAATGCCCTGCCCTATCCTTTTCGGATTTACTATGTGGATGATGGTTCATCCGATGGAACAAATGCCTCACTGGAACGCCTCGCCTCGCAAGATGAGCGGGTGCAAATTATCAGCCTGAGTCGCAATTTCGGGCACCAGGCCGCGCTCACCGCCGGGCTGGACCAGGCCGAGGGCGAAGTCATCATCTCACTCGATGGCGACGGCCAGCACCCGCCAGAGATGATTCTACAGATGATTCAACTCATCGAGCAGGGATACGACATCGTCCAGGCCCAGCGTATCGAGGAAGATGGCGGATTTTCGTTCAAGAAAGCCACATCTGATGGTTTCTACTGGCTGATTAACAAAATCAGCGGCACGCGCATTCAGCAGGGGGCGGCAGATTTCCGCGCCCTCTCGCGCCAGGCCCTCGACGCGCTGAAATCCATGCCTGAATATCACCGCTTCCTGCGCGGCATGATTGCCTGGATAGGCTACAAAAGCGTCATTTTGCCCTATCACGAACAAAAACGGACAGCCGGGTACTCGAAATACTCGCTTGGCAAAATGCTGCGCCTGGCCTCCGATGCTATTTTCTCGTTTTCGCTGATGCCGCTTTACATTGGCTTGAGCGTTGGCGGTCTGTTCTTGCTTTTGGCGGTGGCGCAAATTATTTATGTTTTGTTCATTTTCATTGCCAAGCCGGCTTATGTCTACATCGCCCCCGGCTGGAGCTCACTGATGGCTATCCTGCTGATTTCCAGTGGAATTATCATGATTTTGCTCGGCTTTATCGGAGTCTATGTCGGCTACATCTTTCAGCAGGTCAAGGGGCGCCCGGTCTATTTGCTGAAAAAGAAAAAAGGATAAAGCGTGGCAGAAAACAAACCTATCTATCACATTACTACCCTCCGGCACGGAGAATCAGTTGGCAATGCCGAGAATCGCTTGCAAGGACACGCCGACTTCCCGCTCTCGGAGGCCGGACGCGAACAGGCGCGCAAATTGGCTGCGCGCTGGAAGGCCGAAGGCGTGAAATTCGATTGCACGATTGCCAGCCCGCTCAGCCGCGCCTTTGAGACTGCCCAAATCGTCTCTGCAACCCTGGGCATTCCCAATTTTGAGACCGACCCGCTCTGGATGGAGCGCGATATGGGCAAACGCTCTGGGTTGACGATGACTGAAATCCGCTCCCAATTCCCGGAGCAGGAGTTTGTCAATCCTTACGAATCGTGGAGCGAACAGGGCGAAAGCGAATGGGAACTGTACCTGCGTGGCGGGCAGGCGCTCCACAAATTGCTCCAACGCCCCCCGGCGCGTTACCTGGTCGTTTCACATGGCGCGATTTTGAACAAGGTCTTTTACTCAATTTTGGGCATCACCCCCCAGCCCAACTACCAGGGCGCGCATTTCCGGCTGGGAAATACTTCCTTTTCGACCTTTGTCTATAGCCCCCAATCGCATCACTGGCGGGTGGAGGTGATTGGGGATTCCAATCATCTGAACGGCAAGTAAAAAACAGGCCCGGCACTCTTTTCAAGGCGCGGGGTCTGTTTTTTGGTCATTTACTCACTCATGTTACGCAGCCTTGAGGGCTTGAAGTTCGTCAAAAGCCACA
>CAYLZI010000040.1:0-17935 GCA_964388215.1 uncultured Anaerolinea sp.
CGCGCTTCAACCTGCTCGGCTTCACCCGCCCGCACCTCAACCAGGAACTCGGCCTCATCGTCACATCAGCCCTGCTTGTTTCCTCCTTCTTCATGAATCGCGGCGAAACGCAAATGGCCCAGGGCGACCGCAAGGGTTTCCTCATCAGCACCAGCATCACCTTCGTATTGGGGTTGGCCTTCCTGCTCGGCGTGGTCTTTGTCGAATGGCCCGAAGCCACCCACGAGGGACTGACCGTCGACGGCAGCGCCGCCGGTGGCATCTTCTTCCTCATGACCGGCATGCACGCCTTCCACGTTCTCACCGGCCTGATTTTCCTGCTGATTGTATTGCGCAACGCCTGGCGCGGCCTGTACAGCGCCGAAAAGCACTGGGCGGTCGAAGCGGCAGCAGTCTATTGGCACTTTGTGGATGTAGTCTGGATTTTCTACTACCCGGCCCTATACCTGATTGGAAAATCGCTCTAACGTATAGGACAGGCCGAAAGCCTGTCCTTTTTTGAAAGGCAAACGCGATGAAGCAGCAAATCCTCCGGCGCGCCTTACTCTGGCTGGTGATTGGGATTGTGATAGCAATTAGCCTGAACGAGGGCAGTTTCATCTTCTTGAAAAGCGAAGCCGGGCGCGCGCCCCGCAGCATCGAACTGCTCATCCCAGCCGGGACAGCGGAAATGATGGCGCTTGGGCAGGCCAGCCCCGAAATCCCAACCGACCTGGTCTTTGTCATCGGCGATACGCTGGTGGTGCGCAACGAAGATTCCACCGACCACCGCCTGGGGCCGCTTTTCGTCCCGGCTGGCACCACCGCCAGCCTGAAACTCGACCGCGCCGAAAATTTCATCTTCGAATGTTCCTTCCAACCCTCCAACTACTTCGGCCTCGACGTGCGCGAACCCGTCACCTGGGAAACGCGCATCTACGGCATCCTGTTCGCCGGCGTACCACTCGGCTTGCTACTCTCGCTCTACAGTTTCATCATCTGGCCGCTCAATTCCCCCTCTCCCGGTGGGAAAGGGGCTGGGGAAGAACAAATTCCCCCCTCTCCCGGTGGGAAAGGGGCTGGGGAAGAACAAATTCCCCCCTCTCCCACCGGGAGAGGGGTTGGGGGTGAGGGAAAATGAACCTTTTCCTCGCCATGTTCAGCCGCAAGTGGATTCTCACCACCCTGCTGGTCATTCTCGGCACGGCAATCTGCGCCCGGCTGGGAATTTGGCAGCTCGACCGCCTGGAGCAGCGCCGCGCTTTCAACGCGCATTACCTGGCAACGACCGCCCTCCCCCCGCTGGAACTGGATTCCGCGCCCCAGGCCGACCTGGCTACAATGGAATACCGCGCTGCGACTGTTACTGGAACTTTCGACTTCGAGAACCAGGTCGCCCTGCGCAACCGCTATTACGGCAGCGAATATGGCTATCACCTGTTCACCCCGCTGATTCTCTCCGATGGAACGGCCATCCTCGTCGAGCGCGGCTGGATTCCCGCCGAAGGCAACAAAACGCCCGCCGGCTGGCGCAAATATGACCAGCCAGGCCAACAAACCATCAGCGGCATCCTCCGCCTCGGCCAGGCGAAGCCCGACCTCGGCGGCGTGCCAGACCCGGAACTGGCCGAAGGGCAGACCCGCCTCGATTTCTGGAACATCGTCAACCTGGAGCGAATCTCCCTCCAATCCCCCTACCCGCTGCTGCCGGCCTTCATCCAGCCCAATCAAGATGCCTCGTTGACCGCGCCGCCCTACCCGTACCAGCCGAAAATCGAAATTACTGAAGGCTCGCACTTCGGTTACGCCCTGCAATGGTTCACCTTCGCCTCGATTTTGTTTTTCGGCTACCCGTTTTACCTAAAAAAAGCGGACTCCAACGTCTCCTGACGTTGGAATATCCAAAATCGGGAGATTTTGGACTCCGAAAGGAAAAACTATTATGAAATTTTCACTCTCCACCTCCTTTGCCAAATTGACCCTCTTCACCCTGCTGGCCGTCGTCCTGCTGACCGCAGGCGGGCGGATGGTGGCTTTGCACGCTGTGGGCGCAGATTGCGCCTCCTGGCCGCTCTGCCTGCCCGGTAACATCTCTGGCCTGGAGCAAATGCTGCACCGCCTTTCCGCCGGGCTTGCCTCCATCTTGATGCTCGCCCTGCTCTTCCACGCCTGGCGTACCCAACGCGACCATCGCCTGCTCCTACCGCTGACCACCGTCACCGTGACCCTGTTCTTTGCCCAGGCCTTCGTCGGCGCGATTCTCGTCACGCGCAATTTCCCGGTTCATTTACAGGTCATGCACGCCCTCACCGCCTTCGCGGTCTGGGCTTCCCTGGCCGCCCTGACCCTAACTGCCGGGTTCTACGCCAAAGACGCTGTAGCCTTCCCCCCGCTGGATGCGCGCCAACGCCTGAAGGATTTCCTCATCCTGACCAAGCCCATCATCGTCGGCCTGCTGCTGGTCACCACCTTCGCAGGCATGGTGGCGGGCGCCAAAGCCTGGCCCTCCCTCTCGCTGGCCTTTTGGACGCTGTTGGGCGGAGCGCTGGCGGCGGGCGGCTCTGGCGCGATTAACCAATACATCGACCGCGACCTCGACAAAAACATGCAGCGCACCGCCAAACGTCCGCTGGCCGCCGGGCGCATGACCCCCGCCGAAGGGCTGTCGTTCGGGCTGGGTCTGTCCATCGTCAGTTTTTACATCATGGCGGGCTACGTCAACCTGCTGGCGGCCTTCCTCTCGCTGGCTGGCATCATCTACTACGTCGTGCTGTACTCCCTGCTCTTGAAAAAAGCCACCGTCCAAAACATCGTCATTGGCGGCGGGGCGGGCGCCATTCCTCCGCTGGTTGGTTGGGCGGCGGCCACTGGTTCGCTCTCCATCCCGGCCCTCATCCTGTTCCTGATAATCTTCATGTGGACCCCGCCGCACTTCTGGGCGCTGGCCATTGTGCGCCGCAAAGATTACGAAAAAGCCGGCGTGCCCATGCTGCCGGTCATCCGCGGCGAAGCCGAAACCCGCAAACAGGTGCTCATTTACACGGTCGAACTGGTCGCAGTCACCTTCCTGCTGCCGCTCATTGGCTACACCGGCGCGGTTTACCTGCTCTCGGCCACCCTGCTCGGCGGAATCCTGCTCTACTACGCCTGGCGAGTCTACAAAAACGAAGGCAACAAAGTCGCCTGGATGATGTACCGCTACTCCAGCATGTACCTGATGTTCTTGTTCCTCGCTCTGATGGTAGATGCGCTGGTGTAGCCGCTAAATACACTTTAAAAAACACAAGCCCCCGCGCCCATTTGAAAGGCGCGGGGGCTTGCAGCATCCTGGTTTTATCAATCTTTTAGACTTTGCCCAACCCGTGCCACGCCCGCGTCCGCGCCAACTGGGCTTCAATCTCCGGCTCACGGTGTGGGCAGGCATCGGAAATATTTTTTTGTGGATGTCCCGTTAAAGCGGCGAACCCGGCCCTTATGCCGTTTGCCACGTTATCGGCATCGTACCCACCCTCCAGCAGGAAAACGATTCGACCCTGGCAATTTTCTTCCGCTATCTCAACCAACCCTCGCGAAAGCATGGCATACCCGGCGGTCGAGAGTCCCAACGAAGCCAGCGGGTCGCGCCAGTGAGCATCATACCCGGCGGAGATAATCACCAGCTCCGGCTGGAATTCGCGGGCGAAGGGCCATATCACCCCCTCCAAAATTTGCCTGAAACCCTCATCCCCCGTCCGCGCTGGCAGCGGAAGATTTACGATGCGCCCGCGTTTGCCGGCGCTATCGGCCTCCTCCAGCCAGCCCGTGCCGGGGTAGATTCCCTCCTGGTGGGTAGAAAGATAGCCGCAGCGCGGGTCGTTCAAGAAAGCGGCCTGCGTCCCATTCCCATGATGGACATCGAAATCGATGACGGCGGCGCGTTCCAGGCCGCCTGCCAGCGCCTCCTGCGTGGCAATGGCGGCGTTATTGAACAGGCAGAACCCCATCGCCCGGCCCGGCTCGGCGTGATGCCCCGGCGGGCGGGCGATGCTGAACGCGTTGCGCGCGCTCCCATCCAGCACGGCGCGGACGGCGCTGATGGCGGCTCCGGCGGCGTTCAGCGCGTCAGTAAACGAAGTCGGCGTGACGTAGGTTGGCGCGTAATCAATCACGCCCGGCCCCTGTGGGCAAATTGCTTCCAACTGCTCAATCATGCGCGGGTGATGCACCCGCGCCACCTGCGCGATGGTTGCCGGGGTGAGGGGAATCCGTTCGATGCGGGGAACCTGCTCCAGCGCGAGCGCATCCAGCCGCCCTGGTCGCTCTGGGTGGTCGGGAAAATGATGTTCGGGCGAGAGAACGTAAGTATAAACAGTGGTCATAGCGATATTGTACAATTAAACGGACTATCCGGCATGCGTATGGCACGCCGGATAGCCTTGAGGGGGAGGGACACCACCGATTGGGTTAGCATGGGGGGGACATGCTTGACCATGTTTCGGTGGCAACACCTGTGTTACCAGTAAAAGGGGGGCAGGTGTTGTTATTGATAATATACACCATATTTATCCAGTTTGCATTAAAAATCGGTTAAATCACCCGTCTTTGGGGTAGGTAATTCGTCCTATTTTTGTTTTCCTCGTTCAGTAAAGAGTGTCAGCCATTCGTTCAGTTCGCGCTCGCTCATGCCGCCGGGTCTTGCGCCTGTTTGGGGGTTGGTCTGGGGTGGCGGCCCGGCCCGCAGGGTGTCGGTCACAGTGGCGGAAAATTCATCGGAAGAGATGACCGTTGCCCCGGCGGCGCGCGCCTCGGCTTGTACTTGTCTGTCGGATGAGACCACGCTCCAGTTGCGGGCTGAACGCCCCATCTTTTTGAGCCGCTGTCGAATGGCCTCATCCGCTATCAGCGGGCGGCGGACGAAGTGGGCAGTTACCAGACCAATTTTGCGCGTTTCGGCAGCCCCGGGCGGGGCGTTATCGAAATAGATTTCGATATTCCCTTTGCGCGAAAGACGGCAATATTCGTTCAGGCGCGCAACCAGTTTCTCCTCGTCGTCAAACGAGTTGATGGCTAGCCCCAGTTTGGGAATCAGGTTATGGCCGTCAATCAGGAAGGGCATTTTGGCCTTTACTGGTTGTAACTCTTGCCGCCGTATTCGCCCTTGAGCGTGGAGCGGCCATTGTTCCAGTTGTAGCTGAAATCCAGTTGGCCGGTTTTGCTGCCGGTGATTTTGGCTGAGAAACTGACCACGCTGGTCTCGAAGTTGTAGCCGCCGTTGCCGGTCATTTCGAAGCCTTTGGTGAACGCACATTTATCATAGGAATAATGCACCCCCTCGTCGCTGGGACCAAAAGTGAAAGAGCCGCCATGCGAGCAGGCGAAAGAAGTCTCTTCATCGTCGCCGCTGTAGTAATACTCAGGAGTACGATTCAATTCATCAATAGTCGAGAGGAAAATATCTACCGGGTCTGAGAAGCCGTTTACGTTTCCTGGCATGAGTGGGATAAACGGGTAGATGACCGCCGGGTCCCAGCTGCAGACGGTTTCGCGCTCAACTGGCAGTTTGCCATCCACCAGGAAGTCGGTGACGTAATCATCAGGGCAGGATTCTCCCCACCCATAAATGCCGTGTGGGCCGCCTTCGACGTAGATGTGGTAGCCGTTTTCGAGCCGCTCGAAGACTGTTTTCCCCTCCCAGAAAGGAGTGGCCGGGTCGAGGGTGGCGTTTAGCACCAGCACAGGCAGCCCTGGCGCAACCAGTGGAGCGATGCTGACCGGTTCTTTGGGCGAACTGGGCCATAGGGCGCAGGTTATCCCGCTGTAGACGGCTCCATCCAGGCGCGGGACAGTGCCGTTGGAGGCTTGCCCGGCTTCGATGGTTTCGGCAATCCGTTCTTCCGGTGTGCCGCTGAAGTAGGCATTGTCGGTGCAGTGGACGTTGGTGAACATCGTATCTGAGAAGGTTGGGTCGCCGAGGTATTCGCCGGTGGCCGGGTCTATGGTTCCTTGCACATAGAGCAGGCGCGCCATGGGGATGATGTCGCCCGCTTTGGCGGCGGTCAGGGCGCGCAGGAAGAGAGAACGCCCGCCGAGTGAGTACATTTGGTAGGCGGCCACAAATTCCAACTGGTCGAAAGTGAAGGAGCGTTTGACTTTTGTTCCATCTGGCAGGGGAAATTCGTACAAAATGGGTTGTTTGGAAATTTGCGCGGCGAGGGTGTCATAGACTGAGAGCGCATCGCCGCCGAGCGCATCGCGGCAGTCGGAATCCTGGTCGCAGGCTTGGAGCGTGGCAGCCAGAACTTCGTCGAATCCTTTTTCCTGGGAATACGCGCCTTCCTCGCCGTTCAGGGTCAAGTCGATTGTTCCGTCCAGAATGAGACCGGCCAGGTGGTCGAGATGCGCGGCGGCGTAAGTTTGGGCGACTGCTGTGCCGTAGCTGATGCCGTAGAGCCAGATTTTCTCGTCGCCAATTGCCTGGCGGAAGGCTTCGATGTCTTTGGCCACCTGGTCGGTGCCGTAAAACGCCAGTTTGGCCGGTTCGATGCCAATTTCGGCCACGCAGTCTTCGACGAATTGGCGCGTGTCTTCGATGGCTTGCTGCTGCTCTTCGGCGGTATCCAGCCCTTCGAGTCCCGCTTTATTGTATTCAGTTAGGAAATCGGGCGTGCCGGAGGCCTGGGCAACGGGACACTCTAGCGGGCTGGAGAATCCCAATCCGCGCTGATCAAAATAAACGATGTCAAAATGTTCGAGAATGCGCTCGTCGAAGTAATCGGGATAGGCCGAACTGATGCCCTCGCCGCCTGGACCGCCCGGGAAGGCCTGCACATACATCCCGTAGCGTTCTCCCGAAGCAGGCAGGACGGCAAATACGACCTGGATTTCCTCGCTGTTGGCTGGGTCGAAGTGGTTGAGCGGCGCTGCGATGGTGACGCAGGTCATATCGGGCTGTTCTTCGCAGGGCTGCCCGCCGAGCTGCGCCAGGATGGGGCGGATGTCGTCAATTGTGGCAGGCGCGGGAGGGATGACTGTTGCCGGGGCCGACGGGGGTTCGGTGGGCTCGGTGGGGTTTGCTGCGGCGAAGGGGGTTGCTGTCGCCGGGGTGAAGATTTGGGTGACGTAATTGCAAGCCAGCATTGACGCGACCAATGCCAGCCAGGCGGGGAGCCATCTTTTTCGGTACATGTTCTCTCCTGGGTAAGATAAAACCGGGTCAAAAGTGTCGGGATTGTAAACTTTCATGGCGCGGTTGGCAAGCAGGAGATAAGGGGCAGATGAAACGAAATTTCCCCTCCCATCGCTGAATGCGTGAAAGGGGAAATATAATCAACAGATTTTGGTTCAGGCTGTGGCAACTTCTTTGGTGGTGACGCCAATTTGGGGCGGGTTCTCGAAGTGTTTCTTGACGGCGCACAGCTCGGCAGAGCGAATCAGCGAGGGGCGGTATTTTTCGGGGAAACTCGGCGGAACCTGGATTTCGAGGTCAATCTTTTCGACCATGCCGCTGAAGGGGTTGCTGTGCATCCGTTGGGTGATGCGGATGCCTTCGGTGGGCAGCCCGCGCTGCTGGCAGAAGCCCAGGACATAAATCCCGGCGCAGGTGCCAATGGATGCCAGGAAGGTGGCGAAGGGCGTGGGGGCGCTGGCCGCCGGGGGCTGGTCGGTGTGGACGGTGAATGAGCCAAAATGAGCGTCGACGCGCGCGCCGCCGGGGAAGTCGATGAGCATTTCCATTGTGTTTGAATCTCCTTGCGTTTATTGGGTTGGTTTCTCACGTTCTTTGATGATTCGAGCGTAGAAAAGTTGCAAGCGAGCATGGAAACAGGAAAACAAAAAAAACAGGGACAGCCTCCCGGCTATCCCTGATATTTATAATCTTCGACTTCGCTCAGGACAAGCCTGACACACTCTAAAATACCGGCGCGACGTACTCGCCCCACACCCCGCGCAACGTGTTGCAGACTTCGCCGAGGGTCATTTTGTTTTCGACGCATTCGACAAAGAGCGGCATCAGGTTTTCGCTGTCTTTCGCGGCAGTCTCCAACCGGGCGCGCAGTTCAGCGATTTTGGCATTGTCACGTGTTTCACGCAGATTCGCCAGCCGGGCGCGGGCCTCGGCTTCGATGGCTGGGTCAATCACCTGGCGCTCCAGCGTCATCTCTTCCTTGACCTGGAACTGGTTGACGCCGACGACAACCTGCTCGCCGTGTTCGATTGCCATCTGGGCTTCATAGGCCGCGTTCTGGATTTCGTTGGCCTGATAGCCCTGTTCGATGCCGTTCATCGCGCCGCCCAGGCTGTCAATTTTGGCGATGTATTCAGACGCCAGCCGCTCGATTTCGTCGGTCAGGCTTTCGATGAGGTACGAACCCGCCAGAGGGTCAATCGAATCGGCTGCGCCCGATTCGCAGGCGATGATTTGCTGGGTGCGCAGCGCCACGCGGACGGATTTCTCAGTCGGCAGCCAGAGCGCCTCGTCCATCGAATTGGTGTGCAGGGACTGAGTCCCGCCCAAAACGGCGGAAAGCGCCTGGAGCGTGACGCGCACCACGTTGTTTTCTGGCTGTTGGGCCGTCAGGGTCGAACCTGCTGTTTGTGTATGGAATCTTAACTGCCACGAAGACGGTTTTTGCGCTTTGAAGCGTTCGCGCATAATTTTGGCCCACATGCGCCGCGCGGCGCGGAACTTGGCAACTTCCTCCAGCACGTTATTGTGCGCATTGAAGAAGAAGGAGAGTTGCCCGGCGAAATCATCCACCTGCAAACCGGCTTTCAGCGCAGCCTCGACATAAGCGATGGCATTTGCCAGGGTGAAGGCCACTTCTTGGGCGGCGGTGGAACCCGCCTCGCGGATGTGGTAGCCAGATATCGAAATCGTGTTCCAGTTTGGCACTTCGCGGGCGCAGAACGAGAAAATATCTGTAATCAACCGCATCGAGGGCGCGGGCGGGAAAATGTATGTCCCACGCGCCACATATTCTTTCAAAATATCGTTTTGAATTGTCCCGCGCAGCGCCTTCGCTTCCACGCCCTGCTGTTTGGCAACGGCAATATACATTGCCAGCAACACCCCCGCCGGTGCGTTAATAGTCATCGAAGTGGAAACCTTATCCAGCGGAATCTGGTCGAAGAGCGTCGCCATGTCTTCGATGGACGAAATCGAAACCCCCACCTTGCCCACTTCGCCCAGCGCCATCGGGTCATCGGCATCGTAGCCAATTTGGGTTGGCAGGTCGAAGGCCACTGAAAGCCCGGTTTGGCCCGCGCCGAGCAGGTAGCGGTAGCGTTTGTTCGATTCAGCGGCGGTGGAGAACCCGGCATACTGGCGCATTGTCCAAAAACGCCCCCGGTACATCGTCGGCTGCACGCCGCGCGTAAACGGGTACTCGCCAGGAAAACCCAACTTCTCCAAATAATCGGGGTCATCGTCGGTGGGGGCAAAAACTGGCGGCAGTTCGATGCCCGAAGAAGTGCTAAACTTTGGTTTGCGCTCGGGAAATTTATCGGTTGATTTCTTGTGCGCGGTTTCTTTCCAGCGCAGGTATTGCTCGTGAAGGGTCATAATTTCCTCGTGGACTCGAAAATCTCCAGATTTTCGAGTCAAGTGTTTTTAGACGTTTGACTCTGGATAACGGGATAATTTTACCGTCTCACTGAAATTCCTGACAGCGATAAGCATCACGCCATTTAACGAAAAATATCCCGACTTTCCCCGCTGCTGTCGTTTTGACCGTTATTCCAACGAATTTTCCCCTGAGTCGATGTTCTTTTCCCGGCCCCACTTCTCCACAATCAGGCGCAATTTCTTTGCCGCCCGGTGTTTATCTTCTTGCGATGCTTGCCTCGATTGCATCTTGACCACTGGACGAATATCAGCGGCGTTGGGAATTTGCTCGCCTGTCGTCAGGTCAAAGTGAATCCACTGATCCAGGTCGTGTCCCATGATGTTAACATAGAAGAACGCTGAAAGAATATCATGGCCGTTTCGATTCCGGCTGATTTCGTAGTTGACCAGGGTCATGCCGCCGTTTTTAATGCGAGCCAGGTAAAACGTCTTCTCAGCATCGCCGCTCAATATGAGATTAAACGTCCAGGTATGGTCGGCTACTTTTTCGCGTTCGAGTTTCGCGTGAATAGGCATGTCTAGTCCTTCGCTTATAGGTTCTTCCGTTTTTAGCAGGTTTTCTTGGCTCTCCCGTTTCGCAGGGTGGGGGCGACCCGCTCAGCGCGAAAAATCATCATTTTATGCCAGGATTCTCCGCGAAAACGTATCAGATTATGCCCTGACGGGTCGCCCCTGCGGGTTTTCCCGGTAAAAACGGTAGAGCCGTTTTCTTTTATTTTCCACGTTTTCCCCGGCAAATAAGAGTAAATATCATAACATTTTAGACAATTCCAGAACGCTAAAAGCCTGTCCCTATGCTATCATAGCGTGATTATGTCCCAGAAAGGCTTCGCTTTGAATTTCTTAACCCGCGTTAAACATACCTCGCGCGAACTGGTTTTATTTGCCAGCGCCGCGCTCGTGCTGGGCATGGCGCTCAGCATCGTCAATGCCACTTTCAATAATTTCCTTAACGAGAAATTCGCCCTGAGCGGATTTGAACGCTCTTTTCTTGAATTTCCGCGCGAACTGCCTGGCTTCCTGGTGGTTTTCGTTTCGGCGGCGCTGTGGTTTTTGGGTTCACGCCGCCTGGGCGTGGTTGCGCTGCTGTTGGCGGCTGTCGGGGCTTTTCTGATTGGCTTTGCTTCCCCCGCCTATTGGGTGATGGTGGTTTGGCTTTTTATTTACAGCATGGGCGACCACCTGTTCATGCCCATCGCTGCCACGATTGGCATGGAACTGGCCCGCGAAGGACAAGATGGCCGCCGCCTGGGGCAGTTAAATGCCATCCGCAACGCGGCCACGATTATTGGCAGTTTTCTGGTCTTTCTTGGGTTCCGTTATATTGGCTTCACCTTTGAAATAACCTTTGCCATTGCAGCGGTTTTCTTCTTGTTAGCGTCCTTCCTGCTTTACCAGATGACCCCTGCCAAAGTGGCCGAGCGGCGCAGTTATTTGCAGCTTCACAAAGAATACAAACTATATTATGCCCTCAATGTCATCTCTGGGGCGCGTAAACAATTATTCATCACTTTTGCGCCCTGGGTGCTGGTGCAGGTCTTTGAGCAACCCACTCAGATTATGGCAACCCTGTTCACCATCGGCGGCGTCATCGGCATTCTCTTTCAGCCCTTACTTGGGTGGGCCATAGACAAGTTTGGCGAACGTTTTGTCCTCTCTGCCGAGGCCATCATCTTGGTTTTGGTTTGCGCCGGGTATGGGCTTGCCAAATTCATTTTCCCTTACCAAGTGGCTTTTATGGTAGTTTGCGTCGCCTTCCTGCTCGACCAGATGATTTTCTCGGTGGGCATGGCGCGCGCTACTTACATGAAAAAAATTGCCAAAGAGCCAGGGCACATCCAACCAGCCCTGACCGCCGCAGTGACCATTGACCACGTTTTCTCCATCTCCGCCGCGCTGCTCGGCGGCCTGATTTGGAATGCCTTTGGCTTCCAGTATGTGTTCCTGATGGGCGCCGGGCTGGCCGTCATCAATTTTTTCACCGCCTTGCAGGTGCGCGTCCGCCCGCCGCTGGCGGAACAATAAGCCGGCCGGACAACTTTAAACCCATAAATCACGTAGGAAATAGAGACAAAAGTCATTTGTGCCAGGCGGCGCAAGGTGTTACACTGATAGATAGTATTTCATCACGGAGGCTGCTATGGGAAAAACATTTGCTTTCATTGGCGCGGGAGTTTTGTTCCTGATTGGCCTGTGCCTGCTCAGTTATGGCGCGCTGAATGTTATTGGTTCAACTGCCTCGCCAGAGAATGCGGATTGGCTGGGGTTTGGAATTGGTTTTGCCTGCCTGGGCGTCTTGTTCTTCGCGGGCGGCGGCGGGCTGATTTGGCTGGGGATGCGCGGCCAGAAAACCGAAGTGGTGCAGCAGGTGACGATGAAAGTTGACCTGCCCGGCGATACAAAGGTTTCGCAGATGATGTGCAAGTCGTGCGGCGGGACAATCGGTTCCAACGACATCAAAATCATGGCAGGCGCGCCGGTTGTGACTTGCCCTTATTGCCAGGCCACTTACAACCTGACCGAAGAACCAAAGTGGTAAACGGAGGAGTGAAATGAAACAGCGTATTCTGGCATTCCTGCTAGCCTGCGCGCTCGTGTTTGGGTTATCTACCAGCGCGGCGGCCCAAACCTACCGCTTCCAATTGCCCAAAGAAGAAGTTCACGTTTACTGGAACAACGACGGCACGGTAGCAGTTGATTACCAGTTCACATTTGCCAATGACGCTTCGGCTGACCCGATTGATTTTGTCGATATCGGCCTGCCAAACGACAGTTATGACTTCAGCAGCATCAAGGCCGATGTGGGTGGCAACTTTGTCAAAGTTACGCGCGATTACCAGGGCAGCGGTGGGCATGGGGTCGCGGTCGAGTTGGGGACGCGGGCCATCCAACCGGGGCAGACCGGTACAGTGCATGTCTATATCGGCAAAATCGAGCGAATGTATTATCCCGATTCCGACGACGATTCTTATGCCAGCGGCGAATTTTCGCCGACCTGGTTCGGGTCGCAATATGTGAGCGGTAAGACAGATTTGTCGGTGACGTTCCACCTGCCCCAAGGCGTAACCGCCGACGAGCCGCGTTATCACATCCCCAAGAACTGGCCGGGGGCCGACGAGCCTGAATATGGCTTCGACAACGAGGGGCGCGTAACCTATACCTGGCGCAGCTCCGAAGCAAACGGATATACCCAATACACCTTTGGCGCTTCTTACCCTGCCAAATACCTGCCCGAAGGCGTGATTGTGCGCACGACCTTCCTCGACTTGCTGATTGGGGCGATTGCCGCCTTCTTCGGGTTGGTCGGGCAGGCCTTGCCGTTCTGTTGTTTTGGCCTGTTCTTTTTTGGGATGCCGCTCATAGGGGTCGTGCAGGAACAGCGCCGCAAGAAGCAATATGTCCCGCCCAAAATTGCCATCGAAGGACACGGCATTAAACGCGGACTGACGGCTGTCGAGGCGGCCATCCTGATGGGCCAGCCGCTCGAAAAAGTGATGCAGATGATTTTGTTCGGCGTGGTCAAAAAGAGCGCGGCCCAGGTCGAGAAGAAAGACCCGCTTGAACTCTCTCTCTCCGACCCGCTGCCCGAAGGTATGCGCGGGTACGAGAACGAATTTTTGGCGGCCTTCCGTGAAAAAGACGTTCGTAAACGTCGCAGCCAGTTACAGACCATGACCGTCAACCTGGTTAAAAGCGTCACCGAGAAGATGAAAGGCTTTAGCAGCAAGGAGACAAAAGAGTATTACCAGTCCATCAACGAGAAAGCCTGGAAGCAGATTGCCGCCGCCGGTACGCCTGAAATCAAGAGCCAGATGTTCGAAGAAGCCCTCGAATGGACGATGCTCGACAAGAACTACGACGACCGCGCCCGGCGCACCTTCACCGGCCCCATTTTCGTCCCGATGTGGTGGGGACGCTATGACCCGGTTTACCGTTCCGCGCCTGCCACCCCCAGCGCGTCCCCGGTTGCGACGGGCGGCGGCTTCGGCGGCGCGCTCCCCGGCGCGGATTTGGCGGCCTCGGTTGTGACCGGCACGCAGAACTTTGCCCAAAAAGTTTTGGGCGGCAACTTTACCGAAGGCGTGACCAAAGTCACCAACCCGCCCCCGCCGCCATCCCGCTCCAGCGGCGGCGGACGCTCCGGCGGCGGTTGCGCCTGTGCCTGCGCTTGCGCCGGCTGCGCCTGCGCCTGCGCGGGAGGCGGGCGGTAATTGGTTATTCGTAGTTCGATATTCGTTAGTCGAGTATCAAACTACAAATATCGAGTGTCGAATATCGAGTATCTGAAATGAACCTTTTTACTGGTTGGCTTAATCGTAAATCTGAAATCCAAAATCCGAAATCGGGACTGTATCACTACCTCATCGAACACCCCGGCGAGAAATCGCGCGTCCACCTGCGGCTGGACGCGGATGGCAGCGGCACGCTCATCGTCAACGCTAACCGCATTATGCACTTGAATCCCACCGCTGCGCTGATGGCGAAGTTGGTGCTGGATGGCAAAAGTGAGCAGGAAGTCATCAAAACCATCAGGGCGACCTGGAATGTGAAACCTGATGCCATAAAACAAGATTTCGTGGCTTTCAACCTGCAACTTTCTGAACTGATTCGCCCCGATGGAGCCTGCCCGGTGCATGACCTGGAGTTGGATACGCTGATGCCGTTCAGCGCGCGACCCTCCGCCCCCTACCGGCTCGACCTGGCGCTGACCTATCGCTGCAACAATGACTGTCATCACTGCTACAACCTCGAACACCCTCCCCTCACCCCTATCCCCTCTCCCAAAGGGGGATGGGAATCTGAAGGCATCCTCCCCACTCCCACCGGGAGAGGGGGCCAGGGGGTGAGGGGCGAACTAGATACGGAAGGTTGGAAACAGGTCATTGATAAAGCCTGGGCGCTCGGTATTCCGCACATCATCTTCACCGGCGGAGAACCGACCCTGCGAGACGACCTGCCCGAACTGGTTGCCCACGCCGAGTCCAACGGCCAGATTACCGGCCTGAATACCAACGCCCGGCGGCTTTCAGACGCGAATTTTGTTAAACGGTTGGTCGAGGCAGGCCTCGACCATGTGCAAGTCACGGTCGAATCGTCAGACGCGGATATCCACAACCGGATGGTGAATGCCCGTGCCTTCGAGCAGACAATTGCCGGGCTGAAGAATGTGCTGGCGACGCGCCTATATGTGATGACCAACACCACCATGCTGCGCGATAACGTCGAATCCATCCCGGCTACGCTCGATTTCCTGGCCGACCTGGGCGTGCCGACGGTTGGCCTGAACGCGCTGATTTATTCCGGTCACGGCGCGACGGTCGGCACCGGCCTGCCCGAACGCGACCTGAAACCCCTGCTCGAAATGGCGCGCCAGAAAACCGAATCGCGCGGCCAAAAACTCATCTGGTACACGCCCACTCAATACTGCCACTTCGACCCGGTGCAAATGGAGTTGGGCGTTAAGGGCTGCACGGCGGCCCAGTACAATATGTGTGTCGAACCGAACGGCGACGTGCTGCCCTGCCAGTCGTATTACCAGCCGCTCGGCAACCTGCTGCGCGACGATTGGGACGCCATCTGGAACCATCCGCTGGCCCTGAAATTGCGCGAGCGCCGCGACTTGCCGCTCAAATGCGAAGGCTGTGCGCTGCTGGCCGAGTGCGGCGGAGGCTGTCCGTTGCAGTTTGAAATAACCATGCTGTAACCATTTGCATTGCCTAAATATGCGACTATCTGTAACTCATATAACCAGGAGGAACTATGATTGAACTGATTGTTATATGGAGATTAGCAGTAAGCATTGGCAACCTTGCTGCGCAAAAGGGGCTAAAAAAGCTCGCCTATCAAATCATGGCCGTTGCTCTTTGGATTTCCGGAGAAATATTTGGTTTCGTGATTGGCAGTTTTATTTTTGGCGACGATAATCGACTGGGTCAGTATGTTGTAGGACTTGTTGGGGCAGCGATTGGAGCAGGGATAGCCTTTCTGATTATGCGTCTCATCCCCAACCCTGGTGAACCTGACAGTATTAATGCAGCCATTGTCCAAGATAAAACACCACGGATGCAAAAGTTTGGAAGGTCAGGGTGTGTCCCCGCTTTGATAATTTTTTTGACATTTTTTTGCGTGATTGGCCCTGTGATTAGCCTCAGGGTTTGGATGAGTATCAACAGTGACTCGTTTACAAATGCGCCTGCAGATGTTGAACATCCTGTTACGCTATCACGCGAAGGTTTTGAAGTTCAATACCCTGGGAATTGGGTTATTGATGTTAACGATCAAAACTACGACCCAGATCATTCTTTTAAAATTGAACATGAGGGTCTAGGCCAGGGAGTTGTGAGCTTAATGATTATGGATGAACCATTTAATCCCGTTGAAATGGTGCATCGGCTAAAAAATGAATATTCCAACTTGGTATCTGGAGCAACCATTAGAGAATTTACTACCTATGGTAACTATACTGGGCAAGGTATTGAATTGCATGGCACAATGGTATTCATTGACATGACGACACGAGTCTTTGCTTTTTCATCAAGTACACGTTCTTTTGTGGTTGTGGAAATGTGTTCGGATGAAGAGAAAGAGATCATTAAGCCGGGATTGCAACTGATTGAGTCCAGCTTTCGGCTCAAAGAGTAACAGTTTGGGAGAGGACAAATGACGAATCATAACTGGCTCAAAGAATTCCCTGCCGCTGTCACCGTCTGCGACCCGGACGGTATCGTCCTTGAAATGAACGACAAGGCTGCCAAAACCTTCGAGAGCGATGGCGGCTACGGGTTGATAGGCGCGAACCTGCTCGATTGCCATCCACGAGCGGCGCGTGAAAAACTGGAAGCGATGATGAAAAATCGCTCTAAAAACGTCTACACCATCGAGAAAAACGGCGTCAAAAAATTGATTTACCAGTCGCCCTGGTATCAAAATGGCGAATATGCCGGGTTTGTCGAAATTTCGCTTGAAATCCCTTTTGAAATGCCGCATTTTGTCAGGCTGTAACGCGGAATTCATTCCGCCGTTGAGCGTACATAAAGGAGCAAACTATGAACCTGTTCGAGCGCATCAAAACCCTGTTCACCCCCGTCCAGCCCCTCCCGGCAGCCACCTACCATTACCAGTCGCCGCCCGGGGACAAAGAACCCTATCGTTTGCACCTGCGCCTGAACAAAGATGGCAGCGGCATCCTGGTTGTCAACGCCCGCACCGTCCTGCATCTCAACTCCACCGCCGCCGAGTTTGCCCTGCACTTCATTCGCGGTACAGCCCCAGGCCAGGCCGCCAGGGAAGTCGCCGAGCGATATCGCATCAGCAAGGCACAGGCCGAAAAAGATTACGTTGACTTCATGGAACGGGTGGAGACGCTGATTCAGACCGAAGACCTCGACCCTGTTTCCTACCTCGATTTCGAGCGCGTGCCGCCCAACTCGGCGGAACTGACCGCGCCGCTGCGTCTCGATTGCGCCCTGACCTATCAACTCTCCTCCGGCGTGGACCCGTTAAACGTCCCCAAAAAGCGTGTTCAGCGCGAACTGACCGCCGCCGAGTGGACGAGCATCCTCGACAAAGCCTGGGCCTACGGCGTGCCGCACGTCGTCTTCACCGGCGGCGAACCGACCTTGCGTGACGACCTGCCCGAACTGATTGCCCGCGCCGAAAAGAACGGCCAGGTTTGCGGCCTGCTGACAGACGGCCATAAACTGACCGACAAGGAGTACCTGGAGACCCTCCTGCAAACCGGCCTCGACCACCTGATGATTGTCCTGCCAACTGAAGGGGAACCCAACTGGCAGGCCATCCAGAACGCGCTGGTCGCCGATATTTTTCTGGCTTTGCATCTCACCATCACGCCCCAGAACCTGCGCCGCGTTCCAGCGTTGATGGCGAAACTGCACGAAGCAGGCGTCGAGGCCATGTCGCTCAGCATCTCCGACCACAACCTGCGCGATGAACTCTCACAATTGCGCGACGTGGCCGGCGAGATGGGCTTGCGGCTGGTCTTCGACCTGCCCGTGCCATACTCCGCCGCCAACCCGGTCGCGCTCGAAGTGGCCGAAGACGCCGAACCCGCCGGGGCCGGCAAAGCCTGGTTGTACGTCGAACCCGATGGCGACGTGCTGCCCGCCCAGGGCATGGCGCATGTTGTCTTGGGCAATGTTCTCAAGGATGAGTGGGCGAAACTGTATTCGTAGTTTCGCCCTTCAGCGCAACTCAATCCCCCATCTGTTGAAGGGCCTTGGCTCTGCCGCGCGAGCGCATCCAGTCCAGCACCTTCGGCATGACCTTTGTGTACATCCCATACCACAGCCGGTTGGGGACGAAATCCCACGCGCCGAGCGTGCGCATCACCTG
>CAYLZI010000041.1:0-17920 GCA_964388215.1 uncultured Anaerolinea sp.
TTTATGAAAAAGGGAACCCACACCACCAACTTCCGCCAACTGCACCGGCTGGAGGTCGGCGGCTGGGTGGCCGACGCGCCGGGATGGAAGTCGCTGGCGCTGTGGGACACCGAACCCGAAGAAATCGACGCCTACTTTCCCGAACTGCGCGACCTGGTGCCCGAATGTCAGTTTAGCGACTGCGCGCATACCCACGAGCCAGGCTGCGCGGTGCTGGAAGCGGTGCAAGATGGGCGAGTGCGGCGAGAAAGATACGATTCCTACCTGCGCTTAAAGGCCGGGCAGGAATAATGGACTCCAAAATCTCCCGATTTTCGCAAACGTCGGGAGACGTTTGACTCCAGAGAAGGAATTTATGAACCCCTGGGACATTTTCGGTCACGATTGGGCAGTAGAAATGCTGCGGCAGCATGTTCAACACGACGCGCTGCGGCACGCCTACTTGTTAACCGGCCCTTCGGGCGTCGGACGCCGCTCGCTGGCAACCCGCCTGGGGCAGGCCATCCAGTGTCAGTCGCCAAGCGCGCTTGGGGTTCCGTGTCGAACCTGCCGGGTGTGCAGGCAAATCGAGGCCGGGCAGCATATCGATTTAATGGTCGCGCAGGCGGAAGCGGAGGGCGGGACGCTGAAGGTGGAGCAGGTGCGGGAGGTGACGAAGTTCCTATCGCTGAAACCCTACGCATCCCCCTTCAAAATTGTGCTTTTCTTGCGCTTCGAGGAAGCCAATGCCAACGCGCAAAACGCGCTGCTGAAAACGCTGGAGGAGGCCCCGGCCCACGCCCTGCTTTTGCTGACCGCCGATAACGCCGAGCAATTGCTGCCGACGATTGTTTCGCGCTGCGAGGTGCTGCGCCTGCGCCCAACCACAGCGGCGGCGGTGACAGAGTTCATGGTTTATAAGGGTGTAGATGCCGAAAAGGCGCGCCTGCTGGGGCATCTTTCGGGCGGACGGCCCGGTTATGCCCTACGGCTGGCCGCCAATGAGAAAGCGTTGGCTTTCCGCAGCGAGAAGCTGGACGATTTGCGCGAGCTGCTAACGACCAACCGCCGCGCGCGCTTTGCGTATGCCGAGAAACTGGCAAAGGAGAAAGACGCCTTCCGCCAGGCCTTGTTCATCTGGTTGTCGTTTTGGCGCGATGTGCTGCTGCGCGCGGCGGGAAGCGAGTCGCCGCTGACGAATATAGACCGGGCCGAGGCTGTGGAGCGGCTGGGCGAGCGGCTTTCGCTGGCCGAGGCGCGCAGCCTGACCAGGCAATGCGAGCAAGCCATTGAACGGCTGGAAAAAAGCGTGAATGCCCGCCTGCTGGCCGAGGTGACGCTGATGGATTGGCCGAAGACGAGGGATTAAGGGAAAATCGTCAGAAGGGCATGGCCTGAGAATGCGTCAGCGGCGATTCAGTCGCTTATACGCATCTGAAGCGCCGCTGACATGTGAATCAGGCTTGGAGATGGGGTTCAGGCGGCCAGCGCGTGGGCGAAAAACTCACGCACGCGGGCAGACATTTGTTTTTCTGTCATTTTGTCGGCTGGCTCGCTCTTTAATAGCCGCCCGCGCAAATCTTTGTGTTTTTGCAGGGCTTTTTCAAACTCGCGTTTTGCTTCGCCCGGGCCCATCACAAAGATATGTTCTGCTTCTCTGACAGCCCCAATGACTTTTTCGTAAAACTCGTGCAGCTGGTGCTGGTAGCGGTCGTTGTGTCCCAGTTCTGAATCCAGCCCCTGGTTATACATGCCGCCAATGCGCGTCCCGCCGCCGTGAACGCGCGGTTCGAGGTTGGACGGGATGACCTGTATTTGGTTGTCGTGCTGCCAGATGAGATAAGCGTGCTTGTGGTCAATCCATAGTCCGACATTCCGTGTCATATCAAAGCCTCCTTAACTTTTGAAGTGAACGACACACCCAAAAAGAAGTACCCTCCTCTATGAATACTCTATAACAAACCGCGAGAAAAATCAACCACCTGATGAATTAGCGCTAAGGAGTTTACGGTAATGAACAACAAATCAAACGAACGCATTTTCGGCATGAAATTTGCCAATCTCTACCCGTTCTATGTGCAAAAAGCGGAGCGCAAGCGCCGCACCAGAGAAGAAGTCAACCAAATCATCTTCTGGCTGACCGGGTATGATGAAGATGGCCTGCAACAGCAAATCAGCCTGGGACATGATGTAGCAACCTTTTTTGCCCAGGCCCCCGCCATCCACCCCAACACTGCGCTCATTAAAGGCGTGATATGTGGCGTGCGCGTGGAAGAAGTCGAAAACCCGCTGATGCGCAACATCCGCTGCCTGGATAAACTGGTGGATGAACTGGCCAAAGGCAAAGCGATGGAAAAGATTCTGCGCTAGCAGCCTGTTGCTCTGCCGATGCTAACTTACCCGAAACCCGCTCCCGCTCTTCCACGGGCTGAACGGGTCAGGCTCGTGTGGATTTTCGAGTTTCGATTTTCGATTATCGATGACCGAACCTGCCAGCGCCGCCACAATCAGGGCTTCGAGGGGAATTTCCGCCGGTTTCCAGTCGAACTCCGTCTCTACCCAGCGGGTGTGGATTTTACCTTCGGCAAAGGCCGGGTGGGCCAGGATGGCCTGTAGAAAGTCGAGATTGCTGGTCACGCCATGCAAAACGGTCTCGCGCAGCGCCGCCCGCATCCGCCGAATGGCGGCCTCGCGGTCTTCGGCGTGGACGATGATTTTCGCCAGCAGTGGGTCATAGAAGCGGGTCACTTCCGAGCCGGTCACAATCCCAGAATCGGCGCGAATGCCGGGGCCGCGCGGTTCGATAAACTGTAAAATCCTGCCAGTCGAAGGCAGGAAGCCGCCCGCCGCGTCCTCGGCATACAGACGGCACTCGATGGCGTGTCCGCGCTGGGATAAATCTTCCTGCTTGAACGGGAACGTCTCGCCCGCCGCCACGCGAATCTGCCAGGCGGCCAAATCCAGCCCGGTCACGGCCTCGGTTACGGGGTGTTCCACTTGCAGTCGGGTGTTCATTTCGAGAAAGTAGAAAGTAGAGAATAGAGAATCGTAAATAAATTCGACGGTTCCCGCGTTGAAATAATTGACTGCTTTCGCGGCTTTGACCGCCGCCGCTCCCATTTTATCGCGGATTTCGGGCGTCAGCAGCGGCGAGGGGCTTTCCTCAATGATTTTCTGGTGGCGGCGCTGCACCGAACATTCGCGCTCGAAAAGGTAAACCAAGTTGCCGTGCCGGTCGCCAAAAACCTGGATTTCGATATGATGAGCGTTTTCGATATATTTTTCGACGATCAGCCGGTCATCGCCAAAAGCATTTTGGGATTCGCGCCGGGCAGATTCCAACGCTTCGGGCATCTCCCGCGCGGAACGCACGACCCGCATCCCCTTTCCGCCGCCCCCAGCGGAGGCTTTCACTAAAGCAGGGTACCCGATTCGCTCCGCCGCTTCGAGGAACTCGGTTTCACCCGCAAGATTCTCCTCCCCAGGAACAGTTGGCACGCCCGCCGCCTTCATCGTGATTTTGGATTGCGCCTTGTCGCCCATGCCCCGGATGGCGGAAGCGGGCGGGCCGATGAAGACTAACCCAGCGGCGGCAACTGCCTCAGCAAAGTCCGCGTTTTCGGACAGGAAGCCGTAGCCAGGGTGGATGGCCTCCGCGCCGGTCAATTTCGCAGCCTGCAACACGTTCGGGATGTTGAGATACGATTCTCGCGGCGCAGAATCCCCAATTTCCACTGCTTCATTGGCAAAACGGACGTGCGGCGCATCTTTATCTGCGGTCGAGTAAACTGCAACCGTTCCAATGCCCAGTTCGCGGCAGGCGCGCATCACGCGCAGGGCGATTTCGCCCCGGTTGGCAACCAGGATTTTTCGGAACATCACAACTCCACTCCCAACAGGGGAATTTCCATTTCTTGCGGGGTCAGGCCACCGTGATGGCCGTAGTATTTCTGGCTGAATTTATCTTTTTCGTGCCACCAGACCGATTCGTAGCGATACGCCAATACCACCAGGTTGCCTACCCGCGCGCGGAAATTCTCTGAAACTTGCGGGCCAAAGTACCCGGCGGCGATTAACTCTTCGGTTTTCACCACATCCGCTTTGCCTGCCAGTCCCCTTGCGAGCATTTCCTGGGCTTCGTCGAGCAGTTCATCCCGAACATACAGGAACATATCGCGGCACGAGCCGCCGGGGACGAGATATTCGCCCTTGCGGTTCATTTTCAGCAATTTGCCAATCCGCGGAAAGGCGCGGTTCAGGTATACAGTGGTAGCCGGGTCAATTTCGGATTGGCCATGGTCGGCGGTCAGCAACAGCAGGGTGCGGCCTTTGGCGAGCGGCGCAGCGAGAAAATAGCGTTCCAGGGCATACAGGAACAGGTCAATTTCGGCTTCCACCTGGCGCGAGGCCGGGCCGTAATCGTGGCTGACCGAGTCGATTTTGTCGTAGTAGAAAAAGAAGTAGTTCCTGCCGCGCGCTTCGTGGAGCGCCGCCGAAAGGTTGACCAGCATCTCCGCCGGGGATTTGAAACCGCGCGCGTTTGCCCCGTCGAAGACGATGCTGGAGTAGGTGGATGGAGTGTATTCGCGGTGCTGGAAGATGCTCGCGTTAACGCCCTGCGCCTTAAGTTTTTGGTACAGCGTTTCTGTGGGGTAGAGTTTTTTCGGGTCTATGCCAGTCGCCTTGAGTTGGTCGCGTTCCGCCGTGCCGGAAAATGAGAACAGCAGCGGCACAATCATTGCGTCGAGCTGCGGCTCGTAATAATTCCATTCGAAAATGCCGCTTTGTCCGACGTTCAGGCCGGTATGGATGCAGGTCGTATGCCCGGACGTTGTGGAGGGGAATTGGGATGTCCATTTGGCGGCCAGGCCATGCCGGGTGAAACGGTCGAGGGCGGGGTGGGCGGCGAATTTCTCGAAATGCCGCCAGCCAAAGCCGTCTATGAAGCCCAGGATGACGTTATCGTACGCGCCCTGAAACGCTTCGAGGGGGCGCTGTCCATCGAACAGGCCGGTGATGATGCCCGGCAGGCTGGAGAACCCGCCGAGGCCGTAAGTGGGTTTAACGAAATCGGGGTGCATGGGGAGATTATATCAACAATAAAAAAGGCGGGAAAACCCGCCAAGACTCCAAAATCGCCCGATTTTGTCCGAAGCCTCTCGACTTCGGACTCTACTATTTTCCGAACCACATGCGGCCCAGCAGGCCGTCTTTGCGGATAAACTGATGATAAAGCGCTGCGCCAACGTGCAGGGCAATTAGCGCCAGCAGCAGCCGGGCAACCAATCCATGCCCAAGACGGGGCGGGTAGACCATGAAATCTGCCGGGAGGGCGACTTCGCCGCCGCCCAGCAGTGGGAAAATACCCGACTGCGCCGCGATGCCCAGGCCGCTCAGTCCCATTCCCAACGCGCCCAGGTACAGGAGCCAGTGCGTGGCTACGCCGATTTTATCGAGAATGGGGTTTCCAGCCGTTGCCGGGGCCGGTTTTTTGGCGATAAAGCGCGCGACGAGCCGGATACTCGTCAGGGCCAGGATGACCAGCCCCATCGTCATGTGGGTCGCCAACATGGGCGCTTTTTCGGGGGTATTGGGCATGTCGCCCAACCCGCCCAGCCCGGCGAACAGGGTCAGGATAATGAGCAAGGCCGAAAGCCAGTGCAGCACAACCAGCAAGGGATGGTATCGTTTGGGCATGGGTAATTTCTCCTTGCTTGAATTTTATCCTAATTTTGACCTGAAATATGGATTATGACGCATTTCCTATCTCAATACCTGCGTCAATTTTGAGATTTATATTCTGTGGCGCGGGATGCTATCCTGCATTGCCCAAATTGGGCGTTTTCCCTCATCCCCAACCCTTCTCCCGGCGGGAGAAGAGAGTTCCCTCCCCCTTCGGGGAAGGGTTAGGGTGAGGGCAAAGCAGCACCGAATAACAAGTTATGCGGTGCTGCGCAAAAAGTATTCGGCTCATGTATAGAAAGAGTGCTTCGTGGCCAATTCTAACGAGCCTAATGATGATGTCCCTCACCCTCTGGGCCGAGCAAGGCGCGCCATTCCGCGGGAATGCGGTGGCCGTGCAATGCAATCAGCGCGGCGAGTCCCGTTGTGAGTGGGACGGCGGCCACTAAACCCAGCGACCCAACCAGGGTACGCACAATTTCCTCGGTCACAAATTCGACGTTGATAAAGTAGCCGTAATTCCCACTTCCCAACGTAAATAACAGCAAAAGCGGCAGCGAAGTCCCGGCATAGGCCAGTACCAGGGTGTTGACGGTGGCGACAACATGGTCTTGCCCAATGCGCATGGCCTTTTCAAACAAGGCGCGGAATCCCAGGCGAGGGTCGGTATGATGCAGTTCAAATACCGCCGAAGCCTGGGTCGTTACCAGGTCATCTAGCACGCCCAACGCGCCGATGATGATTCCGCCCAGCAGCAGGCCGCGCAGGTTGATGTTGACATCCGACATCTGAGTCAAGAACAGGGATTCTTCGCTGCCTGAGCCGGTGAGGCGCGCCACCTGCACGAAAATCACGGCCAGCGTACCCGTGATGACCAGTACGAGAATCATGCTCAATACCGAGGCGTGCGTCTTCCACGTCCATCCGTAAGTAAGATAAAGCGAGATGCCCAACAAAATTCCAGAGCCAATCAGGCTAACGCGCAGCGGGTCTTCACCAGCCAGGATGTGTGGAATGATGTAGGCGATTATCATAAACAGGCTAAAGGCCAGCGCCAGCAGGCTGCGGACACCCTTCCAGCGCCCCATCAAAACAATGGCAACCACGAAAATGCCCAGCAGGGCGAGCAAGGCCTTTTCGCGCACAAAGTCAACGAAAAAGGCCTCTACCACGCCATCGGGACGTTTGCCTATCAACACGAAAATGGCATCGCCGGGGCGCAAAATTTGGCCTTGTGGCAAGATGCGGTACCTGCCGTAGTCAATTTCCATGAGCAGGCCGGTATAGTCGCCCTCCAAAACCTCCACGCGCGCCCGCTGATAAGTCTGAATTGTGCCACCCAGGTCAATTGGGCCCGATTCGAGAATGTCGGTCACGCGCGCGCGATAAGTTTGCGAACCGAGCGAAGAGTTGACGCTGCTAACAAAAGGTTTTTGAAAGAAATAAGGCACGCCCCACGCCAGGAACGCGCCAAAAGCCAGAATCACCACGATTCCAGCGAGCAGGAAAGGGGTTGTAATTTTTCTCATCAGTATTCGATATTGGATATTCGGTCCTCGATACCCATTCGTTTAGACGGGGTAGCGCAACCGTTAGGGGAGCGTTTTTAGCCCACCGGCTCTTCGGGTTCGTATCTGGAAGCCTGTGGCAGGCCAGGAGCAAGATTCGGCTGCCGTGAGCGCATTGAGGAGCGAAATGAGCGTAAAAGCACGTTGGTTTCGCGGGCATGGTTCGCCAGGTCTGCAAACACCAGCAACAGCTGCCCCAATGCGGCCACCACCATGCCCGCCACGAACATCGAAAGCCCCACCAACGAGGTTAAGAAACGCATCTCCTCTACCCGCCACGGGGAATTGCTGGATTGCAAGGCTGCATTGATGTTCGCCAGCAACACTTCATGCTGAACCAGGCCGTAAATTGTACCGGCCAGCCCGGCCAGCATCAGGAATATCCCGAAGAGTATCAGCACATAGCCAGTATAGCGGACAAAGAAATACATAGCGCCTCCACGAAATCATCTCAATATCCCTATCTTAACACGATTGCGCCGAAATTCCCAACAAGGCGCATACGGCGCATTGCCATCATTTTTTACAATGATTGACATTTCCCCAAACATATTCTAAACTTCATCCATGCTATCACGCATTTACTCCTGCGCAGTCGTCGGACTCGACGGCGTCATTGTCGAGGTCGAAGTTGATTACACCAACGGTCAGCCGGGCGTCACGATTGTGGGGCTTCCCGACGCAGCCGTGCAAGAAAGCCGCGAGCGCGTGCAAACCGCCATCAAAAACGCCGGGCTGCACTTTCCCCGTCACCGAATCGTCGTCAACCTGGCCCCGGCCACCGTCCGCAAAGAAGGCCCGGCCTACGACCTGCCGATTGCTTTAGGTGTTATCCTGCTCAGTGGGCATCTGCCGCAAGAGAGCGTGCAAGAAACGATTGTGATTGGCGAACTCTCGCTAGATGGCATCGTCCGCCATGCGCGCGGGGTGTTGCCAATGGCCGCCACTGCTCGGCAAATGGGTTTTAAGCGGATGTTCGTGCCGGAGGCAGATGCCGCCGAAGCAGCCCTGATTCCTGACCTGGAAATTATCCCCGTCAAAACGTTGGCCGATTTGTACCAGCACCTGGCAGGCCGCCGTTTAATTGAACCATACCAACCCTCGGGCGAGGAACCGCCGCAGCTTTACACCCCAACCGACTTTGCCGAAGTTAAAGGACAGGAACATGTCAAACGCGCCTTGGAAGTGGCTGCTGCGGGTGGGCATAATTTATTGATGGCGGGCAGCCCAGGGGCCGGAAAAACGCTTTTGGCCCGCGCCCTGCCCGGAATTTTGCCAGAAATGTCCATCGAGGAATCGCTCGAAGTGACGAAAATCTACTCGGTCGCCGACGCGCTCCCGCCAGAGACTCCGCTCATTCGCCAGAGGCCGTTTCGGTCGCCGCACCACACCATCAGCCACGCCGGTTTGGTCGGCGGCGGCAACATCCCCCACCCCGGCGAAATCTCCCTTGCCCATCGCGGAGTCTTATTCCTCGATGAATTCCCCGAATTTAGCAGCCGCGCCATCGAAGTTATGCGCCAGCCAATGGAAGATAAAGTCGTCACCATCAGCCGGGCGCAAGGTTCGCTGACCTTCAGCGCGAATTTCCAATTAGTTGCCGCAATGAACCCCTGCCCTTGCGGCTGGCACGGGGATACGCAAAAACCCTGCACCTGCGCCCCCGCGACTGTAACCAAATATCAAAAACGCATCTCTGGCCCCATGCTCGACCGGATAGACATCCACATCGAAGTGCCGCGGGTGGATTATGACAAACTCTCTAGTGACAGGCTGGGCGAACCGTCATCGGTCATCCGCCAGCGCGTGCAGGCGGCGCGCCAGCGACAGTTGGAGCGATTCTCGAAATCCGAGTCATCGAATACTCGAAATTCGAATATTCGAAACGCGGATATCGTCTGCAATGCAGATATGCGCGTGGCCGAAGTGCGCCAGTTCTGCAAATTGGATGAAACCGGTGACCGGCTGGTGCGAGCGGCGATGAGCCAGATGAATCTTTCGGCGCGGGCTTACCATCGCACGCTCAAACTAGCCCGCACAATTGCCGATTTGGCCGGAAGCGGCCAAATTCAGACCGCGCATGTGGCCGAAGCACTGCAATACAGGCCCAAAAATGTCATGGGGTAAATAAGACTTCTGTTTGCCTGTGCAAACCGAGCCTTTTTGTGTCAAAATAGACGCTATGCTGCGAATCAACTTGTTCGGCGCCCCAGCCGTGTACGATGAATCTGGCAAGCCCCTCACCATCAGACGCCGCCTGACGCGCGCCCTGCTCTATTACATTGCCGCCCAGGGCCGCCCTATCACCCGCGACCATCTGGTAGACCGATTTTGGCCCGATGAGCCGCTCGAAAAAGCCCGCGCCTCTCTGCGCGATGCCCTGGGAAAAGCGCGCGACGCCCTACCCGATAAAGAACTGCTCCAGACAACCCGCGAAAGCGTAACGTTCGACTATCACCGCGTCTCGGTGGATTTGCTCGAAATCCGCTCCCTGCTCGAAATAATCAACGCCAGCACCCGCAAACTGCCCGAAAACGCGCCCCTGCCTGCCGAAACCTACCGCCAGATGCTCAAGGTGATGCAAATTTGGGATGGGCGCAGCTTTTTGCCCGGCGGCGATGTGGAATATTCTGAAGATTTAAGCGACTGGATGCGGGATACGGAAGAAGACATTACCCGCGAACTTGTACGAATCACCAAACGACTGGCATCCCACGATGCGGCATCGGGCCACCCCGACCAGGCCAATCGCTGGCTGATGACTGCCCTGCACTTCGACGAGTTCGATGCCGACGTTCACCAGTCCATCCTGGAAAACTATCTCAAAAACGACTCGCCCAAAGAAGCCAGGGCCTATTTTGAAGCCCTCGAAAACACCTACGGTGAGGTAGAAGACTACCCGCGCGGCGTGCGCGCGCTTGAATCACGCATCTACGCCACGCCATCTTCCGACCTCCCAACCCTCCCCCCCGATTGGAACGTCCGACAGAGCCTGCAAGTGCCGTTCATTGGGCAAGAAGATGTACTGGAACAAATGGAGCGCGCTTACCGGATTGGTGGAGGCATGCTTGTTTATGGAGAAGCCGGGTCAGGGAAAACGCGCCTGGTGCAAGAGTTTTTTCGCCGTCAGAAAGGATTCCCGCGCCTTATGCTGGCCTTTTGCCAGCCGCTAGAATCGGGCATGCCCTTCGCCCCCTGGATTAGCCTGCTGCGCAACTCTATCAGCCAGGCCGAGTGGCGCAAACTCGATGCCGGTTGGGCCAATTCGCTCAGCCTGTTGCTGCCTGAACTCAGCCAGATTCGTAATTCTAAAAACCCATCAGCGCAAAAAACGCCCGATGTCTCGCGCAGCGCGCTGCTCGAAGCCATCCATAAGACCCTGCTGCTGGCCGCGAACAAAGAACCCATCATCTTATTCCTCGATGATGTTCACTGGGCCGACGAATCGACCCTGGCGATTGTAGCGTACTTGCTGCGCGAGGAATTTTTCAGCCAGGGGCGCGGCCTGTTGGTGATGACTGCCCGCATCGAAGAGCAGAATTTGCAGCTAGACCGCTTCCTGCTTACCACCTACCCGCAGCCAGTGCGCCGACTCGAAATGCGCGCGCTTACCCCCGAAGAAATTGCAGAACTCTGCGAACAAGTGCTTTCGCGCCCGCTGCCATTTTCCATCGTTGGGCAGCTCGGGCAAGATACCGGGGGAAATCCCTTCTTCCTTCTAGAAATTCTCTCGCGCCTGCAAGAAATTTACCCGGCAGAAGAACTGGCTGGCGCCGAGAGCCTGCCCCTGCCCGCCTCTATCAGCGAACTGGTTAAAGCGCGGCTGTCCACGCTCACGTCCGAAGCCCGCGAATTGCTCTCTATTAGCGCGGTGATGGGCAGCTCGTTTGAATTGGCAGTCATCGAAAAAGCGGTTAGTTTCTCTCCCGAACAAGTCATCGACTCTCTCGAATCGCTCGAAGCAACCCGCCTGGTACGCTCACTGCCCGGCGACCGGCCTGTCTATGCCTTCAGGCACGAAAAAATCCGCGAGAGCCTGCTCAACGACCTCAGCTCAGGGCGTAAGCGCCTGCTTAACCACAAATGCGCCCTGGTACTGGAAGAATATCACGGCAGTCAGAAAGATGTTGTTGCATCCAAACTTGCCCTGCACTACGAATCTGCGGGTGATTTGTTAAAAGCCTTCGCATATTGGAAAGTGGCCGCCAAAAACGCTCACCGCCTGGAATCTTTTTATGAATGCGTGGAAGCCTATCATCGCGCCGAACGCTTGCTGCCCCGCGCGACCGGCCTAACCGATGAGCAAATTTACGAGTTATACGTCTCATGGATTAATCTGGCCTTCGACAACGACGACGCCCCCGAATTGGAGCGATTAAGCCAAAGCCTGGGGGCGCTTGGCCGGGAGCGCGCCAGCGATTTGCTCACCGGCGCATCGTTCACCGCCCTGGCAGAAGCCCGCATGTCTCGTAACCGGTTCGATGCTGCTTATGAAGCCGCCACGCAGGCTTTCTCGCATGTTTCGCGCAGTGGAAACAGCGTGGAGATGGCGCGGCTGATGGTGCGCCAAGGCATTTACCTGATGATGATGGGACGCATTCACGATGCGCAGGGCCGGTTCCTGAAAGTATTGCAGGTCACGCAAGACGCAACCGCGCCAAACCTGGTTATTTCCAGGGTCGACGCCAACCATCAACTGGGTGTTATCGAAAACCTGGCCGGTTTTCCATTTCGCGCGCTGGACTATGCCCGGCTCACAATCGAAGATGCAGCTTCGGTCGGTTTTTTGTATGGGAAAATCACTGCTTATGGCTCCCAGGCGTTATCGTATTACATGAGCGGGGAACTGGAGAAAGGTCGTGAAGCCTGTTTGCAAGGCTTATCCCTGTTAGGGCAAATGTCGGCCTGGCGCATGGTTGCTTATCTTGATATTTATTGCGCCTTGAACGAACTGGATATGGGACTGATTGGCCCAGCCTGGAAACATGCCCAACACGCCATTGACCTGGGGCGCAAGTATGGGCACGGCGAAATCCTGTCCATCGGATACTGCATCTTGGGTGACATCCATCTAAACTTATCTTACTTGAAGAAAGCGTCACAAGCCTATGACCAGGGCAGCATTGCCGCAGGGGAGCACTTCATCCGCTGTGGAAGCCTCTATCGGCGCGGGTATTGCCTTGTCAGGCAGGGCGACGCAAGCGGCATGGCGCTCATTGCGCAGAGCGTGGAAATCGCCGAATCTCAGGGGTTGGGTGGGCTGCTTACGTTAGCCGGGATGAACGAATTGGCCGCGCTGGCCGAACTGGGCCATGTGGAGGCTTTTGAATCGCGGTCCCAATGGTTCCTGGACGAAGCCCCTCCACGCATTGGGGCAGAATTGCCAATTTGCGCAGTGAACCGTTTGCGCGCCAGGCTGTTTTTGCGCCAGGGAAAACCAGCCGAGGCTCTGCAAAGCCTCGGCAACGCTGCCGCCTGGTACCATGACCATCATTACCGCTGGCTAGAGTTGGAGTGCCTGGAAACCCAGGCCGAATCTCTCGCCAAAATCGGCCAGGATAACTCATCTTTGCGCAGTCAAATCGAAACAATTCTGGATGAACTAGAAAATGGCCTGGAAGATGCCCCCATCCTGTTCGAGTGGCAGACGTTCTGGGAAAAACACCAGCCGCCTGCCCAAAACAGAAACGCCTAACAAATTTGCAAGTTTGTCTACGTTCTGTCTACGCTGTTTTGTTATCCTATAGACAAGAAATCGAAACGTGGTGGGGCCCACGTTGCAGACACCGGTACATAGGAAGGGGGACTTCCGCGACCGGTGTCTGTTTTTTAACGTGTGGTTCTCCCGTTTCTGACGGGATGGCGGGGTAGGGGCGACCCGCCCAGCGCGAAAAATCATCATTTTATGCCAGGATTCTCCGCGAAACCAGCAATTCCAAATCTGAAAATCAAGGTGTTTCAGGGATGATTTCCAACCCTTCTTCCATGAAGGAGAAGAGGTCATCCCAAGTTTCAAAGACCATGTAACGAGTCAATGCACGCAAATCGTTGAAGAAGGTTTTTCGGGTTCCCAGGGCATGTCGCAGGCGTTGGCAGGCTGGCTCTGTAATCTCCTGAATCGTGTGAATGAGAAAAGCCAGGATGTTCAAGGCAGCCAAAACGTTCGCCAGATCTTGTTGCCCATGTCCAAAGTTGTGTTCGAGATGGCAGCCTTTGGTTTTGAGCATGTTATTGTTTTCGCTTTCAATTTTCCAGCGCGTTCGCCCGACCTCAGCAATTTGGACAACCTTGGTGTTCGTGACATTGTGATTGGTGACAAATCTGTTTTGGTACAAGACTTGGACGGTTTTTTCATGAGCGATGGTCAGTTCCAGCCAATTGACCTGCTGTGGGTCGCTCGGAATCTCATCGACTTGAAATAGACTCCGTGCATTGCTCCGGCCTTTTTTCTTCTCCAAGAGTCGCTGATGTGCCAAAAACGAACCGAATTGCATGAAAAACACTGCCAAGGCAGACAATGCACCATCGGCAATGCTGTATTTTGTGTTGTTGTTTGGCTTTCGTGTGTCTGGCAACCTGCTCCAACGCTTACGAAAATGCTCCATTATCGTTTGTAGTGATAGTTTCGCTCTCATAGATAAGGCAAAACCTTACCACACTTCTTTCACTTTTTTCAGATTTGGAATTGCTGAAATATTGCCCAAACCGTTTATAAAATTCAACTTGATGTATGACATCGTAGGGCAGGATAGCATCTTGCCCCACATCGGGCAGTATTCCACGCGAATTCTTAAGGTCACGAAATTCTCATCACCCCGCCCTCTCCCACCGGGAGAGGGCGGGAATAAGGGCATTTGACGACTTTTAGAAGGCCGATAAAGCCTGGAAATGTGAAACGCTGAGGTGGGGGTGTTGTATAATCCCCGGTATCCTTCCTTTGGCAGGTAGAAAGAATGCCCAACTCGCAGAAACTGCTGACCGTCAGCAATCTTTCCAAATCGTTTGGCCCGGTTGATGCTCTGGGTGGGGTGAATTTTGATCTGGAGCCGGGCGAGGTGCTGGGCGTGGTTGGGCAGCGCGGGTCGGGAAAATCAACGTTGTTCCGGTTGCTGGGTGGGGTTTATACGCCTACCGGCGGGGAGATTGCTTTCGACGGCATGCGTTTTGTATTTCCCAAGGCCTCGCAGGCTCGTCAATGGGGGATTGAAAGCGCATACCAAAACCCTCAACTGGCAAATAATTTCACCGTATTGCAAAACGTTTTCTTGGGGCGGGAGTTGTGCCAGTTTGAGCGCTTCAAGTTGTGGCCGAAGGAGGGCGAAATGGCGCGCCTGGCGCGCGCATTTTTTGCCGACTTCGATATGCCATCCCAAATTATTAACGCGTACCCGCCGAATTTGTCGAACGAACAGAGGCAGTTGGTTGCGATTGCCCATGCGCTGTGCCGCCCCTGCAAATTGCTGCTACTCGACGATACCCTGGCCGCGCTGAGTTTCCCGCGTCAGCAAAAATTGCTCGACCGGGTGCGGGAACTGGCAGCGCAAAACGTCTCGGTGATTATCAGCAGCGATGACCTGAAACACATTTTTGCTGTTACCAATCGCATTCTTGTGCTGTACCAGGGTCGTCAGGTTGCTTTGCGCGCAACCGACAAGACCACCCCACGCGAGATTGTAGAGTTAATTGTCGGCTCAAACCGGCAGGAGCAAATTACTCCCGTTATTTGGGCTTTTGAGAATTATTACGCCGCCCAGCAACAGGCCGAGGAGTTGCGACGCGCCCAGCAGGTTTTGCGGCAAAGCCTGAAAGAGCAGGATTCGCTTAACCGTCAGTTGATTGAACGCCTGCGCAAGCAGTTAGAGTCGCTTGACCGCCTAAACCTGGCTTTGCAAGAGGCCAATCGCCGCCTGATGACCGAGCGCGAGACTGAGCGTAAAGCCCTGGCGCGCGAATTGCATGACCAGGTGATTCAGGATTTGCTCAGTTATACCTATCAGTTGGAAGATTTAGAGAACGAGGCGGGTGATGAATTGATGCGGGCAGAGTTGGCGGGCATCCGCAACGGGATTCGCCAGGTGGTGAGCGGGTTGCGTCAATTGTGCAGTGACCTGCGACCTCCCACAATTGACAGTCATGGCTTGCCTGCTGCCATCCGTTCGCTGACGCATCAATGGTCGAAACAAACCGGTGTTCATGTAGATTTGGATGTTGACTCTGGGCTGGGACGCCTGCCGGAGCCTATCGAACTTTCGGTCTTTCGCATTATTCAGGAGGGGTTGAGCAACGTCCGCAAACATGCCAGTGGCGCGACGTTGGTTAAACTCTCTCTGCAGCGGTCTCCGACTGCCAGCCTGGTGGTGCAAATGTCGGATAATGGGCCGGGCATTGAGATGCCTATTAACCTGGCGGAACTTTCTGAGAAGAAGCATTTTGGGCTGGTGGGAATCAGTGAGCGGGTCAGCCTGCTTGGGGGAACGATACAGATGGGGTCGCCGGATGGCGGCGGGGTGGATGTGCGGATTGAAATTCCCAGCCCGTACCCAACGGTGGTGGTTTGATTATTCATCCAATGCGTCATTGACCAATTGACGAACGGTGGCCGCATCAATGTCTTTTTTGTCGAGAAAAGCGACTGCGCCCGCATTCAGGCCGATGCGCCGGAATTCTCGGTCAGGATACGCGCTAATGAGGATGATGCGCGTGGTGGCCGAGACTGCTTTAACGCGCCGAGCGCATTGAATCCCGTCCTCTTCCCTTAAAACGACATCAATAAATGCCAGTTTGGGTTTCACCCGCCCGGCCAACCGGGCTGCTTCGGCACCGTCTTCTGCTTCATAGATGGAGGCTGCCGGGCTGATGCGCCCTACCAGTTTGCCCAATTGCGCCCGGTAGCGGGCGTTATCATCCACCAGTAAGACGGCCAGGGTTTCGACCTGCGCATCCAGCCGGTTTTGGCCTTTTTCATGGTCGGGAACAATCAGGGCTTCGGGATGGCGGCTGGCGTAGTTGTTTGCTTCGAGGCGGCTTTCGACGCCAATGGCGCGGTAGAGCGCTGTCAGGTGATTTTCGACCGTTTTGACACTTAAATCCATTACCAGGGCGATTTTGTTGTTGTTGTATCCCTGGGTGAGTAAGTAGAGCAGTTCGCGCTGCCGGCGGGTAAGCAGGGAGACCGCTTCGGCGTGATGGTGGTCCACCAGTCGGTTGACCAGTGGGTCGGAAATCCAGCGTCCCCCATTCAGAACGCGGCGCGCGGCCAGTTGCAAGTCTGAAAGC
This sequence comes from uncultured Anaerolinea sp., assembly GCA_964388215.1. Classification (GTDB taxonomy): domain Bacteria; phylum Chloroflexota; class Anaerolineae; order Anaerolineales; family Villigracilaceae; genus UBA5195. The sequence goes on from CAYLZI010000041.1 coordinate 16,506, forward strand.
GGCTGGTCTTTGAGATGATACCCGTTGACACCCGCTGAGAGCAACCCCACCACATAGGCTTCATCATCATAAGCGGTCACGACCAGGATTTTCAGTTCAGGGTATGCGGCGCGGATTTTGTGGGCTGCTGCCACCGGCTCAAAGTCGGGCATATTGACATCCATGACCAGCAGGTCAGGATGCAACCGCTCCAGCGCAAGGAAAAGGTCACGCCCGTTCCCCGCCTCGCCGACAATCTCGATTTCAGGCAGGTTAGAGAGCGCGTCACGCAATCCGGCGCGTATGAGGGCATGGTCATCGGCGAGCAGGGTGCGGGCAGGGGACATGTTAGGCCGTCTCTTTATTGCATTACCGCGCTGCATTTGTATCGAGCGCGCAAACTTTGTGGCGCGATATTTGTGTCTCTTTTTTGTTGCGGTATGAATGTCGCGTTACGAACAGGGGGAATCCCCTAAAAAATGAAGGGGAATTCCTGGGCGGGAAACAAGGGGATAAGGGTTGAAGCGGGTGTTAACAATTCGTTATCATTATATTGCACGCCTTTGTCCAAGTAAAGAACAGGAGGTCCTGCCCGATTATATCCAACTCCAGCCCCGAAGATTTACTACCTGGAAATTCCCTTTCACCAAAATTCTATAGGAGGAACGTCAATGTTTAAGAAGAGTTCGCTTTACGTACTGATGGCTGTCCTGTTTATCGCCGCCGCGATTCTGTCGGCTTGCGGTCAGGCCACCCAGGCTCCTGCCCAGCCTGCCGCTCCCGCCGCTCCTGCGGCAACCGAGGCTCCCAAGAGCAAACTGGCGGTCGGCATCGTGCTGCCCACCAAGGATGAACCGCGCTGGATTCAGGATGAAACCCGCTTCAAAGATGCCCTGACCGCCGCCGGATATGATGTTGAAATCCTGTTCAGCCAGGGTTCCTCGGCCACCGAAAAGGCCAACGTGGAATCGCTCATCACCAAGGGCGTTCAGGTTCTCATCATCTGCCCGCAAGATGGCACCGCTGCTGCCTCCGCCGCCGACGCCGCCAAGGCTGCTGGCGTGAAGGTCATTTCGTATGACCGCCTCATCCGCGACACTGGCGCGGTTGACTACTATGTAACCTTCGACAGCGTGGCCGTTGGCGCTGCCCAGGCGCAATACCTGGTGGACAAGGCCTCCGGCAAGGGCAACCCGCTCTACCTGTATGCGGGCGCTTCGTCTGACAACAACGCCTTCCTGTTCTTCGAGGGCGCGTGGAATGTGCTCCAGCCGAAGATTGTGGATGGCACTTTCGTCATCAAGAACTCCAGCGAAGCCGAAGCCCTGTCTGGCAAGGCGACCCTGACCCGCGACGAGATGGGCAAGATTCTCGGACAGGTCACCACCAACTGGGACTTCAACACCGCCAAGAACCTGGCCGAAGCCAACCTGACC
>CAYLZI010000042.1:0-17906 GCA_964388215.1 uncultured Anaerolinea sp.
TTCATCCGCAAATCTTACCCGATCTTCACGCTTTGATCTGCGTAACATCAGTTAAGTAAAATCGTTCACGTTTCCTGCCGGGCAATTGAGTTTCGACAATATGTCAGTCTTTGATTTGCGGTTTCTGAATGGGAATAGCCGGGCTGGGCGGACAGAGGTTTACAGTTTCATTATAACCGGGTCAGACGAGGGATGAAATTTACAAAAAGGACAAGAATCGCGTGAGCGGCACTTTTGCGCCAGCCTCACCTGCGCGGGCGCGCGCGGGCTGCCCAGGCTGCCAACAGCAGGCCAAGCAATAGCATAAGAGCGCCCAGACAGGGCATCCACTGAAAACGCGCTGTCGCAGGCGGCGCGGCAGAAGGGGAGATTGCCATTGTAGGCGAGGGAGAAAGGCCAGGCGGATGAGAAATGAGCGGCACCGCAGGCGTTGACGAAAGGGTAGGAGGTGCTGTTGGGGAACTTGTGGCGGCCGGTATCGTTAAACTGGCGGCATGCCGGTTAACTGTGGGGGCAGGCGAACTGACCACCCAAACAGACGTTGGCAAGGAGGGCGGCGTGTCGGTCGTCAAGAAAAGCGTTGGAGATGGGCTATTTGTTGGAGATGCAGAATTTGCCAGCAGCAGGGCAGAATCCAGTTGAATCAGGCCCGAACCGGTGAAAATGTCCCAGCCAGGAGGGTCGAGGTCGAGGGCGGAGGCTTCGAGCCAGGCGCGCGCCTGCCCGGCTCCAACTCCTGGCAGGCTGAGCAGCAGCGCCAGCCCGCCCGAAACATGCGGGGTAGACATGGACGTGCCGCTCCGGTATCGGTACCCGCCGCCAATGGACAGGCTGTAAATGCTCGCGCCAGGCGCAGCCAGGTCAATTTGCGTCCCAAAACCAGAACTGGAAACGCGCTGATTGGCGGCATTGGTATTGGCAACCGCTATTACAGCCGGGTAACGCGCCGGGTAGAGAATATCCCCACTGGTATTGCCTGCCGCAGCAACAAGCGCCACCCCACGAGAAACCGCGTAATTCACTGCATCTTCAAGCGTTTCAGAGGGGCTGCCGCCCCCCAGGCTGAGATTGATAACCTGCGCGCCATGGTCAACTGCCCACGCAATGCCCGCCGCGACATTGGCATAAGAGCCAGCATTAGATGCGTTCAATACCTTTACCGGCAAGATGCGCGCTCCCCAAGAAACGCCTGCCATGCCCAGGCCATTGTCGCTGGCTGCGGCGGCAATCCCGGCGACGTGCGTGCCGTGTCCATTATCATCTTGCGGAATGGTATCCCCGTTTACAAAATCATAGCCGGGCAGTAGTTTGGGCGCAAGTTCGGGGTGCGAAAGGTCTACCCCGCTGTCAATCATTGCAATTGTCACCGCGCCTGAGCCGGTGGTAATATCCCAGGCCTGTGGGGCGCGGATGTTGGTCAGGGCGTATTGCAGGGGCAGGGCCGGGTCGCTGGGGAGGGTCTCTTGCCCGGTGACGGTGTAATTTGGTTCAGCATAGCGCACGCCCGGCAGGCTTGAAAGGCTTGCCAGAATTTCATTGGCCTGCGCTTCTGGCGCCCGAACGGCGTAAATTCCCAACCCTTGCAAGCCTATATCAACCACCTGGTAGGGAATGCTGCTTTCAAAACTTTCCAGGTTGGCCGAACTGGAAAGCCCCACGAGCAGGAGCGTTTGCTCGGCAGGCGTTCCTGCGAAATCGTCTATAGGCAGCGGCGTATCTGTTGGGGAAGGGGTAGCAGGCGAAGGGGAGGGTGTTTCAGATGGAGGGGATTCTGTTTCAGCGGGGGTTTGGGTTGCTTCGGCAGGGTCAAAAGCAGCCGTCGTTCCATTCCCCTGAAAGGCAACGCCTGGCCTGGCTTGCCCCGCCGGTAAAAACGAGAGGGAAATGACGACGCTGACCAGGATGAAGAAGAAGTGGGGAGTTTTTTGGGGGCAAGCGCCTTTCATTCGCCTACTCTACCCGCCAAACAGGCTGGTATCCATTGCCAGGCGCAGGTTCTCTTGCCAGTTAGGGATGAACAAGCCAAACGCAGCAGAAAACCGTTCGCAATTCAAGGCCGAATAAAGCGGGCGATGCGCTGGGGTGGGGAAATCGGCGGTTTTGGCAGGTTCCAGGTTTTTGCAGCGCTGCTCATGCGCATCAGCATCGAGGGAGAGAATGGCCTGCGCCCATTCAAGGCGGCTGGCGGCGCCGCTCCCGGCCAGGTGATAGATGCCGCTGCGCTCGGCCAGCCAGTCGGCTCCACGCGCCTGAGACTGCATGAGAACCAGGGAAGTCATCTCGGCCAGCATCCGCGCCCAGGTAGGGCTGCCCACCTGGTCATCTACCACGCGCAGAGATTCCTTTTCGTGCGCCCAGCGCAGCACCTTCGAGACAAAACCATTGCCGCGCAGGCTGTAAACCCAACTGGTGCGAAATATCAGGTGCAGACAACCAGCCGATTGAATGGCCTGTTCGCCCTGCAACTTGCTCAGGCCATAGATGTTGAGCGGGTTGGGCAAATCGGCTTCGGTGTAGGCCCGTCCCAGTGAACCGTCGAAAACAAAATCGGTGGAATAGTGGATGAGGGGGATGTTCAAACGGTGAGATTCTTCTGCCAAAATGGCCGGAGCATCTCGATTGATAGCCATTGCCATCTGTGGATTAGCTTCCGCGCCATCAACATCGGTGAAGGCTGATGCGTTAACAATCACCTGCGGGCGGGCATCTGCCAGCGCGCCGCGCAACTGCTCTGGCTGCGAGAGGTCCACTTCTTCGCGGTCAATCGCGGTTATTTCTCCGAGCGGGGCCAGGGCGCGCCGCAGTTCCCAGCCCAACTGCCCATTTTTTCCCAGCAATAAAATTCGGTTCATGGCTATTTCGTCACTGTCTCATCGGCCAGGCGCAGCAGGTAGTCACCATAAGAATTGTTGATGGTTTGCGCCAGTTGGCGTAACTGCGCCGCTTCAATGAAGCCTTTGCGATAGGCAATTTCTTCAGGGCAAGAAATCATCAGCCCCTGCCGGTCTTGCACCGCCTGCACAAAGTTAGCGGCCTGAAGCAGAGATTCGTGCGTGCCGGCATCTAGCCAGGCCACGCCGCGCCCAAAGACTTCCACCTGCAACTTGCCCTGTTCCAGGTAGATGCGGTTCAAATCGGTAATCTCCAATTCGCCACGAGGGGATGGCTGCAAGTTGGCGGCCAACTCGACCACCTGCGGGTCGTAGAAATAAATCCCTGGCACGGCATAATTCGAGCGCGGTTGTTTGGGTTTTTCTTCCAGGCTGATGGCGCGAAACTGTTCATCGAACTCCACTACGCCGTAGCGTTGCGGGTCGCGCACCGGGTAGGCAAAGATAATCGCGCCATCTTGAATTTGCGCCGCGCGTTGGAGCAGGGCTGGCAAACCCTGCCCGAAGAAAATATTATCGCCCAAAATTAAGCAAACTGCTTCGTTCCCCACAAAACCGGCGCCCACCCGAAAGGCATCTGCCAGGCCGCGCGGCTGGTCTTGCTCGGCATAAGAAAACTCCATCCCCCATTGATGTCCATCCCCAAGCAAGCGTTGGAAAGTGGGCAGGTCTTCGGGGGTGCTGATGACCAGCACTTCTCGTATCCCGGCCAGCATGAGCATGGAGATGGGGTAATAGACCATCGGTTTATCGTAAACCGGCAGGAGTTGCTTGCTGGCGGCCAGGGTGAGGGGGTGCAGGCGGGTGCCGCGCCCCCCGGCAAGGATGATACCTTTCATTCGTCGTCTCCTTAATCAAAAATTTCGGCCTGAGAAAGCGCCAGCCCGGCGGCATCTTTTGGCGAAACCAACGGCTGGGGCCCGTTCGGCCAGCGAATGTTAATTGCCGGGTCATTCCACAGCAAGGCGCGCTCCCATTGCGGGGCGTAATAGTCTGTTGCTTTGTACAAAACTTCGGCTTGCTCACTCAAAACGTAAAAGCCGTGCGCAAAACCGGGTGGAATCCACAGCATGGTTTTGTTTTCAGCAGAGAGGGTCATGCCCATCCACTTTCCAAAAGTGGGTGAATTGCGGCGAATATCAACCGCCACATCGAAAACTTCGCCAGAAATTACCCGCACCAGTTTGCCTTGCGCCTGTTGAATCTGATAATGCAGCCCGCGCAGCACGCCCCGGTGAGATAAAGAATGATTATCTTGAACAAAATCAAATGGGATGCCCGCCGCGACGAAGCGTTGCTTCTGGTAACTTTCTAAAAAGAAGCCGCGCTCGTCTTCCAAAACGCGCGGCTGGATGATGAGAACGTCGGGAAGTTCGGATGGGGTGAAATTCATGCGAAATCCTGTCTAATGGTGTATGGCATTCTCCCACAATGGAGAAAAAGCGTCAAGAAATGACCATTCGCCAGCGATTCAATCCTGTTTCGTTAGCAGGGCAACCGCATACGGGTAGAGGGTCAAATTCCCCTGGGCGAATTGCTGCCCGCCGATATGGTCTGTGGCAGGCCAGGGAAGCGTTACAGCCTGCGGTTCGCGGCTATGGTTGATGATAAAGTGCAGGCGTGTTCCATCCTCCTTCACGCGAATCCGCGCTTCGACCGGGCCAGGCGTGGCAAACGGCTTGATATTTGTGTTCGAGAGAATCTGCTTGACGATGATATCCTGGCTGTCTTCATCCAGCCAGGTTCCAACGGTATAGACAAAGCCGCTGCCAAAGGGGTTGACCACAATTGCGGGTTGGTCATCGAGCCAGCCATTGCTCACGCCGTAACGCGCCATGACCGTTGTAAACTGCTGCCCCAACAGGCGCAATCGCTCGGCCCACAGCAAGGCGCGGCCCTGGAATAACTTGCCCCCCACCGGAACCGGGTTCTCTAGCGAGTAATATTCTTCCACTTCTACTCCAGCCAGCTCGGCCAGCGCCCCCGGCTGACGAGAGGGTAGCAGCGCGTTGTGGCGGTCTTTCATGCCGGTCCGCAGGGTCAGCACCAACCGCCCACCGCGCTGGACAAATTCCTTAAACTGCTCGAAGCGGGCCTCATCGAGTACGAGCATGGCCGGGGCAATCACCAGTTTGTAGCCTTGGAGCGGTTCATCGGCAGAGATGATGTCAATCTCAACATTGCGGGATGAGAGCGGGCGATACCAATGCTCCAGGTAGTTCACATAATCAAATTCGCTGTTATGGCGTTGGAACTCAATCGCCCAGCGGCTGTCATAACAATGCAGAATGGCGGCCTTGCTTTGAATGGTGGAACCGGCTACCAGTTCAGATAAGCGCGCAAATTCCGCGCCGATGAGTTGGGCTTCTTCATAAAACGGACGGGGGCGCCCGGCCTGGTCAACCAGCGTGCCGTGATATTGTTCCTGCCCGCCCAGCGCCGAGCGCCACTGCCAGTAAAGCAGCGCATCGGCCCCGTGCGCCACTGCGTGCCAGGCCATGGCGCGCGCTTCGAGTTTGTTCAATGTATTGTTGGTTTTTGACCAGTTGACATTGCCCGGCTGGGTTTCCATCAGCCAAAAATTCTGACGTTTATAGCCGCGCGTCACGTCATGGGCGGCCCCCGTCTTCAGGTGGTCGTGATGTCCCGAGCCGATATACCAGTCCCACGAGGCGAAATCCAGGTCTTGCGATACTGCGTAGTGGTCAAATGCGCCAAACCAGCCCATAAAGTTATGCGTCACCCAAACAGAAGCGGGCAGGCGCGGGCGAAGTTCATTCGACTGAATTTTCTGAAAGTTTTGGTAAGAGCGCGTGACGAAATGCTTAAAAGCCAGCATCAGCCCGGGGTTGTGCGGCCCAACCGGCAGCGGAATCTGCGCCCAGTCGGAGTAGGTTTGGCTCCAGTAAGCAGTTGACCAGTGGGCATTTAACGCATCGAGTGTGCCGTATTGTTCGCGCAAGAAAGACTGAAATTTGTCCTGGCAGTGGCCGCAATAACAGACGCGGTTGTATTCATTGTCTAACTGCCAGCCGATGACGTGGGGAGAACTCCCAAATCGCTCGGCCATCGCGCGGGCAATGCGGCGCGTAGCGTGATGAAATTCAGGCGAATTGACGCAGTAATGACAGCGATTGCCAAACTGAACCGCCCGCCCCTGTTCATCAACGGCCAGCGTGGAAGGGTGCTTCTGCGCCAGCCAGGCGGGTGGGGCGGCAGTGGGCGTGCCAAGCACAGTGGCAATACCCCCATCAGCAAGCATTTCAATGGCCTGTTCCAGCCAGTCAAAATGGAATTCGCCCTCAGCCGGTTCCATCGTTGACCAGGCAAATTCTGCCAGGCGCACAACACTAAAATTGGCTTCCTTCATCAGGCGAATGTCCTCACCCCAACGTTCCTGCGGCCAGTGTTCAGGGTACCATGCCGCTCCAAAGTGCAATTTTTCCATTATGTAAACATCTCCTGGCAAGCGTGAATGCCCCATTTTACCCGCAACTTCGTATCTTCTCAAAAAAATGGGGAAACGTCCCAAAGGTTTGCTTGAAAAACCAGATTCAGCCATTCGAGTCTTCGGGACGGTGCTTCTCTCCCTAAAATATTGAGAAGATATGTAGATTCACCATAAAAAAGCATGAGAGCCAAAAGGATACGGGCAGAGCAGAAAAGTAGAGTAGAATCAATCTTATGGAAGTGCAAATTGCGGTTGCCAAAACAAACAAGTATGCCGTCTCTGAAAGCGGAGATACGCTGGAGGTCGTAGAACGACCCGGCGGCGGGTTGTCGGTGGTGCTGGCCGACGGGCAGGCTTCGGGGCGCGGCGCGAAGGTCATCTCAATGATGGTGGTTCGCAAGGTGATTGGGCTGCTGGCCGAGGGCGTGCGCGATGGCGCAGCGGCGCGCGCGGCTTCAGATTACCTTTTCAACGAGCGGGGCGGCAAAGTCTCCAGCACGCTCAACATCCTCTCGGTAGACATGCACACCAAAACAGTGGTGCTCGCGCGTAACAACGAATCACCAATGTACCTGGCGCGCGGCGAAAACATCGAGCGCATTGATGAAACAAGCCAATCGATTGGGATTGGACGCAACATCAAGCCCAAAATTACCGAAATCCCGCTCGAAATGGGGCTGACAGTGGTCATTTATACCGATGGGCTGGTTCACGCCGGAACGCGGCGCGGCGACCCAATGGATGTAGGCATTACCTTGCGCGGCTTGCTCGAAGACGGCAACCCCTCCGCGCAGACAGTTGCGGATGCGCTGCTGGCGCAGGCCATGCGTTTAGATGATGGCCGCCCGGCAGATGATATGAGCGTGATGGTTATGCGCGTCATGCCGCGCGGCGAAGAAAATGTGCGCCGAATGAACGTGCGCCTGCCTCTCAATTTATGAACTTCAACGTTCGAAAACTCCGGGCTTCGTGGCGCGACACCATGCTGCTCTTGCGAGAGTTCCGTCAGCCGCTGGTCTTATTCTCGCTGGCATTGCTGGTTGGCGCGAGTTTATACTACCAGTTGGCGCAAGGGTATGGCAAGCCTACCGGGTCTTTTACTGAAGCCGCTTACCTGATGCTGACACTGACTCTTTTGCAGTCCGGTGGAGATTTTCCAACCCAGCCCTTATTACAGGTTTTTTATTTCATCATGCCGCTCATTGGCCTGGTCATATTAGCGCAAGGACTGGCCGATTTTGGCTACCTGTTATTCAACCGGCGCGCGCGCAGCAAGGAGTGGGAAATGGCAGTCGCTTCCACCTTCGAGAATCACGCCATCCTGGTCGGCCTGGGTCACCTGGGCTACCGGGTGGCGCAAAATTTGTTCAAAATGGAAGAGCCGGTAGTGGTCATCGAACTCAACCCCAATGCCGACCTGGTGGGAACGGTGCAGGCCATGAACATCCCGGTCATCCAAGGTGACGCAACGCGGCAAACGGTGCTGGGTGCGGCAGGCATCTGGCGCGCAAAAACAATTGTACTTTGCTCGCAAAACGATTCGACGAACCTGCAAATTGCGGTTAAGGCGCGCAACCTGAACCCATCCATTCGAGTCGTCATACGCATTTTCGACGACGACTTTGCAGAATCGCTGCAACAACAATTCGGCTTCTACGCGCTCAGCGCTACCAGCATGGCGGCCCCCGCCTTTGCCGCCTCGGCAGCCGGGGCCGATGTGACCCGCCCAATTACAGTGGATGGACAATCACTCAGCCTGGGGCGGCTGACCATTGGCGAAAAAAGCAAACTGAATAAGCGCCCCGTTTCGGAGGTTGAATCTCGCTACGATGTAAGCATCATCCTGCTCAAACACCTAGGCGAACCCGACCTGCACCCTACCGGCGGGCGAATTTTGGCAGCAGGCGATGTCCTCGCCGTATTGGGCAGCCCCGACCGGCTAAATGCGATTGTGCATGATAACCAATGAGCGCGGCGGGGGCGAATTCCCACGCTCCATCACCATAGGCCTGGTAGGGCCATGTGGCTCAGGCAAATCCACCATCGCCGGGCGGCTGCGGGCGCGCGGCTACCCGGTGAAGCACATTGCCCAAGAACATTCCTTCGTAAAAGACATGTGGAAGCGCATCGCCAACCCCGATGTGCTGGTTTTTCTCGATGCATCATACCCCGTCACCAATGCGCGGCGCGCCCTGGGCTGGGGAGAATCTGACTATCAAGAACAACGCCGCCGCCTGGCCCATGCCCAAGAATACGCCGACTTATATATTTTTACCGACTTGATGAGCGTGGATGATGTAGAACGAGAAATCATCCAATTCTTAGAAACATTCAAGCCCCGCATCTTTTAACCTTCCAAAACATTGCCCTGAATCCATTCTGGCACAATCATTTCAGAGTCTCTCGTTTTTGGTGGGTCGCCCGGGCGGGCTTTTCTCGTTAAAAACAGTAGAACCCATTCGTTTTAACTTGGGGAACGTTCTATCGTGGCGCTAAGAAGCGGGGTTGGCCGTATCATTTGCGAGTTGGGCGGCCAGCTCAACTGGGCTAGTTACGGGTTGTTGGCATACAAAATTCTGGCATACATAAGCAGTGGGGATTCCATCTACCAACGGCCGAGCATCAAGAATAGATGGAGAGCCTTGTTCAGGCGGATAGACCGAAATTGCTGCCACCAGACGTGGGCGATACGTACTCCAGAGAGTATCCATTAGCAAATCGGCTTGCGGCCCAATAATTGCGACTTCTTTAACCGGCCCAAGAGCAAAGTCGGCTGCCTCGAGCCATTTGGCAAAAGCAGTGGGATATTGAACTGCTGTTTCCAATATTGGCAGGAGCATATCTTCGGCCAGTTTTCGATATTCTGGGCGGTCTCCATAAGCCGAAATTCTTAATAGTGCATTGGCGGCCAAAGCATTGCCAGATGGCGTTGCATTATCTTGAAGTTCTTTGGGCCGCAGTAACAAATTTTCATGGTCATCTCGTGTATCGAAAAAGCCGCCGGTTGGATCGCTATAATTCGCAACCATTTCATCAGCAAGTTTTAGTGCTTGTTGATACCAGCATATATCAGGGTCAGATTGATAGAGCGTGAGCAGACCCAGTATCAAACTTGCATAATCTTCAAGATAGGCATTGTGCTTTGATTTTCCATTTCGCCATGAGCGCAGAAGACGCCCATCCTGATAAAGGTTATCCAATAAGAAGTGAGCATTTCTTTTTGCAACATCTAGAAAATCTGGGCGTTTTAAGTAGCGGCTGGCTTCTGCGAATGCAATCAAAGCGAGTGAATTCCAGGCAACCAGGGCTTTGTCATCGGTGCCGGGGCGCGCCCGCTTGTTTCTTTCTGCGAGCAATATATGATGACATTTCGCCAATCTTGATGTAGTTTCTTCTACGCTTATTTTGAACCTTGTAGCAAGAGTGGCATCGTCAACAGCGCGTTGCAGAATCGTTTTGCCTTCCCAGTTCCCCCCAGTTGTCAGCCCATACGCCACTTTGAAGAATTCAAAGTCATCTCCAAGGGCGGTCTGGATTTCATCATAGTTCCAAACGTAAAACTTTCCTTCTTCGCCTTCTGAGTCAGCATCCAGGCTGCTGAAAAAGCCTCCCGAAGGGTCTGTCATTTCCCTTTGGATAAAAGTTAATGTTTCCTCGCAGACCCGCTGGAATTGTTCTTCGCCAGTTACCAGAAAGCCATGTAAATAAACCAGGGCAAGCTGACTGACATCATATAGCATCTTTTCAAAGTGCGGAATTTTCCAGGTGTTATCCACGCTGTAGCGGGCAAACCCGCCCCCAACCACATCGTACATGCCACCGCGCGCCATCGCCTTGAGCACATGGGTGATGGTCTTCAGGTAGTTTTCGCGTTCGCCGACGCTGGTTTCTGGCGCGGTAGCGCGGTTGAGCAGAAATTCGATGGTCATGGGCTGGGGGAATTTGGGCGCGCCGCCCCAGCCGCCAAAACCCCAGTCGTAGGTTTGGTAGAGGTGATTTGCGGCGTTGTTGAGGAGTTTACCTGTTAGCGGGTAGGAGGCCGCTCCGCCAACTCGGCTGGCGCGCTGGATGTGGCTGGTGACTTGCCCGCTGACCCGCAGGACTTCGGCGCGTTCGTTTTGCCAGGCATTGGCGATGCCGGAAAGCAGGTCATGAAAAGAGGGCATGTTGTAGCGCGGCACGGGCGGGAAGTAGGTTCCGGCATAGAAGGGGCGCAGGTCGGGGGCCAGGAAGACCGACATGGGCCAGCCGCCCTGGCCGGTCATGGCGACGGTGGCGGCCATGTAGATGCTGTCGAGGTCGGGACGTTCTTCGCGATCCACTTTGATATTGATGAAGTGTTCGTTCATGAAAGCGGCCACGTCCGGGTCTTCGAAGGACTCATGTTCCATGACATGACACCAGTGACATGCGGCATAGCCAATGGACAGGAAGATGGGTTTGCCCTCGTTGCGGGCGTGATTCAGGGCTTCTTCGCCCCAGGGGTACCAGTCTACGGGGTTGTTGGCATGTTGCAACAAGTAGGGAGAGTTTTCGTGGGCAAGTCGGTTGGGCATGGGTATCTGTAAAGTGGATTATGATTGGTTGGGAAGGCCTATGTATTATTTCAATTATAAACTCTCTTTTAGAACAATACCTTCGCCAAAAATTTGGCTCTACCGTTTTTTACATGGCGCACTGGGAGCAATACGGCTACGGCAACTGGGGCTTCCTGCCGCCGGGCGCAAGCCACATCATCGGCTGGACGGGGCTGCCATTCCTGCCCGAATTGGCTGAGTCATTGAGATGAATATTGATCAACCTGCGAGTTCTTCCGCCAGGTCAACGATTTTCTCGCGCAGGTATAACTTGTCCAGCCAGGGAGTTGGGATGCCCGTTTGTCCATACCAGGCCCCGGCAATTTGCCCGCAAATCGCAGCGGTTGTATCTGCGTCATCGCCCAGGTTGGCGGCAGCAAGCACCGCTTCCGAAAACGTATCAGTAGTCCAGAAACACCACAGGGCTGCTTCCAGCGCATCCACCACATACCCGCTGCCGCGAATGTGCATGGTGGATTTCTCCCGGTATTCGCCCCGGGCAATCGCCAGGATTTTCTCCGATACGATTCCCGCTGTACCATTTTCAAACAGGATGGTTTCCTTCCCGGCTCCCACCAACGCCAATACAAGCATCCTGGCGAAGAGCGTGCAGGCATCTACGCATTCCTTTGCGCCATGGGTGGTGCGGGAGCTTTTCCCGGCATAGGCTTGCGCTATGGCCCGGCTGGGCGCATAGAACATGGCCACCGGCGCCAGGCGCATGAGTGAGCCATTGCCGGCGCTGGATGGGTGGGTCGAGCCACTCATCGGTTTGCCTGTGGCTTTAAATTTCTCAAGCGCCTGGCGGGTGGCATTGCCGATGTCAAAACAAGTTCCGGTGCTGGACAAATAACCATTTTCGTACCAGGCCCGGTAACGGTTCATCTGGTCGAGCGGGTCAAAGCCGTTCTTTTCTACCAGACTCTCGGCCAGGCATAGCGCCATCGAAGTGTCATCCGTCCACTGTCCGGGCTTGAGATTGAAGGCCCCGCCGCCAACCATATCGGTGACAGGGGGAAAACTGCCACGCGCTTTGAATTCTACAGTTGTGCCGATAGCGTCTCCCACAGCCAGGCCGAGCAGGCAACCCCGATAACGGTCCAAATCTTTCATAAGCCTTTTCCTGAGCGTGATTTTATAGGATTATAAAGGACATGCCGCCTACGCGGTTTGACGATTTTCCCACCCATCTTTATACTTCGTCTAGTTCATCAACCCCCACAACCCACTCTCCCCTTCCAAAAGCCCGGCTCACGCTGGGCTTTTCTCCTTTCCATCCCTCACGCAAGGGCAAGCACCCCGCCAAATTGGGCAGAAAAGATTCAAAAGCGATTGCCCTGGCTCTAAACCAAACCGAGCAATGAAAAACCGCAGTCCAAAGTATAATCAAATGCCTTCAGGGTTCCCTTATGTTACAACCTTCTAATTTTATCCAAAAAATCGGCGCGTTTTACCGCGACCCAGACTATTTCCGCCAGGTCTTGCATATCGCTGTGCCAATTGCCACCCAGCAGTTGGTGATGTCCTCGCTCAACATGGCAAGCGTGGTCATCATCGGCCAAAAAGGCGAGGTAGCGGTTGCAGCAGTCGGTCTGGCCAACCAAATCTTTTTCCTGCTCAACCTGGTACTATTCGGCATCGGCAGTGGGACGGCCATTTTCACAGCCCAACTGTGGGGCAAACGCGATGTTCCAAACATCCGCAAAGTGCTGGGGCTGGCGCTCAAGTTACAGGTTGGCGCAGCGCTCCTGTTTTTTGGGCTGGCGCAATTGATTCCGGCGCAACTGATTGGCATCTACTCCGCCGACACGCGCGTTATCAGCGCCGGAGCCGATTACCTGCGTACCTTCAGCTGGTCATTCATCTTTTTCGCGGTGACATTTACATACGCCTTCACATTGCGCAGCACTGGCAACGTGCGCCTGCCGGTGGCCGTTTCGATTGGCTCGCTGATAGTCAATGCGGCGCTAACTTATGGACTGGTCTTTGGCATACTCGGCCTGCCCATCCTCGGTGTTTTAGGAGCAGCCTGGGCCATCAACATCGCCCGAGGGCTAGAGATGCTGGCGCTGCTCGTTATCACTTACCAGCGGGGCGATTCTCCCGCCGCCGCAACCCTGGCCGAACTGCGCTACTTCGACCTGGCCTTCACCTGGAAAATCATGAAACCAGTCATCCCGGTGGCCTTGAACGAGATACTGTGGTCGTTTGGCATCACCACCTACAACATCATCTACGCCCGCATGGGAACAGAAACCATCGCCGCCGTCAACATTTACAGCACGGTAGATAATATCGCCTTCGCGCTCATGATTGGGCTGGGCAATGCCACTGCCGTGCTGGTCGGCAACAAAATCGGCGCGGGCGAGGAGAAATTGGCCCACACCTACGCTGGCCGCTCCATTGGGCTGGCGATTGCGTTTGGCTGGCTGGTTGGGGGCGTGCTGCTGCTCATCCGAACCCCGGTGCTGGGGTTATACAACGTTTCGCCAGTCGTTATCGAAAGTGCCTACCACCTGATGACCTTTGCCGCGTTAGCCGTCTGGATTCGCGCCAGTAACATGATTATCATCATCGGCGCGCTGCGCTCAGGCGGAGATACGGTCTTTTCGCTCATTCTGGATGGTCTGGTCATCTGGTTGGTGGGCGTGCCGCTCGCCGCGCTGGGCGCATTTGTCTTTGGCCTTCCGCTTCAATTTGTTTACCTGCTGGCGCTAAGCGAGGAACTCACCAAACTGATTGCCGGTCTGTGGCGCTATTTCTCGAAGAAGTGGATTAACAATATGACGCAGGTGGTTCAGGAATCATAGCGCGAATTCATAGATAATCCGCGTCCGATGTGAATTTTATCCGGCAAAGAGCGTGATGTGTTCCAAATGCCACAAATATTAGTATTTTATTAGAGTTGGAAAAGGTGCTTGACTTCCCCCACTGAATTATTGTATAGTAAAAACCGATTACCCACTCATCATCCCCGCAAAAAACGCGGGATTTTGGCACCGCCGCCTTTGGCTGCTGTGCCTTTTGTTTCGCCAATTTCCAACAACCGAGAGATTGCATGATTAGAGTCAACGAACTATCCAAAAATTTTGGGCTGCGCAAAGCCGTTGATAACATCACCTTCGAAGCCCGCCAGGGAGAAATTTTGGGATTCCTGGGGCCAAACGGAGCCGGGAAAACCACCACCATGCGCATCCTGACCGGCTACATGCCGCCTTCCAGCGGCGAAGCAACCGTTGCCGGGTATGATGTCCTTTCCGAATCGCTGGAAGTGCGCAAACGGGTCGGCTACCTGCCCGAAACGGTGCCACTCTATACCGACATGACCGTGTTCGACTATCTCAAGTTCATGTCGGACCTGCGCCACCTGCCCAAAGCGGATGAGCGGGTGGAGGAAACCCTCGAAATGGTCGGCCTGCTCGACCGGGCCGAGGGCTACATCGGCAACCTATCGAAGGGCATGCGCCAGCGGGTCGGTCTGGCCCAGGCGTTGCTGCACCGGCCCGAAGTCCTGATTCTCGATGAACCAACCATCGGCCTCGACCCAGCCCAAATCATCGAGGTGCGCAACGTCATTCGCGAGGTGGGTAAAGAACGCACGGTACTGCTTTCCACGCACATTCTGCCGGAAGCCCAGCAACTTTGCGACCGCATCCTCATCATTAATAAAGGCAAAATTGTCGTAGAAGACACTCCCGAAAACCTGCAAGCCCGGTTGACCGGCGCGGAGCGGGTGCAGATGCGCGTAAAAGGCGAGGCCGACGAACTGGTTGAAAAAATCGGCCAGATGAAAGGCATTCAGGATGTCCAGGCGCAAGGCGAGGGCGTCCTCGAGTTCCAGTTTGCGCCCGGCCACGACCTGCGCCCCGAAGTGGCGCGCCTGGTCGTTCAATTGAAATATGATTTGCTGGAAATGCGCTCAGTCAGCCTGAGCCTCGAAGAAATCTTCCTGCAACTGACCAGCGACGCATCTATGCCAGTCGCCTTGAGCGAGGAGTAATATTATGCGCAACATTTGGACGATTGCCAGACGTGAATATAACAACTATTTCAACAGTTCCATTGCCTACGCGATTACTTTCTTCGTTCTAATATTCCTCGGCGGGTACTTTACCATCTATGTCGCTTACCTATCAACATCGAGCAGCTTTATGATGGATGCTCCAGACGCATGGCAAGTCACGGGAGGTTTGCTCTCCACCCTGCTGGTGTTCTCAACGCCTTTCCTGACCATGCGCCTGCTGGCAGACGAAGTGCGCATGGGAACTATGGAACTGCTGCTAACCGCGCCCCTGCGAGATTATGAACTGGTGGTTGGCAAGTGGCTGGGCGCTTTCTTATTTGTCCTGACGTTGATTGCCATCACCCTGGTATTCCCCTTCATGCTCGACCAACTGGTGACGCCCGGAATCGACCAGATTTTGATGCTTTCGGGATACCTGGGACTGATTCTCATGGCTGCCGCCTTTCTCGCCATCGGGGTGGGCATTTCAGCCATCTTCGACAACCAATTCGCAGCAGCATTTGTGACCCTGCTGGCGCTGCTCTTCTTATGGTGGCTGGTTGGCATTCTGTCTTTCGTCCTGACATCGGGCGGAGAGATTTTCCGTTACCTGAGCGTAGGTAGTCATGTCCAAGATAATTTCGCTGCTGGAACCATCAACATCTACAATATCGTCTATCTGCTCAGCCTGACCGGTCTGGGAATTGCCGTTGGCGTCACAGCAGTCGAAATTCGGAGGTGGAAATGAAAACCGACCCGCGCCGTTTCGCCTTCCTGGGACTTGTCCTATCCCTGTTGGCCTTGCTAACCTTTATCGGATTTGCGCTGGTACGCGGATTGACCGCAGCGAACCTGGCAATCGTTGACCCAGACATTGTCAAAAATGGGTTGCTTTTTTCTGGCCTGGGCATCGTCCTCGGCCTGGCCGTCACAGCCATCCTCGACCCCGAAGGCACGCGCCGCTTTATTGTGGGACGTCAGGCGCAACATGGCAGCAACTCGCTCATCACCCTACTGGCCTTCAGCGGGATTCTCATCTTCCTCAACGTACTGGCCTTCCAAAACCCAAAATCATGGGATTTGACTGAAGACAAGAAAAACACGCTGGCCCCTGAAACCATAGAAATCCTGAAGTCACTCCCCCAGCCGGTTGTGGCCCGCGCTTACTACACAGCCCGAACCAACAGCGAAGAAACCCGTAATTTGCTCGAACGCATTACAGAAAACGCAGCCGGAAAGTTCAGTTACGAATTCTCTGACCCTGAAGCCAACCCGATTCTCGCCCAAACCGACGGAGTGGAACGCGATGGAACCATCGTCCTGGTCATGGGTGAACAAAAAGAGCAGGTTACTTTTGCAACAGAACAAGAACTGGATGCCGCCCTGCTGCGCCTGATAAACCCACAAACCCGCGTCATCTATTTCCTGACCGGGCATGGCGAACACTCCATCGAACAGCCAGCCGACACATCCCTGACCCAGGCTACCAGCGGGCTACAAAAGAAAAACTACACGGTCAGCCCGCTGAACTTGCAAGGAACCGGCAAAGTGCCAGAGGACGCAAAAGTAGTCGTCGTGGCCGGGCCGCTTGTTCCCCTGACAGAATCAGAAGTACAGTCGCTAGATACCTACCTGGCAAACGGCGGTTCGCTGATTGTGATGTACGAACCCCTGCCGCTCACCCGCTTTGGCGATACGTCCGACTCACTGGCCGGGTTGCTGGCAACCTGGGGTATTACCCTCAACAATGATTTCATCATCGACCCTAATGTTAACCCGGCATCCTTCGCCATTTCAGATGCCACCGCTTATGCCCGGCACCCAATCACCGAAAAGATGATGGGGATTAACTCCGTCTATCCCACCGCCCGCTCACTCACCGTAGGCAGCGCAGCAGACGGCGCGCAGGCAACCCCCCTGGTCGTCACCGGGTTCAATGCCTGGGGCGAGACCAATTTTGCATCCATAGACCAAAACCAACTACAGTTTGTCGAGGGCGAGGACAATCCCGGCCCACTGACGCTGGTCGCCGCCGCTGAAAACACTACAACCGGCGGACGCCTGGTCGTGTTTGGCGACTCTGAATTTGCCGGCGATGCGCTCTACGCGCGCGGCAACGGCGACATTCTCGTCAATGCAGTTGACTGGGCCGCCGAGCAGGAAGACCTCATCAACCTGACACCCAAGCCGACCATGCCGCGCAGTTTTAATGCGCCCGGCACGCTCGGCCTCATCGGCATTATATTGACTTCGCTATGCTTTATCCCGCTGTTGGTGATTGGCGGCGGGGCATGGGCCTGGGTCTCGCGTCGCCGAAGGGGCTAAACTGATGCGCCGCTCCACCGTTGTCATGCTCGTCCTCCTGGCAATCCTGGCCGGGCTATACTGGTACATGCAGCAGCCCGAAAACATCATCCAGCGCGTCACCCAGCCCACTCCAACGGCAACAAGGGTCAGCCTGGGAATGCTCATCGGCCCCGAACAAGGCCAGGCCACGCGCATCGTTATCGAATCATCCAGCGGGACATCCATCAGCCTGGATAAAAGCATGGGCATCTGGATGCTGCTTACCGCTGAGGGCAACCTTCCGGCAGACCCAAACGCGATGGATTATGCTGCGTCGGGAATATCAGAATTGCGAATTCTAAGCAAAGTTGACCCCGCGCCCGACCTGGCCTCCATTTCGCTTGCCCCACCGGCATATCGGCTCTCTATCGCAATGAGCGATGGCTCTCAAGTAATTTTCAGCGTCGGGGCGAAAACCGTCACGCAAAGCGGATATTACGTCCAATCTACCGATGGAAACGTATATGTGGTAGCAACTTTTGGCATTGATGCCCTGACGGGACTGGTAAGTTTTCCACCTTACCTGCAAACACCAACGCCCTGAAACTCTGCTTTGCGAAATTGACAGTACCCAAAATTAGTCCAGGTATTGAATTAAGCCTCGAAAAAGAGTATCCTGATTTTGATTTTACGAATGA
>CAYLZI010000043.1:0-15069 GCA_964388215.1 uncultured Anaerolinea sp.
TGAATATATTTTAGGTTAATATGCCGTTAATGCTCATTGATTTAGAGCATCTTTTCGCCAATAACCCATGACAAAAGTATACTATTCAGCGCTGCTTCGCCCTCATACCCCTTCGGGGCATTTTCCCTAGCCCTTCCCGCAGTGGGGGAAGGGAATTTCCCATCTCCCACCGGGAAGCGTGACCGCCAGGGTAGAGGGCAGGGGTGGTGCGCATTGCCGGCAGCGTGGCAATTTTGCTGGCGCTGCTGGTTGTGCAAATGGTAAACCCGTCTTATTACGCAAGTATCGTTGGGTTTGCAATTACCCTGGTTAATATTTTCATTTCTTTTCTGCTAAGGATATCGATTGCCAGGAACCAGCCCCGCCTCATAAAGAGCGTCGGGTCTTTTGGTTTTCCTCGCGCCGCGGGAGCGTGGTTTACAGAATCGCCCGAATCCGCTCCAGTCCCTTCTCGATATTCTCGATTGAGTTGGCATACGACAGGCGCAGGTAGCCTTCGCCGTATTTGCCAAAGGACGAGCCAGGCAGCAGGGCCACGCCGGCCTTTTCGAGAATCAGGTTGGCCAGGACGTCGGAACCCAGCCCCGTGCCGGCGATGTTCGGAAAGGCATAGAACGCGCCCTGCGGTTTCTGGCACGAGAAGCCGGGCAGGTTGTTCAGGCCATCCACAATTACATCGCGGCGACGCTGGTATTCGGCCACCATCGCATTAACCCCGTCTTGCGGACCAGTCAGGGCTTCGATTCCGGCAAATTGGGTAAAATGGGCAGTCGAGCCGATGGAGTGAGTCAGCAGCAGGCCAACCTGGTCGGCCAGTTCCTTTGGCATGATGCCAAATCCCAGCCGCCAGCCGGTCATCGAGTAGGTTTTCGAGAAACCATCCACGATGATGGAGCGTTCTTTCATGCCCGGCAGGGCGGCAATGGTCGGCGCGTCCAGCCCATCGTAGACGATGCGGGTATAGAGTTCGTCGGTCATCACCCAGGCGTCGAATTTTTGGGCCTGCGCGGCAATGTGTTCCAGGTCGGCTTGCGGAATAACGCCCCCGGTTGGGTTGCTGGGCGAGTTCAGGATAATGAGCCGGGTACGGGGGTTGATGAGTTTGTCGAAGGCGGCCAGGTCGAACGAAAACTGGTTATGCTCCAGCAGCGGCACCGCGACCGGCACGCCGCCCGCCACTTTAATCATCGCTTCATAAGTTGGGAAGCCGGGATCGGGGTAGATGACTTCGTCGCCCGGCTCGACCAGCGCCAGGGTGGGGAAGAACAGGTTCGGTTTCCCGCCGGGGCTGACGACCACTTCCGAGGGCTGAATCTCCATCCCACGCCGCAGCCCGGCATCCCGCGCGATGACTTCTTTGAGCGAGGGCATCCCATCTGGCGAGGTGTAGCGCGTTTTGCCCTGGGTAATGGCCTTAATTCCCGCCAGGCTGACGTTGGGGAAGGTTTCGTAATCGGGCTGGCCGATTTCGAGGTGGACGATGTCTTTCCCGGCGGCTTCCAGTTGGTTGGCCTTGGCGAGGACGGCGTAAGCGCCCTCCGGCTTGAGGTGGCTGGTGCGTTGTGCGTAGGTCATGCAAGCTCCTTAAAAAACAGGCCAGTGGCAGCGGATAGGGCTGTTCCTGGCCTGCGCGGATTCATGTTCGACAAGATTTACTGCGCCGCCGCGGCTGCGGCTTTTTCGCGCTTGCGGAAGGCTTTGATCCAGCGCCCGGAGTATTCGTCGCGCCCCATCAGGAGGTCGCAGGCCAGCAGCGTGGTCTGGATTTCCGGCACGGTGACGTCGGTGATGGCGGTGGTCAGCCCGCGTGAAATTGCCAGGGCCAGGTAGGCCACGTTGACGATTTTTCGGTCGGGCAGGCCAAACGAGACGTTGCTGGCGCCCAGGTTCATGTTGACGCCCAATTCTTTGCGAATGAGTTCCATTGCGTCGAGGGTAATCCGCCCGGCGTTGTGGTCGGCGCTGACGGTCAGGGCCAGCGGGTCGATGATGATGTCTTCGACTGGCACGCCATGTTCGGCGGCGCGCTTGAGCAGGGCTTCGGCCACGCGCAGGCGGTCTTCGGCGGTGGCCGGCACGCCTTTGTCGTCAGTGATGACGCCAATCACCGCCGCGCCATATTGTTTGGCGAGCGGCAAGACGGTGTCCATCATTTTGATTTCGGCAGTGGTCGAGTTAATCAGTGCTTTGCCGGGGTAAATCTTGAGCGCGGCTTCGAGCGCTAGCGGGTTGGCGCTGTCGAAACAGAGCGGCGCGTTGACCACTTCCATGATGGCCTTGACCGCGCCCTGGAGCATGGCCGGTTCATCCGCGCCGGGTACGCCCGCGTTGACATCCAGCACCTGCGCCCCGGCCTCGACTTGCATTTTGGCTTCGGCCTGCGCCACGCTGAAATCGCCTTCGGCCAGCGACTGGGCCAGTTTCTTGCGGCGGGTTGGGTTAATGCGCTCTCCAATCACCACGAATGGGTGAGCCGGGCTGATGGTGACTGTTTTAGCGTTCAGGGAAAGTTTGGTTTCCATTATGTTATCCAATTAGCTGGCGAGCGGCACGGGTCGCGCTGGATGCATCTGTGGCAAAACCATCCGCGCCGATTTTGTTAGCGTATTCCTGGGTCACGGGCGCGCCGCCAATGAAAACTTTGACCTGGTCGCGCAGACCGGCATTTTTCAAGGCCAGGATGGTGGTTTCCATGTTGCTCATGGTGGTGGTCAGCAGGGCCGACATGCCGAGCAGTTGGTAGCCTTCCTCGGCAGCCTTGAGAAAGGTTTCAGGAGCGACATCTACGCCGAGGTCCTTGACCTCGAACCCGGCCCCTTCGAGCATCATCGCCACCAGGTTCTTGCCGATGTCGTGCAAATCACCCTTGACAGTGCCGATGGCGACCTTCCCAGCTGATTTGACATCCGCTTTCATCAGGCGCGGTTTGAGCAGGGCAAGTCCGCTTTGCATGGCGCGCGCGGCAATCAGCATTTCGGGGACGAACAGTTCGCCTTCTTCGAACAGTTTCCCGACTTCGTCCATCGCGGCAACCAGGCCCTTGCCCAGGATTTCTTCGGGCGATACCCCGGCATCCAGCGCGGCTTTAACGCCATTGGAGACTGCTTCGGCATCCCCATCAACTACGTTTTGATAAATTTCTTTGATATCCATATCATTTCCTCATTATTTTGAATGGCTTGCGCGAAAGAACTTACGCGCATTGCAGGCGAATTAAACGTGCCAGGTTTGTTCTTCCTCCCTTAACACTTTATCAATGATTGAGTCGTGCGAACGCTCAATATCATCCAGAATCGCCTCGCGGGCGGCCTCAACATTGTGAGATTCGAGCGCATCAATAATTCTCCTATGAGTTTCAGCCTGGTGCTTGCCGCCATGCCGCATCACCATGAACCGCGCCAGCCGGTCGTGCAGGCGGCCCATCAGCTGGGTCAATTCGTTGTTCCCCGAAGCCTGGGCCAGCAGGTAATGAAAGCGGCGGTTTTCTTCGGTGTAACGGTCATAAGAGAGGTCGTCGTCGCCAGTGTAGCCAGCGTGGATGGAACGGAATTCGGCCAGTTGTTCAGGAGTCACATGCAACGCGGCGCGTTCCACAGCGGCCACTTCGAGGACATGGCGCAGTTCCAATAAATCTCGCAACTGTTTGAGGGTGGTGCGAGTCACGAAATAGCCGGAACGCGGCTTGATTGTAACCAGCCCATCCTGGCGCAACATTTGCAGAGCATCACGCACTGGGGTGATGCTGGTCTCATACTGACTGGCGATTGCATCTACATCGAGCCGCTCACCCGGCTTCAATCGATTCATGATAATGGCGCGCCGCAGTTCGATATAGATGGCGTTTTGGGATGACGGTTCCTCCCAAACAGGAAACATAATACACCTCAATAGTATATAAAAATACATCATATAATATATCAGATTTAAAGAATTGATATTTCCAAAAAGGCCGTTTGTTGACTTCTGATATATTAGATGCTATGATATTGATAATACACATTATAACTGGCGAATCTTTGTTTGTGTTTTACATAAATGAATATGTTAAACGGAGGTGCTTCTGCAATAAATCTCCTATCCAAATCCCTGCCCATATTCTGCCAATCGGTTTTGACAAAACAAGGAGTGAACTATCATGGAGAAGAAAATCCACCCGCTCGTGACCAATGCTCAAGAGCAGCTTCGCCAGGGGAAAATTTCCCGGCGTGATTTCCTGAAATTTTCCACCCTGCTCGGCGCCTCGCTGGCAACCGCGCAATTCCTGGCCTCCTGTGCCAGCCCAACCGAAGCCCCCACCCAAGCCCCAGCCGAACCCGCCAAACCCGCTGCCACAGAATCCCCAAAAATGATGAGCAAACGCGGCGGCACGTTGACCTGCGCCACACGCGTCGAGCGCGTTGACCACCCGGCGCGCTTCTCGCTGGTCAGTGCTTCACACCCCTGGCGGCATGTCTTCGAGTACCTGACCTACACCAACCCACAAGGCGTCACCGAACCCTACCTGCTCGAAAGTTGGAGCGCGAGCGATGACCTGCTGACCTGGACGCTCGTGGTGCGCAAGGGAATCAAATTCTCGAACGGCAAAGACTTCACCGCCGACGACGTGGTCTTCAATTTCCAGCAGTGGCTCAACCCCGATGTTGGCTCATCCATCCTCGGCGCGATGAGCTACCTCAGCCCCGAAGGCGTATCCAAAACTGACGATTACACCGTCTCCTTGAAACTTAACTCCGCCTCCATCTTTGTCCCCGAACACCTGGCGCAGTACCCGGCGGCGATTGTCCCGGCCGGCTTTGGCGGCGACATCACCAAAGAGCCGATTGGTACCGGCGCTTTCATCATGGTCGAATATGTGGCTGGCGAACGCTGCCGCCTGAAGGCCCGCCCCGATTACTGGCGCATGGGCGAAGATGGTCAACCTCTTCCCTACCTCGACGAGATTGTGATGGTACAGTTGGGCGAAGACCGCGCCGCTGATGTAGCCGCCCTGCAAAGCGGGCAGGTGGACACCATCCTCGAACCATCTGTCACGGTTTGGGAAGCCCTCAAGAACGACACCAACCTCGATATCGTCGGCACAGCCACCGGCGCAACCCGCGTGCTGCGCCTGCGCGTTGACCAGGAACCCTGGGACAAGAACGAAGTCCGCCAGGCGCTCAAACACTGCCACAACCGCGAAAAAATCCTGGCGCTGGCGCTGCAAGGACAGGGTGTCATCGGCAATGACAGCCACGTCTCGCCGGCCCAGCCAGAATTTGTCGATATCGCTCCGTACCCTTATGACCCCGCCAAATCTCTCGAATTGCTCAAAGCCGCTGGCCTGACCACCCCAGTCAAAATCGAATTGACCGTTGCCAGCGACTGGCCAGAATCGATGGCTTATGCCCAGGCGCTCAAGGAAGATGCCCTGGCGGGCGGCTTCGATATCACCCTCAAGACCATGCCCGCCTCGCAATATTGGGACGGCTGGACAGAATTCAACATGGGCATCACCTGGTGGGCGCACCGCACCCTGGCTCCCATGCTGCTGCGCGTGGCCTACACCGCCGATGCAGACGGCAACCCCGTCCCGTGGAACGAATCGCGCTGGGTAGATAAGGAATTCGACGAAATCCTGACCCAGGCCGAAAAGACCCTCGACCTTGCCAAGCGCAAGGAACTGGTGGGCAAACTGGAGACCATTCAGAAGGAACGCGGCTCCATCTGCACGCCGTTCTTTATGAACGTCTGGAAAATCACCACCAAGAAGGTGCATGGCGTGCCCGCCCAGCCGGACGAATATGCTATCTTCTACCAGGCATGGAAAGACGCCTAATTTTCCCTCGTCTCTGGTCCCTCTCCCGGCGCGGGAGAGGGGCATCCTTCCCTGGTTGAGGGCGCGTCGCGCCAGACTGTTCGCCGGCGCCAGTTGAATGGATTCGGTTCTCGCCCCGAGAAACTCTGTTTAACCTGGCGCGAGGCACTCCCAGCAATTTCAACTTCCTACAAAAGAGGCAATACAATGATTCAGACTCACGGTTCGAGCATGACCAGCGCCCACTACTCCCGCCTGGGGCCGCAGGAATGTGAACAAATTCACCTCGCCAGCCTGGAAATCCTGGAACGGATTGGCGTGGATGTTCACGATGAAAAAGCGCGGGAAATCCTGGTCAACGGCGGAGCGCAATCGGACGGGCTGCGCGTGCGCCTGCCAGCCTACACGGTCGCTCGCGCCCTGGAAACCGCTCCCGGCATCCTGACCCTGTACGACCGCAAAGGCAAAGTCGCCATGCGAGCTGGGAAGTATAACTCGTACTACGGCGGCGGCTCGGACTGTCTGAACATCCTCGACCACCACACGGGTTTACGCCGCAAACCCGTTTTGGATGATGTGCGCCAGGCCTCGACCCTGATGGATGCCCTGCCCGAAATTGACTTTGTCATGTCAGCCTTCCTGCCCGAGGATGTTGACCAGCGCATCTATGACCGCTATCAGATGGAGGTGATGCTCAACACCACCACCAAGCCGATAGTATTCGTCACGCCCGATTTCGAGGGCTGCGTGGCCGCCATCGAGATGTGCGAGGCGGTGGCGGGCGGCGCGCAGGCCTTCCAGAAAAAACCCTTCGCCACCTGTTACATCAACGTCACCGCCGGGCTGATTGCCAATGCCGAAGCCCTGCAAAAGTGCATATTCCTGGCCGAAAAAGGCCTGCCAATGCTTTACATCCCGCTCAACGCAGGCGGGGTCAACTCGCCGCACACCACAGCCGGCTGCATGGCCTCGATGAATGCCGGTATCCTGCTCGGCTTGGTTTTATCGCAATTGGTGCGCCCCGGCGTGCCGGTGGCCGTCCCCGGTTGGAACGGCGGCCCCTACAATTTGCAGACGATGGTCGGGAACTACGTCCTGGCCGACGAACAGGGCGTGCCGACCTCGATGGGCAAATACTACGACCTGCCGGTCTTTGGCCTGGGCGGTTCGACCGACTCGAAAGTGCTCGACCAGCAATCCGGCTTCGAGGCCACCCTCAGCCTGATGACCTCGCTGCTGCACGGCGCGAACATCGTCCACGATGTTGGGTTCATGGACGCTGGTTTGCAGGGCAGTATGCAGATGATGGCAATTTGCAACGAAATCCTGGGCTTCCTGCGCGCCACCACCAGGGGCGTGGTGGTCAACGATGAAACCCTGGCGTTGGATGTCATTGAGGAGCTCGGCCCGACCGGCAATTACATGGGCCATGAACACACCATCCGGCACTACAAAGAACCGTTCTACTCCAAGTTGATTGACAAGAATCCCTACTCCGTCTGGCAGAAGCGCGGCAGTTTGACGATGGAACAGCGCGCCAGCAAGATGGTGGATGACATCCTGGCGAAGCACAAGACCGAACCGCTGCCCGAGGAAGTCCAAAAAGCCATTCACGCGATTGTCGAGCGTGAACAGGCGTGGATTAATTCAAAGTAGGGCGATTTGCTAAATCGCCCCACACTGGAGGAACAATGGCGCGTTACATCGTCCGACGATTGATGACGATGCTCCTGACCATGGTGATTGTCTCGATGCTGGTATTTGCCATCGTGGAAATTGCGCCCGGTAACGTGGCGCGCAACATCCTCGGCGCGTATGCCACGCCGGAACAGGAAGCCTCCATGGCAAACCAATTGGGGCTGACCCGCCCGGTGCATTTGCGCTACATCTCGTGGCTGTTCGGCTCAGACTGGCAAGCCACGCGCGAGATTGGACTCCCGCTCAAGCAAACCGTCACCCAGCAGGGGCTGGTGGCAAAATCCATCCAGTGGTGGGCGGTAGACGAAAACGGGGATCTGGCGCAGTGGGTTGTGGAGCAGGGTCAGTTGATGAAACTGGTGCGCCAGCCCGACGGCAGCACCGTCAAAACTCCCGACGAGCGTGCCTGGAAAACCGACGCCAACGGACAAGAGTACTTTTGGGGCATCGATACCGCCAATCGCGCGGCAAAATGGCTCAAAGGCCAGGGCGGCACCGAATACCGGCTGGAATATACCGGTTGGATTAAATCGACCGATTCCCCCGCTGCTTATATCCCCATCGGCAAAGGGCTGATTCGCGGCGAAGCGGGCATCTCCCTGCGCTACAAAGCCCCGGTGGCCGAAGTCATCGGACGGCGCATCGGCAACTCCTTCATCCTGGCCGCCCTGGCGATTTTGTTCTCCATCCCGATTGCCGTCACGCTGGGGTTGATTGCCGGGCTGAACGAAGGCAAACCCGTCGACCGCATCATCTCGGTCGGCGGCCTGATTACCGCCGGGTCGCCTGATTTCGCCACCGGCATCCTGCTGATTATGGTGTTCGCGCTCTGGCTCAAAGTGCTGCCTGGCGCGGCGGTCTTTACCTCGGAGGACGCGATTTTCAAGGACCCGCGCCTGCTGGTGCTGCCGGTGCTGACCGCCAGCCTGGTCGAAATTGGCTATGTGCTGCGCATCACCCGCTCCAGCGTGGTGGAAGTGATGAACAGTGCCTACGTGCGGACAGCCATCCTGAAAGGGCTGTCGTACCGCCAGGTGGTGGTGCGGCACGTGCTGCGTAACGCCATGATGGCGCCTATCACGGTCATCATGCTGCACATCAACTGGTTCATCGGCGGGCTGGTGGTGGTTGAATCGGTCTTTGGCTTCCCCGGCCTGGGCAACTTCATCCTGAATGCCGCGCTGTACAAAGACGTGTACGCCATTGAAGCGGGCGCGATGGTCTTGATTGTGCTGGCGGTCGGCACGCAACTCGTCGCTGACATCATTTACTCGCTCATCAACCCGCGCATCCGTTACTCGTAGGGAGCCAAGATGACGACTGCGAATCCCACATCCAATGCTTCCAAAGTCCCCTCGCGGCTGGAACTGGCCCTGTCCGGTTTCTGGAACGGATTGAAAGAATTGGCCGAACTGGTCTGGTCCTCGCCGACGGCGGTCGCCGGGCTGGTGATTGTGCTGGCCTGGGTCTTTGTGGCCGTGTTCGCGCCGCTCATCACAACCTATTCCCCGTTGGAGCAGAATTACAAGAACATCAACAAAGGTCCTACCTCCGCGCATATCCTCGGCACGGACCATCTCGGGCGGGATGTCTGGGCGCGGGTAGCCTACGGCGCGCGGACAATACTCTCGCTGGGGCCGATTTCCGTGTTCGTGGCCTTCCTGCTCGGCCTGGCGCTGGGCCTGCCCGCCGGGTACTATCGCGGCTGGATAGATGAGAGCATCATGCGCATGCTGGATGCGCTGATGGCCTTCCCGACGATATTGCTCTACATGATTATCATTTCCGCGCTGGGGGCCTCGGCCTTCAATGTGGTGATAGCGATTGCCATTGGCGGCGCGCCAGGCATAGCGCGCCTCGTCCGCGCCCTGACGATGGACATCCGCACCCGCGAATATGTGGCGGCGGCCAAACTGCGCGGCGACAACGACTTTATCATCATGCTGCGCGAAATCCTGCCCAACTGCCGCGGCCCGCTGATTGTCGATTTCCTGCTGCGCATCGGCTACGCGGCCTTCTACATCGGCACGCTCGGCTTCCTGGGTCTCGGCCTGCCGCCGCCCACGCCCGATTGGGGCGGCATGGTGCAGGAAGGCCACAGCCGCATGATGACCAACGTCTGGCCGGTGCTTTCGGCCACCCTGGCAATTGTCACCCTGGTGATTGGCCTGAACCTGTTCGCCGACGGCCTGCGCGAGGAAAGTATGCGATACCAGTAGTGAATCTACTGCAAAAACCTTTTTCTAAACACGAAGGACACAAAGGTCACAAAGTTTTTAAAACATTGCGCAAATTTCGTCATGTTTTTTGCGAAAAATTTTAAGATTTCAAATTATGGACAAGCCGAATAAACTCCGCACAACGTTTTTCGCTCATTTTTCAAAGCCTTGGTTTGGACGCGGACGAGCGCGGAAAAGGCTGGATTTAGCCGGATTTCTCAAAAAATCCGCGTTTCTCCGCGTAATCCGCGTCCAAAAAGGTTTTTGCCGCAAAAATTATACGGACTTTATTCACGCTGTCCATAGTTTCTCAAGAATCCTTCGTGCCCTTTGTGTTTAAAGGTTTTTCACTATGAATGAATCTCCCATCTTATCAGTCCAGAACCTTGCCGTTTCATACCAAACCCGCAAAGGCGCTGTAGATGCCGTGCGCGATGTCACCTTCGACATCCGGCGCGGCGAAAACCTGGGGCTGGTCGGAGAATCGGGCTGCGGCAAAAGCACCGTCGCCTATGCGATGGTCAACTTCCTTGGCCCAAACGGACACATCACGCGCGGCAAAGTCCAATTCAAAGGCGAATCGCTGCGGGGCCGTTCCGAATCCGAACTGCGCAAACTGCGCGGGGCCGACATCTCGATGGTCTACCAGGAGCCGATGTCGGCGCTCAACCCCTCCATGCGCATCCAGGACCAACTGGCCGAGAGTCTCATCACCCATCGCGGATTCGCCAAAAAGGACGCCTACGCCGAATCGCTCGAGGCTCTCAAGAAGGTCTACATGCCCGATGCCGAGGGTGTGATGACGCGCTACCCGCACCAACTGTCGGGCGGGCAACAGCAGCGCGTGGTGATTGCGATGGCGATGCTCAACAACCCGTCCCTGCTCATCATGGACGAGCCGACCACTGCCCTGGATGTGACCGTCGAAGCCGCCGTGCTGGACCTGATTGCCGAACTCCAGGCGCGCTACAACACCGCCGCGCTCTACATCAGCCACAATCTGGGCGTAGTGGCGCGAGTCTCGCAC
Source organism: uncultured Anaerolinea sp. (assembly GCA_964388215.1). Classification (GTDB taxonomy): domain Bacteria; phylum Chloroflexota; class Anaerolineae; order Anaerolineales; family Villigracilaceae; genus UBA5195. The sequence goes on from CAYLZI010000043.1 coordinate 10,739, forward strand.
AAAGTCGCGGTCATGTACGCCGGGGAGATTGTGGAACTGGCCGCTTCGCGGGATATTTTCCACCGCCCGATGCACCCTTACACCCAGGGCTTGATGCGCTGTTTGCCTGACGTAGACGCCCCCAAAGGCACGCGCACCCTCTACCCGATTCCGGGGCGCGTCCCCTCGCCCGCCAACCTGCCCCAGGGTTGTATCTTTGCCCCACGCTGCGAACAAGCGACCGAACAGTGTACTGCCGAACATCCGGCTCTGGTCGAAATCGAGCCCGGACACCAGGTTCGCTGCCTGCGCCGCGCCGCCGACTGGGAAGCCGTTAAGCGCGTTTGGGCGATTGCCGATGAACCGGCTCTCGAACCCTGCCCCGACCGTCCCACCCCTGCCGGGGAGGCCGTCCTGAACGTCGAATCGACCAAAGTTTATTACCCCGTCCCGTTCCAGACCGTCGGCGGGTTGTTTGGGCTGGAAAAACGCAAATACGTCCGCGCCTCCGATAATGTCAGTTTTTCAGTACGGCGCGGGCGCACGCTGGGCGTGGTCGGTGAATCAGGGTGCGGGAAAAGCACCATAGCGAAAGCCATTGTCGGCCTGGAACCGCTCTACGAGGGCAAAATCGATTTCCTCGATGTGGATATCTCCCAGCCGCTGAACAAGCGCGGCATCGAATCCATCCGCGAATTGCAAATGGTGTTCCAGGACCCGAACGGCGTGCTCAACCCATCCTACACCATCGGCGAGCAGATTGCTTTTTCGCTGCGCCGCTTCCAGACCGTCCCGCCGCACCAGGTGCGGGCCGAAGTCGAGCGCCTGCTCCAGGCCGTCAAACTGGATGCCAGTTGTTACAATCGCCTGCCGCGCCAGTTGAGCGGCGGCGAAAAACAGAGGGTCGGCATCGCCCGCGCGATTGCCACCAACCCGGCCATGGTCGTCTGCGATGAGCCGGTCTCCGCGTTGGATGTCTCGGTGCAGGCGGCGGTGCTGAACCTGCTGCTCGAAATCCAGAACACGCGCGCTACCACCATGATTTTGATTTCGCACGACCTGAGCTCGGTGCGCTTTTTCTCAGACGATGTGGCCGTGATGTACCTGGGGCGCATCGTCGAGATTGGGCCGTGCGAAGCGATTTACTCGCCTCCCAACCACCCTTACACCACCGCCCTTTTGGCGGCTGTCCCCCGCCCCGACCCAGACGCCCCGCGCTCCAACATCCGCCTGAGCGGGCGCGTGCCGAGCGCCGTCAACCCGCCCTCCGGCTGCCGATTCAACACCCGCTGCCCCTTCAAAATCGGCGAAATCTGTGAACAACAGGAACCCCCGCGCCGCGAACTGGGCGGCGGCCACCTGATTTACTGTCACATGACGGCGGAGGAGTTGGGCAAAACAAAATCCTAACCCCGGACTCCAAAATCTCCCAGTTTTAGAGTTTTATCGAAAGTCTGGAGACTTTCGACTCCGGTTAATCCCCTTGGAGAAATCACCATGCACACCGACGACGAACTGTTTTTCATGCGCAAGCCCTGGGTCTTCGACCCGGCCTACAAACGCCCCGAACGTCCCTCCGATTGCCAGGGTTTCGAGACAAAAGCCCTCCATGCCGGCTTCCGTCCATCCGACAATCTGGAACGTTTCCGCGCCTTTGTCCCGCCCATCGTACCTTCGATGACCTACCCCTATGAGCATTTCGACAAGATACCCTACCCGGTATACGGGCGCACCAAAACCCCAACCGCCGACCTGCTCGAACAGCGCCTGGCCGCGCTGGAAGGCGGCGAAGCGGCTGTCACGGCTGGCTCCGGCTCACAGGCCCTGTTCAACCTGATTTTCACCATCGCCCGCCCCGGCGACAACATTGCCACCACGCTGAATATCTTTGGCGAGGGCTACAAACAGGCCGCCAGCATTTTCCCCGAACGCTGCGGCGTCCACTTCCGATTTGTGGATGACCCCGCCGACCCCCAATCTTGGGACAAAGAAATCGACAACCGCACCAAACTGGTCTGGGTCGAGACCCCCTCCAACCCGACCCTGTTCGTGACCGACATAAAAGCCATCGCGGATGTGGCCCACTCGCACAACCTTCCACTCATGGTGGATAACACCACCGCCACCGCCGCCATCCAAAAGCCAATGGACTTTGGCGCCGATATCATCCTGCTCAGCATCACCAAATTCCTGGCTGGCAACGCCACCGTGCTGGGCGGCGCCATCGTCGGCCCCGAAGCCCTGACCGAAGACATCCGCTGGAATACAACCGAGTTCGTCGGCGCGATTATGCAGCCCTTCGACTCGTGGCTGACGCTCCAATACCTCGAAACGCTCTCCCTGCGCATGGACAAACACAACAGCAACGCCCAGAAAGTAGCCGAATTCCTGGCGGCGCACCCGAAGGTAAAAAAGGTCAACTATCCGGGGCTGGAAAGCCACCCGCAGCACGAACTGGCCCGCAAGCAAATGAAAGGCGGCGGCGGGATGATGTCATTCGTCGTCCCTGGCGGAATCGCGGCAGCCCGAACAGTGACCAACGCTTTCGGGTTGGTCATCCACGCTGTCACCTTCGGCACCAGCCGGACGATTTGTATGCACCCGCGCACCATCACCCACGAACACATGACCCAGGCCGAGCGCGACAAAGCCGGCATCGACGACGGCCTGATTCGCCTGTCGGTTGGCCTCGAAAACCCCGAAGACATCATCGCCGATTTGGACCAGGCGCTTTCCAAATTATAAAGTTGCCACCGCCGAAAATTTGACTAAGTCATAAGTCTAGTCTATAATGACTCAAAAGGATTTGAGTCATGAACCAAATTATCAACGTTCACGAAGCCAAAACGCATTTCTCGAAATTCCTCGACCGGGTGATGAACGGCGAGGAAATTATCATCGCCAAGGCCGGGAAGCCGGTCGCCCGCCTGCTGCCCATCAGCGACAAACCCGCCCAGCGCCAGCCCGGCAGCGCGGCAGGGAAAATCTGGGTCTCGCCCGATTTCGATGCGCCCCTGCCTGACGATGTTTTGAAGGATTTCGAGTCGTGAAAGCGCTGCTGGATACCCACGTTTTCCTGTGGTGGATTACGAACCAGAATTTGCTCTCCCCAACCGCCCGGCAAATTATCGGCGACGGCAGCAACGAGATGTTTTTCAGCGCGGGCAGCGCCTGGGAACTCGCCATCAAAACCCGGCTCGGAAAGTTGCGACTCGCGGATGACCTCGAACGCTTCATCGCCGTGCAATTGACTGTCAATGCTTTCCAGCCGCTTCCCGTTCACATCAGCCATGCCCTGCGCGTTCACAGCCTGCCCGACCATCACCGCGACCCCTTCGACCGGATTCTCGTTGCCCAGGCGCAGATGGAAAAATTACCCATCCTGAGCACCGACCCGTTGATTGCCCATTACGATGTCCAGGTGCTTTGGTAATTTACCAATCACCGTTTACCAATTACCCATGACTTTTCCCCACGACCCCGGCATTACCCGCATCACCGCCCGCCCCGGCCAACAGGCTTATGGTATGGGCCTGGGCATCATCCTGCTCGATGACGTTTACCCCGGCTTCCCCGGCGACGTGCGCAACGCCAGCGCCTACCCCTTCTCCATCCAATATGAAATCGTCAGCGGCGTGGACATCAAAAAACTGGTGGTGGACGACAACAAAATTATATGCCTGCCGCCGCTAATTCGCGCCGCGCAAAAACTGGAGAAACTGGGCTGCCGCGCCATCGCCGCCGAGTGCGGCTATTTCGCCTGGTTCCAGCGCGAAGTGGCAGCCAGCGTCAAGGTGCCGGCCTTTATGTCCAGCCTGTTGCAGGTGCCAATGGCGCAGCAGTTGGTCGGCGCGGCGCGCACGGTCGGCATCCTGGCAGCAAACTCCAAATATCTCACCAACCACCACCTTGAGTCGGTCGGCGTTAAAATCGGCTCGAATTATGTCATTGGCGGCGCGATGGATGATGGCCGCTGCATAGAGTTCGACCACCTGTGGACGGCTGGCCTGCGCACCGACCCGCCCTCTGCCGATTACGCCAAAGCCGAGGCCGAATTCCTGGCCGTGGCGACCGAATTTGTCCGCGCCAACCCGAAAATGGGCGCGCTGGTGCTGGAATGTACTGGTTTTCCGCCCTTCGCCCGCGCTTTGCAGCGTGAAATTAACATTCCCATTTTCAGTTGGGGCACGCTGCTGGATTATGCCTATTCGGTCGTCGTCCATCGGGACTACTACGGGCACGTTTAAAACCTGGACACGGATGACACGGATTACACGGAATCTAACGGATTTTTTTATAAGAAAATCCGCGTAAATCCGTCAAATCCATGAAATCCGTGTACGAAGGTTTTC
>CAYLZI010000043.1:15169-17664 GCA_964388215.1 uncultured Anaerolinea sp.
TAAGAAAATCCGCGTAAATCCGTCAAATCCATGAAATCCGTGTACGAAGGTTTTCTCTTTCGGAGAAAAATGATTCGCACCCCCCAATCCAACCCCCTCGCCCCGCGCTTCCGGGTTCTCTCGGACGAACAATGCGCCGAAATTTTCAACGCCACGCTCGAATGTCTCCAACGGGTGGGCGTCAAAGTGCAAAATGCCGCCGGGCGGGATTTGCTCGCCGCCACGGGTGCCATCGTTAATGGGGAAATTGTCCACATCCCAGCAGAACCCGTTAAAGGGGCGATTGCCTCCACGCCGAAGGCGTTTTCTGTTTACGGGCGCGACTCTGGCCCCGAGATGCGCGTCTCGCTCGACCGCGTTTACTTTGGCCCCGGCCCCACCTGCACCTGGTTCCTCGACCCCGCCACCGGCCAGCGCCGCAAAGCCCAACGCGGCGACGCCGGCCTGACCGCCAAAGTCTGCGACGCGCTGCCAAACATTGATTACATCATGGGCTTGAGCCTGTTCGATGACGTGACCCCCGTCCTCTCGCCAGTCTATGAATTTGCCGAGTCGCTAGAAAATACCACCAAACCCATCATCGCCTGGGCCAACACCCCCGCCACCCTGGATGATATTTACCGGATGGCAGTAGCGGTGGCTGGCAGCGAAGCCACCTTTCGTGAAAAACCGAACTTCATCTTTTTCACCACCTACGAATCGCCGCTCAAACTGGCGCATGACCCGGTCGCCAACCTGTTGTTTGCCGCCGAACACGGCCTCCCATCGATTTGCCTGGGCGGGCCAACGGTTGGCTCCGAATCGCCGTTTACGGGGGCCAGCGCGCTGGTCATTCATCTTGCAAGCGCATTGACCGCGTTGACGCTGGCGCAGCTCAAACAGCCCGGCGCGCCGTTTGTAATTGGCGGCGTCCCATCGATGATGGATGTTCGCTCCGGGCGACCGGCCTACGGCTCCCCCGAAATGAGCCTGCACAGCGCCGCCGCGATGGATATATCTCGCTGGCTGAGACTCCCGTTCATGGGCACGGCGGGCGCTTCCGAGGCCAAACAACTTGACGCCCAGGCCGGGGTGGAGGGCACGCTCGAAGTGCTGCTCTCCGCGCTGAGCGGGGCTTCGCTGGTGCATGATGTCGGCTTTTTCGATTGCGCGGATATTGGTTCGCTGGAATATCTGGTTTTGACCGATGAAATTATCAGCATGGCGGCGCGCGTTATGCGCGGTATCAAGGTTGACGCCGAATCTATTATGATGGATTTAATCGCCAAAGTCGGGCCGGGGGGTTCGTTCCTGGCCGAGGCCAAATCCGCCGCGCTGTGCCGGGCCGAAGCCTGGGTTCCGACGGTGTTCGACCGTCAGCCGTACGCGGTATGGGAGAAAAAAGGCGCCAAATCAACGGACACACTGGTCAGGGAGAAGTTGCAGAAGATTCTCTCAGGTCACCACCCCAAGCCACTCGAGATGCAGGTTTTATCCAAAATAGAAAAGATACTTGAAGAAGCCGAAGCGCGGGAAAGACCGGTTTAACGGAAAAACATGCCCTGCGTTAGAACGCCGCCGGGAGGCACGACCAGGAAATCATCATCCGCCTGGGCCAGACCGGCGGCGATTTCGATCAGGCGCAGCAACATCTCATCGGAGCCGAGAATTTCCTCGTAGCGCAATCCCCAACGCTCGCAGTACGCGGCCACTTCCAGGGCGGCGGGGCGGTATTTTTCCAGGTCGGATGCGTTTTGAACAACGAGCGCCAGGCGTTTATAGTTGTGATATTGGGTTTCCATCAGGAAGTCGGCTTTTTTCTGGCCGTATTTTTCGAGGTACTCGTGATACTCAATCAACGGCGTGCTGCCACCCTCCAGCCAGCCCTTCGACAGATAATAGGTGGCCGGTTGGCTGTCGAATTCGCGGCGATAGGCCTGGTAGGAGCCTAAAATTACGGCGATGCAATCATCTGTGCGGGGGGTGAGCAAGGTATGTTTCCCAGCGCGAATCTCATTCAATCCATTGCCACACAAACCATAACCTAAAACAACCAGGCTAGGCTGCTCGATAGCATCAATGGCCTGCTGGAGCGTACTGCGCAGATTTTTGGAGACGCGATGCAGGGCGTAATCCAAAAAGGTAATTTCAGCGGACAGTTCCGGGGGCAGCATGTGCTCCAGCCAGTTTTGGAAAACGCGGCAAGCCAGGATGACGACGGGTTGGGTGGCGGGTTCCATAGGCAAGAATTATATATCAATCTGTCAATTCCGGATTTTGCAAATTTATCATCCCAAAAAGCGGCGATGCAGGTCTATCTTAAAGAAAAAAGGGACACCCGAGACGAGTATCCCTTTTCATGTTCAAACCTGCCAAAAACTAGGCAACTTCGACGACAGCGCCGGCTTCTTCGAGCTTTTTCTTAGCGTCGGCAACAGCATCCTTGCCAACAGCAGAGAGGACCTTGCCACCGGCGGTTTCAGCCAGGGCCTTGGCTTCGCCGAGACCGAGGCTGG
>CAYLZI010000044.1:0-7470 GCA_964388215.1 uncultured Anaerolinea sp.
GCCGAGCAGTTCACGGGCGACTGTGAGGGTGGGGCGGTTGTAGAAATCGGCGGGCCAAGGAGATACATCCACAGCGCAAGTATAACCTTATCGCAAAGAAGGTATCGTACACTTCGGCAAAGACCTGTCTCTCCGTGCGTTTGAACCTGGTTGGCTGCAAATTTTTGCCAAACTTTTCTCAATTGCGGCGTTGACTCCCAGGCGGGATGGAATGGTGTTTATGGCGGTTGCAGCCACTTTGAATCGGCATTTACACCGCCATTCAGGGTACGCAGGAAGGCGATAATCTGATCGCGCCCGAAGCGGTTGAGGTGCAGGGGTTTCAGTTCGGTGTGGCCGGTGGGGGATTCGGGGGCATGATTATAGTGAATCAGGACTTCTTCGGGACTGGTAAATTGACCGGCGTGCATGTAAGGCGCGGTTTCGGCGATGAGATGAACGTACAGCGTGCGCACGCCGCCATGTTCCACCGGGTTTTCGAGCGGGCCGAGGGCTTGCGACGACTGGCTGTCTTTGCGTCCATCCCAAAATTGCCAGTGACTATCGGCAGCGCCGATGACCGTAATCGTTTTTCGGTCAGTCGTGCCCACGCCTTCAGCAAGCGACAAGCCATCGGTGAACATCAATTCCGGCTGGTGGCAGGTGGCGCAAGAGACATCGCCGGTGCTGCTGAAGCGGGTGTCGAAGAAAAGTTTGTGCCTAAAGGCTGCAGCGCGCGGGTCGTCGGCGTAGCGGTTAGATGGGCCAGGCGGCAGGGAGCCGACCCACAGCCCGCGCAGGGTTTCGGTTTCTTCGGTTGTCCACGTGCTGGAGCATGCCGCCATCCACGCGGGTTTCGGCATTCTCCACCGGAGCGCCATCGGGCGTGGTCACGGTCAACGTCCAGGTGTGGATTTTGTTGAGCGGAACGTCGCCCGAATCGCTGCGCCACGAGAACTGTGCATTTGCTGGCCGCACGGGTATGTTTGAAAAAATCCAACTGCGATTGCCCTAACCCGGACAAGCCGGAACCAAAAAGGCTGAAGCACGAAGGACACAAAGGAAAACCCTTAAAAACTTTGTGTACTTCGTTCCTTTGTATTTGAAAATTTTTGCTTTTTGTGCAAGAATTTCACTGGTAAGATACTAATGCGCCACAAGTCACATTGAAAACGCCCGACCAACCTGCTATACTCGCATCCATAGGAGTCTACCATGTCCATCGAACCCGATTACAGCAGCCTCGACCCAGAAGAAAAGACCAACCGCTACCTCGCCATGGGTTCAGTTGCGCTGGGCATCATCAGCCTATGCCTGGGACAGATTCCCGTTTGCGGCGGCTCTCTTAGCCTGGCTGGCATTGGGCTGGGCATTTGGGGTATGCGCGCCGACAGCCGCGGCATGGCCCAGGTTGGAATCGCCATTTGCGTCTTCAGCCTGCTCACAGCCATCGTCTACGGGGCGATGGTTGCCTTTTCCCGGTGACATGTATCAGCCAATCTTCGTAACGCGATACGAATAGCTGGTTTCGGATTTGTCATGCCCACTGAAATCGAAAAACTCGAACTCGCCGTCTCTGCTCTCGAATCCCAACGCGCCGCGCTGGGCGATGTCGTCGTTGATGCTGCCCTGACCCCCCTGCGCGAGAAATTAAAATCCCTGCGGCAAGCGACGAGCGCTGTTTCTGGCGAAACCCGGCAGCGCAAAATCGTGACCGTATTATTCGCCGAAATCCCTGGTTTTTCAATACGCGGCGAACCACTCGACGCCGAAGACTTGCGCGATACGGCCAACGCCCTTTGGAAACAGTTGGATTCCGTTATTCTGAAATATGGCGGACGCATTGACAAACACACAGGAGACGGCGTAATGGCCCTATGGGGCGCGGAAATTGTGCGCGAGGATGACGCCGAGCAGGCCATCCGCGCCGCCTTGCAATTGCGCGAGACCCTGCAAGCCTTCCGCTCTGCCTCGCCCCTGCTACAAAACTTTACCGAGCAAGAAATCAGTCTGCGCATCGGTATTAACGCCGGCCCCGTTATCGTCGGGCTGGTAGGCACAACCGGCGAATTTACCGCTCTGGGCGACACCGTCAACCTGGCTGCCCGGCTAAACGCCGCCGCCAAACCCGGCGAGCTGCTCATTTCCCACGACACTTACCGGCTGGTGCGCGGCATGTTCGATGTAAAAATCCAACCGCCCCTGCAAGTGAAAGGCAAAGCCGAGCCGGTGCAAACCTACCTGGTTGAAGCCATCAAGCCGCGTGCCTTCTACATCGAAGTGCGCGGGGTGGAAGGAGTCGAAACCCCACTGGTAGGCCGCCGAACCGAACTAGACGCGCTCAAAGACGCTTACCAGCGTTTGTTTGGCCGCCACCCATTGCGATTGGTGACCCTGGTCGGCGATATGGGACTGGGCAAAAGCCGCATCTTACAAGAATTCCTGGCCTGGACCGACCCGCTCCCCGAAGATTTCTACCTATTTCAGGGCCGTTCACACCCATCCGAAACCACCACTCCATACGCCTTGTGGCGCGACATCTTTTCCTTCCGCTTCCAAATTCAAGACAGCGACCCCCTATCCATCGTCCACAAAAAAATGGAGCACGGTTTTGCGCAATTTATGCCCGGCGACGAGCGCGCCATTGAAAAAGCTCATATTGTTGGACAGTTGATAGGTTTCGACTTCTCAGCCAGCCCCTACCTGCGTGGCGTCTTACAAGACCCAAAGCAAATGCACAGCCTGGGATTTGCCACGCTGACCCGTTTTTTCGTGACCGCCGCCGAAACCTACCCCGTTATCCTGGCCGCCGATGACATTCACTGGGCCGACCGGGGTTCGCTCGAAGTTCTAGCCTATCTTTTTGCGCATATCCCCACTGTTACGCCTTTCCTGGCCCTTTGCACGGCTCGCCCCTCGCTCTTTGAGCGCGCGCCCGAATGGGGCGCTGGTCTCACTAACGCCATCAGGCTGGAACTCAAGCCGCTGCTACCCGCCGAAAGCCGTTCACTGGTCGAGCAGATTTTACAAAAGGCCCCCATCATCCCCCCCGCATTGCGCGACCTGGTAGTGCGCGGCTCAGAAGGGAATCCGTTTTATCTTGAAGAACTCATCAAGATGTTCATAGACAGCCAGGTCATCCGCCCTGGCGAAGAGACCTGGAACATTGACCTTGACCGGCTCGATGAAGACGCCATCCCACCCACGCTCTCAGGGGTGTTGCAAGCCCGTCTCGACAGGCTGGCCCTGGCAGAGCGCGCTTCGCTTCAACGCGCATCCGTAGTCGGGCGCATTTTCTGGGATAGCGCCGTGAAAGCCCTCAGTTTCGAAGCACAAACCCAAGAAACTCGGCTGGAAGAATCGCTTGCGGCGCTGCGTTCCAAAGAATTGATTTTTCCCAGCCCCGATTCAACCTTTACCGGGTCACAGGAATACGCCTTCAAACACGCCCTGCTGCGTGATGTAACCTACGAAACAGTGTTGAAACGCCAACGTCAGCAATATCATGCCCTGGTGGCCGAATGGCTCGGCAAAGCCAGCGGCGAGCGGCGCGGAGAATACCTATCTGTTATTGCAGACCACTACGAAAAAGCCGGGGATAATGACCGGGCTGTCGCCGTCCTGCTGGAAGCCGGGGAACGCGCCCTCAACCTGAGCGCCTTCGACGAAGCCTTCCGCTTTTTCCAGCGCGCCCAACCGCTCATCCACCCGCGCCAAACCCGCGACCTGGCGCACATCCACCTGAAAATTGGCGAGTCTTTCTATCGTTCCGGCGAATTTGCCGATTCGGTCAAAAGCACCGAAAAAGCACTCAGTTTGGCACGTGAACTCTCCAGCAGCGTCATGCTGGCCTCGTGCCTGGGACAACTCGGCCAGATTTACGTTGACATGGGCGATTACGAAAAGGCCGAGAAAGCCTTGCGCCAGGCCCTGCCAATGGCGCGCGCGGCGGGCATTCCGGCTCGCCTAACCCTGGCGCGCGTGCTATATGGGCTGGGAAATGTTCATTGGCGGCTGGGAAACCTCGAAAATGCGCGCGCATGTTGCGAAGAAAGCCGCGATATGGCCCGTGAGATTGGCGATACCAACACCCTGCTGCTAGCGTTCAACCGATTGGGCGTGGTAATGGGCGCGCTGGGCGACCCATCTGCCGAGAAGAATTTCTACCGGCAATCGCTCTCGCTGGCGGTTTCTGTCGGCAACCGCGAGCGCGCCGCTGTGGCGCTCAACAACCTGGGCGCGCTGGCCGATGAAAAAGGGGAACTCGCCAAAGCCCAGGGATTTTATCTCCAGGCCATTGAAATGGCGCGTGAAATCGGCGCCCAGCAATCGCTAGCACTCTATCTCATCAACCTCGGTCACAGCGAAATTCGCCTGGGGCAACTTGGCGAAGCCGCCAGTCACCTACGCGAAGGGCTGGCGCTGGCCCACCATCTTGGCGCAGCGCCCTGGACAGTGACGGCGTTTTTGTTCTACGCCCGCCTGTTCTACGCGCGCGGCGAGAGCAAACGCGCCTACAGCCTGCTGCGGCTGGCGCGCCTGCAGCCTGCCTTCAGCAGCGACCAGGCGCGCCTGATGGAGCAGATGTTTACCGATTGGCAGGTAACGCTCGAATTTGCCGAATCCCAACTCGCCGCCGCGCCAGAGATAGACTGGAAAACAGCGGTGATGGAGTTGATGGCGGCATAGTAGTCATCGTCTCTCCAATCGTTCGAGCAAGCCCGACAGCCGCCCCATGTCTTCCAGCGCATAAAAGCCCGGCTGACTGGTCGGCGGCTCGGCCATTTCGTGCAGCCAGGTGGTTTCATAGGGAATGTGGATGCCCGTCCCGCCCAGTTCGAGAATCGGCAGGATGTCGGAGCGGATGGAATTCCCAACCATCAAGAAACGTTCTGACGGAATGGCGTGTTTTTCGAGCAGACGGGCGTAGGTTTCGCTGGTTTTGTGGCTGACAACTTCAATGTCCCGAAAATATTGTCCCAGCCCGGAACGGTGGATTTTTGTCTCCTGGTCGAGCAGGTCGCCCTTGGTAATGACCATCAGCGGGTATTGCTTTGCCAGTTGCGGAATGACTTTGCTCACATGGGGCAGCAACTCTACCGGGGCATTGAGCATTTCTTTCGCAAGGTCAATCAGCGTTTTAACATCCTTCCCAGAGAGCCGGCCCTCGGTCAGTTCAACCCCACTTTCAAGCATTGAGAGCGCGAAGGCTTTGATCCCGTAGCCAAAATGGGTCAGGTTGCGCGTTTCGGTTTGGTACAGCCGCTCGCGTATCCAGTCTGGGTGGTGATACTGTTCCAGAAGTTCCACAAAGCGCGATTGGGCATTGACGTACAGACGCTCATTGTGCCAGAGCGTATCATCGGCATCGAAGGCGAGTAAGTTGAATTTAGACATAAATCTATTTTACTGCCACCTAAACCTTGTCTTGCAACTTTCACCCCATTTCCGCATCTGATACAATGAATAAACTTTCGGTTCTACCGTTTTTGGTGTGAAACCCGTAAGTAAGGGCCAACCGTCGCGCGCGAGAAATCGCCCATTTACGCCTGGATACCTTGCCAAAAAGCATCGTTTTATGTTCTGGGCGGTTCGCCCCTACTCATACGTCACGTTAAAAACGGTAGAGCCAAACTCTCCAACACGAGGCAAAATGTCTTTCAGTCTGAGCGGATTCTCTCCTTCTTCATCCTCCAGTGACCAAAAACACGTCAAAGTGCTGATTCTCGGCTCGGGCCCGGCAGGGCTTTCTGCCGCGCTATATGCCGCGCGCGCTGAACTGGCCCCGGTGGTGCTGACCGGCATGGAATTGGGCGGTCAGGCAGCCCTGACCCATCTCATCGAAAACTACCCCGGCTTCCCGGAGGGTGTCGGCGGTTCGCAACTGGGCGAGTTATTCCAAAAACAGGCCGAACGTTTTGGGGCAACCGTTGAATTTGATACGGCCCAAAGCGTGGATTTGAGCCAGCGACCCTTCAAAATTACCACCGACAACGGCGCTTACCTGGCCGATTCGTTAATTATCTCCACTGGAGCGCGCCCCAACCATCTGGAAATTCCCGGTGAATACGAATTGACCGGCAAAGGCGTCTCATATTGCGCAACTTGCGACGGCTGGTTCTTCAAAGATAAGAAAGTCGTCGTCGTTGGCGGTGGCGATTCGGCGCTGGAAGAAGGCCTGTTCCTGACGCGCTTTGCATCGTCTGTCACCATCATCCACCGCCGCGACTCCTTGCGGGCTGGCAAAGTGCTTCAGAACCGGGCTTTCAACAACCCGAAAGTTAACTTCGTCTGGAACTCAGTTGTGACCGGGGTGCTTGGTTCAGAAAAGGTGACCGGCATCGCCTTGAAAAACGTCCAAACCGGCGAAACATCCACTCTCGAAACCGACGGCGTTTTCATTTTCATCGGCCACACCCCCAATACGCAGATGTTCGAAGGACAACTCGAAATGCGCGATGGTGGTTACATCGTCAGCAATATGCGCATGGAAACCAACGTCCCCGGCGTGTTCGTGGCCGGAGAAGTGGCCGATAACCACTTCCGACAGGTTGTCACTTCGGCTGGCATGGGCGCGGCGGCGGCCATCCAGGCTACGCACTTCCTGGAGAAGGAAGAAGCGGTACAGGCGTAAAACTGCGATGGCAGTTTGCGGATGATTTGAACAGAGAAGGAGACGGCGCGATTTTGCGTTTGGTCTCCTTTTTAGTAGAATTTCATCCGAAAAGGTGATAAAAGTCCGTATTTTTCATTTCCAGAGGGGGATACAATAAGATGCTTGATCAATTTTTATACTTTTGGAGGAGCAATGTCGAAAGTTTCTATCATCGGCGCTGGCATGACTGGCGCAAGCACCGCAGTATGGCTGGCTGAGCGTGAACTTGCCGACCTGGTACTGGTGGATATCGTGGAGGGTGTCCCGCAGGGTAAGGGGTTGGACTTGCTCGAAGCAATGCCGATTATTGGCAGCGATGTCAAAATTGTTGGCTCAAACGGCTATGAAGCCACCGCCGGGTCCGATATCGTAGTCATCACCGCTGGCCTGCCTCGCAAACCTGGCATGAGCCGTGATGACCTGTTAACCATCAACGCAGAAATTGTTGGCAAAGCCGCCACCGAAACGCTCAAATATTCTCCCGATGCCATTTACGTCATTCTGACCAACCCGCTCGATACAATGGCTTACATGGCGATGAAAGCGACCGGCCTGCCTTCGCACCGTATCGTTGGACAGGCGGGCGTGTTAGATTCAGCCCGGATGCGCGCATTTGTGGCAATGGAAACCGGCGTGAGCGTGGAAAATATCAACTGCTATGTAATGGGCGGTCACGGCGATGAGATGGTGCCGCTCACCCGCCATTCGAACATTGCTGGTATTCCCTTACGAAACTACCTCCCCACAGACAGGCTGGCGGCAATTGTCGAGCGCACCCGCAAAGGCGGCGGCGAAATCGTCAACCTGCTTAAAACCTCGGCCTATTACGCCCCGGC
>CAYLZI010000044.1:7570-17526 GCA_964388215.1 uncultured Anaerolinea sp.
CGCAGCAGCGTCTTAAACCCACTGTTGCGTGTTCCGTTTTCTTACGGACAAGGAGAAACCAACATGATTCTGCACGAAAAGATTGCCGCCCAACTCCCCGGCTGGCGCGAGCGCTATAAAACATTGGCAAAAGAATACGCAGATGTCGTTATTGACCAGGTAACGGTTGGACAGGTCATCGGCGGGATGCGTGACATCAAATCGCTGGTAACAGACATCTCATTTGTTGACCCGGCGACCGGCATCAAGTTCCGAGGCATGTCCATTCCTGAAGTGTTGAAATCCCTGCCCAAGCCGCGCGGCGCGAAAATGCCCTACGCTGGTGGTTTGTACTACTTATTGATTGTGGGTGAAATCCCCACCCGCGCCCAGGCCCTGGAAGTAGAGGCCGAATGGGCCAAATTTGCAAATGTGCCCGATTACGTTTTCAAAATGCTGAAAACCATGCCCAAAGAGACGCACCCCATGACGCTCTTTTCTCAGGCGGTGCTGGCATTGCAAAACGAATCCGTTTTTGCGAAGAAATATGCCGAGGGCATGAAAAAGGACGCCTACTGGGAACCCGCGCTCGATGACAGCCTGGATTTAACTGCCAAACTGCCCGTTATCGCGGCCTTCATCTACCGAATGAAGTATTTCAACGATACCCGCAAGCCAAAATACAGCCCCCGGCTCGATTACGGCGCGAATTTCGCCAAAATGATGGGCGTTGAAAACCAAAAAGATTATGCCGACCTGGCGCGCCTGTACTTTTTGCTGCATTCCGACCACGAATCTGGCAATGTTTCAGCGCACGCCATGCACCTGGTTGGCTCGGCGCTTTCCAGCCCCATCCTGGCCTTCTCTGCCGCGCTAAATGGCCTGGCCGGGCCGCTGCACGGCCTTGCCAACCAGGAATGCCTGGGCTGGCTGCTGGATGTCTATAATAAATTTGACCAAAAAGTGCCTTCGCGCGAAGACCTGTACAAATTTGCCTGGGATACGCTCAACAGCGGCAAGGTCATCCCCGGTTATGGTCACGCCGTGCTGCGCATGCCAGACCCGCGCTTTGTGGCGCAGTTGGAATTTGCCAAAACCCACTTCCCCCAAGATGACCTGGTGCGCCTGGCCGACCTGGTTTTCGATGTTGTTCCGGCGGTGCTAAAGGAACAGGGCAAGGCCAAGAACCCCGCCCCAAACGTAGATGCCATCTCCGGCACGCTTCAATACTATTACGGGGTGCGCGAATTTGACTTTTACACCGTCTTATTTGGCGTTGGACGCGCCCTGGGCGTGACCGCCAACTACGTTTGGGCGCGCGCGCTCGGCCAGCCGCTCGAACGCCCCAAAAGCCTGACAACCGCAATGATAGAAGAAGCGGCAAAAGCCCGCTAAAGGCCAGTTTTAGAATAGAAAGCGGACTGCCTCCTGCAGTCCGCTTTTTTATTTTCTTTGCAGGGTGAATGGAAACCCGGTTGCCACGCAGGCCTTACCCTGAATTTCAGAGAACCCTACCCCCAGCACCCAATTGGCTTCTGGGCATTCCGCATCCACTTTTTCCCTTAATGCCTGAAGCGACCCGGCGACATCACCGCTCGCGGCGCTCAAATAGGGATATTCGTTTACGATAACTAACCCTTCTGGGATGGAAGTGCGAACAGAAATGTTTACTTTTTGAATTCTTTGCATTTCAACCTCATCCGTTAATCAGGCTTTCCCGTTTCTGACAAAATGGCGGGGTAGGGGCGACCCGCCCAGCGCGAAAAATCATCATTTTATGCCAGGATTCTCCGCGAAAATGCATCAGGTTATGCCCTGACGGGTCGCCCCTGCGGGTTTTCCCGGTAAAAACGGTAGAGCTGTTAATCATTATCCCAATTGGTAGGGTCGGCCCGATGCAATGGTTTCGTCTCCGTTTTCGTTCCATGTCAAGTCGAAAATCCAGTTTGCGCTGGGGAACGCCCCGGAAACTTTTTGTTTGAGCATTTCTAACGAATCGCTGACATCTATCCCCTTTGCGCTGCGCTTGTTAAATATTTGCAGGATGGGGACTTCTGGCGAAGGTTCACGAGCAGTGGATGTTAAAGGCGGCATATTTTTCTCCTTTTCCTGGCTTCAAGGAATAATCGAATTCGAGACGCATCGAAAACCGATGAATGAAAACGAATCACTTGGCGGGCTAATCCATTCACGGCTGCTCGTTCTGAGATTCTCTTGTGGGTTTCGGTAACTTCCGCCGCGCACAACTTTGCCTGATTCAATATCCGCCGGTTCGGCGCTTCGGAAGGGGTCTTGCTTGTTCATAATTTCGTACCAGCCGGGGTCATACCAGTCACCTACCCATTCTGAAACGTTCCCGGCCATGTTATAAACGCCGTAGGGGCTAGCACCGTCGGCGAAATCGGTTACTGGCCTTAATTTATGCGGCTCAATGGCAAATGAGTTTGCGCGCTCCACCCTCCACCCGTTACCCCAGGGATAAACCCATTCCCCGGTGCCGCGCGCGGCTTTTTCCCATTGCGCTTCGGTTGGCAAATCCAGGCCGAGTTTGACGCAGTACGCTTTGGCATCGAACCACGAAACCATCGTCACCGGCAGGTTGGCTTGCTCGGCAGAAAAAACATGGCTTGCTGCCACCTCAGCATACTTGCGGTTGCTGACTTCGTATTTTTCTATGCAGAAAGCCGAAAGATAGATTTCGCGGCCTGGCTTTTCATCTGGCTCCGCCGCTTCATCTTCCTCCGATGCTCCCATCCAGAAAATTCCTTCTGGAATCAGAACCATGTCTTCAAACGGGCATGGCCCGCCGATTTTTGTCGCAGTCGGCAGGCTGGTAGGGGTTGGTGGTTCCGTTGGAGTTTCAGATAGGTAAGGAAGGGTTGCCGTCAAGAGAGCAGGCGGAATTGGCGTTTTGTTAATCCATGCGATGATAACAGGGCTGGCCAGGATGCCCGCAAGTATCGTCACCACGCCTGAAATTAAGGCTGTGGCAATTGCAGGGTCTATTTTCCTGGCAGTCGCTGATTTGGCTGTCTTTTTAGGCTGCGACTTCATATCGTCTCGTATTTTGCGCATAACCCATTATGGATTATTGTAACGATTTTGAAGTCGAAGTCAACCGGTTGGGTCAAAATTGTAAGGTTTGCGCATGGCCTGCGCCGCCCACCGGGCAGTGGACATGCAGCCGGTGAGCAGGTAGCCGCCGGTGGGGGCTTCCCAGTCGAGCATCTCTCCGGCGCAAAAGACGCCTGGCAGGGCTTTGAGCATCAGACGTTCATCGAGCGACTCGAAACGGATTCCGCCCGCGCTGCTGATGGCCTCAGCCAGAGGGCGCGGACTCAGGAGCGGGAGCGGGAGCGATTTCATTGCCATTGCCAGCGATTCAGGGTCGTTAAAAGTTTCTCGCGGCAGGAATTCCCACAGTAGAGCAGTTTTAACGCCTTTGAACCCAACCGCTTTTTCAAGATGACTGCCCATGGAACGTGAGCCGCGTGGGTTTTTTAGACGGTTGACCAGTTTTTCGGCTGTCCAATCGGGAGCCAGGTCGAGGAAGATGACCGCCTGACCATTTTTTTGGATTTCTTCTCGGATGGGGGCAGAAAACGAGTAGATGAGACTGCCTTCAACGCCCTCCCTGGTGACGATAAACTCACCCTGTTTCGTGGTTCCGCCAAAGGAGATTGTCACCGCTTTGAGCGGCGCGCCGTCAAACTTCTCGCGGAAAAATGGACTCCAGGCCGCGTTGAAGCCGCAGTTGGCGGGCCGAAGCGGGGCAACCGGCACGCCACGCGCTTCGAGAATCGGAATCCAGCCGCCGGTGGCGCCCAGTTTGGGCCAACTGCCGCCGCCCAGGGCCAGCAATACGGCCTCGGCCTGGATTGTTCGCAGGCCGTTTGGGGTATCGAATACGATGGCTTCCGGCATCTCCCGATGTTGGAGATTCGAGTCAGTAAACCCAACCCATTTGTGGTTGGGGTGAAAGACCACCCCGGCATATGTCAAACGTTGCAGCCAGGCGCGCAAGAGAGGCGAGGCTTTCATCCCAACCGGGAAAACGCGCCCCGATGAGCCGGTGAAGGTTTCAAAGCCGAGGCTGTTGGCCCACTGAATCATCTCGCATGGGCCGAAGGCGCGGAGGATTGGCTCCAGCCGCTCGGCTTGGCTGTAACGGGAGATGAACTGCTCGAGCGGCTCAGAGTGGGTCAGGTTTAGCCCGCCCACCCCGGCGCGCAGGAATTTACGCCCAAGCGAAGGCAGGGCTTCGTAAAGATGAACTGGCAGCCCGGCCTGGCTGATGGTTTCGGCGGCCATTAAACCTGCCGGGCCGCCGCCGATGATGGCAATGTGGGGGGTGGGGGGCATGGGTTCCTTTTAGCGCAGTTCGGCTGGCAGTGGGCGCGGCTGGCCGGTGGCGCGGTCACAGAGTTCCCAGCCGAGCAGGCATTCACAAACGGGGGTTGTATCGGGGCGAGTCATGCTGACGATGCGCGTTCCGCCGGTTTGGTGGAGGCTGATTGGGTGGGTGGAGATGTTGAGGGGTTCGCCCCACAGCGCGGGGGACAGGTATTGGATGTGGATGCGGCGGGTTGCGACTTTCAGGTTGGATTCGGCCAGTGCAGCGGGAGGCCAGCCACAGTGGGCGTGGTGCCGCGCGGCGGCTTCTTCAGCCAGGGTGACGTATGCCGCGTTATTCACATGTTCAAGCGCGTCTAAATCTCCCCATTCCACCTGGCGCTGGAAGGTGAAGGGGGCCGGGTGGGGTTCGATTTTTGGGAATCGCTCGAAAGGAAAGATGCGCGGGGTTTCGATGCGGAAGTTTTCGATGATGGCTTCGGGCGGGTTGGTGGGACGCAGGCTGAGGGAATCCATGCAGACGATGTGCTGGCTGCCGCGGGCGGCGACTTCGCCATCGCTTTTGGTGAGTTCGAAACAACGCGTGCCGCGCACGCGCTGCCAGTTGACCATCCAGATTGTGAAGTTGAAGTGGTCGTTGTGGCGCAGGGGTTGGATGATTTGCAACTCGGTCTCGCGGATGAGCCAGAAGATGCCCATTTGCTGGCTGTCGCTGGCGCCCAGGCCGAGGGCTTCGCCCCAACCGTAGGCGGTTTCGACGAGGACGCGCAGGTGGCTGGCGGGGCTGAAGCAGTCGGTGGCATCGAGTTCTGAGAATCGGACGCGGTGGGGGCGGGTGAAGATTTTGCTCATGGGTCAAGGATAACAGATTTGGGCAAAATAATGTTATCCTGCGCCACGAAATGCAAATCTAAAAATTAGCGAAGGCGTTGATGATATACTCGCACTATATAATTAGAAACGAGACCCCGTGAACCCAATCCCTTCTCCCTTGACTGAACCGCGCACCGCCCCGCGCGAAACCACACTCGAAAAACTGCCCGCCCGCCTGCGCGAAGCCGCCGCCCGCGCCGGGTGGGCTTCTCTCGTCCCCGTCCAGGCGCGCGGGTTGCCCTACCTGCTGGCCGGGCGCAACATGCTCATCCAGGCCCGCACCGGCAGCGGCAAAACCGGCGTCTTCCTGCTGCCCCTGCTAGAGCGGCTTGACCCAAAACGCCCGCACTGCCAGGCGCTGATTCTCGTCCCGACCCGCGAACTCGCCAAACAGGTCTGGCAGGAGGCTGAAAAACTATTCGGCGACTCCGGTCTGCGTTCAGTGGCAGTCTACGGCGGAGTCGGCTATGGCCCACAGACCAGCGCCATCAAAGAGGGCGCGCATATCGTCGTCGGCACGCCGGGGCGCGTGTTGGACCACCTGCTGCGGCGCACGCTTTCGCTAGAACATCTCAAAATGCTGGTTTTCGACGAAGCCGACCGAATGCTCTCGATGGGTTTTTATCCCGATATGCGCGAAGTCCAGCGCTACCTGCCCAGGCGGAACATCCATACCTGCATGTTTTCGGCCACTTTCCCTGAGGCGGTGCTGCGCAGCGCGCGCGAATTTATCCACGAGCCGGAATTCCTGAGTTTAAGCACCGACCATGTCCACGTCACCGAGACCGAACATATCTTTTATGTGGTTGAAGGCATGGACAAAGACCGCAGCCTGGTGCGGCTGATTGAAGTCGAAAACCCGGCTTCGGCGATTATTTTCTGCAACACCAAAGCCCAGGTGCATTACGTTGCTGTTGTCTTGCAGCGTTTTGGCTACGACGCCGACAAACTGAGCGCGGATTTGTCGCAATCGGAGCGTGAGCGGGTGTTGGAACGGGTGCGCAAAGGCACGCTGCGTTTCCTTGTGGCTACCGATGTGGCCGCGCGCGGGTTGGATATTCCCAGCCTGGGATACGTCATCCAGTACGAGCCGCCTGAAGAAGTAGAGAACTACATCCACCGCGCCGGGCGCACCGGGCGGGCTGGCGCGAGCGGGGTGGCAATTTCGCTGGTCAACCGGGGGGAACGCTACGCGCTGGAAAAAATCGCCAAACAGTACAGCATCCCGCTCGAGGAGAGGACGATTCCCAGCGATGAGGATGTGGCAGCCGTCGTCACCGAGCGATTGACCGCCCTGCTGGAGGCAAAATTGCGCGCCCGTGACCGGCTCCAGACCGAGCGTTCACGCCGCTTTACGGCCCTGGCGCACAGCCTGGCCGAAAACGAGGACCAGGCGGCAATCATGACCATGCTGCTCGATGAGTATTATCAGCAAAGCCTGCACGCTCCCGCGCCCCTGCCAGATGGCGCGCCGCCTTTGGAAAAACGAGCCCAACCCAATCGCAATCGTTCCCGCCGCCGAAGATAACGCAAACGATAAACCCCTCCGCATACGCGGAGGGGTTTATCGTTTATTCCGTCTGGCTGAGCAGGTAGTTGGGCAAACCCATCTGTTCAATCTGGTCGAGTTGGGTTTCGAGCCAGTCGATGTGGGCTTCCTCGTCTTCGAGGTTATCTTCGAGCAGTTCGCGGGTGCCGTTGTCGCCCAGCTCGGCGCAGAGCCGGATGCCGTCGTTATAGGCTTTGACGGCTTCGGTTTCTGATTCGTGGTCGTTCTTGAGTTGGATATCCACCTTCGCGCCGATGCACATTTTCTTGAGTTCGCTGACGATAGGCGTGCCTTCCAGGAACAGGATGCGGCCAATCAGTTTCTCGGCGTGCTTCATCTCGTCGATGGCGCGCTTCTCGATGGCGTCATGCAATTTGCCATAGCCCCAGTCGGCGCACATTTCGGAGTGGACAATATACTGGTTGATGGCGGTCAACTCGTCCGCCAGGTAGTCATTCAACGCGGCGATGATTTTATCGTGGCCTTTCATGTAACCTCCGTAAAAAATAAGCGGGAAATGTCGTTAACTTGATTGTAACGCAAATCTGGCAACGCTGCCCGGTTTTCAAGGTTTCCTATTTGGGTTCTACCGTTTTTAATGGGAAAACCACAGGGGCGACCCGCCCAGCGTGAAAAATCATCATTTTATGCCAGGATTCTCTGCGAAAATGCATCACGCTATGCCCTGATGGATCGCCCCTACCTCGCCATTCCACCAGAAACGGGGGAGCCCCTGTTCGTCGAAGAAAGGTTCAAATCTTGATATGCGTCACCAGGTATTCCATATATCGTGACTTGACCTGCCGGGTTGCCATGACCTGTTTGAGCGGAGGCAGTTTCAAGATGACGCCCAAGACGGCGGCCAGGGCGCGGTGATTCCACAGCACGCGATTGTCGAAAATCAGGTTTTGCAAGTCGCCGCGCTCGATGGCCATCATCACCGTGCGGTGGACGGAGTTGAGCGGGGTGATGACCCGCTCGGGGCGCGAATGCAGAGACAGCCCGCCGCGAGCGCAGGCCCGCGCGCACACGCCGCAGCCGAGGCAGATGTCCTCATCTAATTTGGCTTTTTTCAGGTTGGGGTGATGCGGGTCGTTGGCGTTGACCAGGGTCATGGCCTCGACCGGGCAGGCGCTGACGCATTTCCCGCAGCCGTTGCACTGGCTTTCATCGACCACTGGCAGGAAGTTGCTGGTATGCACCGGGTGGAGCATCCCAAATTTGCGGGCGGCAATCATCGCCTCGCAGCAGCAGCCGCAACAGTTGCAGATGAAGTTGACGCTCTCGCGCACGTTTTCGCCGAATTGCACCAGGTTGCGCTCGTAGGCTTGCTGGAGCAAATCCAAGCCCTCGCTGGTATCTACCAGATGGGCGTAGCCATGCCGGGTCAGGGATTGGGCCGTGCTGTTGAAGGTCATGCAAATGTCCATCGGCGCGTCGCAATTGCGGCCAACGTGCATCATCTTGTGACGGCAGTAGCAGACTCCGATTCCGCGATGCGTGGCGGCGCGGATGACCTCGCTGGCGCGCTCATAATCCAGCACATGCAGGGCGTTTTCATTCGATAAAACCGGTTCGTGGACGAAAACCCGCCCCAGCTGGGTCTCGCCGCGCGCGAACAGGCTGCGGATGAACTCTTCATCGACGTTCAGGTATTGGTAAAATAACTCGCCCAGCACTTTTTGGTCGATGTCGCCGCGCAGGCGCATCATCGAGAATTCGAAGAAACCGGCCATAGGCGGCGGTAGGGTATAAGTGGTTTTTCCCTCCCACTCAACATCCACCAAGATGGCGCGGCTGGCGAGTTCGTCGAGCACTTTTTGCGCTTCGGGCAGGGGCATCTTCCAGGCGCGGCTGGCTTTTTCAGCGGTAAATGGCTTGATGGGCAGCAGCGCCACCAGCCCGGCTTCGCTTTCGCTCAACAGGATGCTCAGGATTTTGTAGAGCGTATCTGAGGGCGGCGCGCCCTGTGGGAAGCGGTTCAATCGCTCGACCAGTTCGGTGTAGCCGGATTTCAAGGTCGCATGAGACATGGTATCTCTCCATACTTTGAAGTGATTTTTTCTCAGTGTATTCCAAGCAGGGATGCAAGAAAAGTGGCAAATGTTATGTTGCAACTTTTTTGGGGATGGAACATCTAAAGCATGAAAAAATCCTGTTCCTGCTGAGGAGTCCTGCCTATGCCCATGTACGAATATCGCTGTACCGAGTGCGGCGCGGAGTTCGAGAAACTGCTCCGCTTTTCGGAAGCCGACAAACTGCCCGCCTGCCCCAACTGCCAGGGGACGCAGACCCGCAAGAAACTCTCGGCGGTGGCGTCGTTCGGCGCCAATGAATCTGGCCCTTATTCTTCTGGAGGCAGTTGCAGCCCGCGCGGCGGGTTTAGCTGAGCAGGTTAACCTTTGCGGCCGTGCGCCGCTCACGCTTTACCAACCCACGCTTTTCCAAAAAAATCGGTTCTATCGTTTTTAACGGCAAAAACCATCAGGGGCGGCCCACCACCCCGCCAAAAACGGGAGCGCCCAAACATCTCAAAAGATTGGCGAGAAGCGATTTTTTTGACTCTTATCCGACTCTACCCAGGCCAGGCAGGTGAAAAATGACAGAATTAGGGTTTCAAACAAGGCTGAAGTTGGGGTATGAAGCCGCCCTCGAAAGAGTAACCGATGCGTTAAAAGCAGAGGGCTTTGGCGTATTGACCAGCATTGATGTTAAAGAAACAATGAAAAAGAAGCTGGATGTTGACTTTCGACGCTATGCCATTTTGGGGGCCTGCAACCCACCCCTGGCGCGCCGCGCCCTGAGCGCCCGTCCTGAGGTTGGCCTGTTGCTGCCCTGCAATGTGATTGTGTACGAGGAAGACGATGAGACAGTTGTGAGCATTGTTGACCCGCTCTCCATATTCGCGTTTATTGACGCGCCTGAATTGGAACAGGTTGCAGCCGAGGCGCGCCAGCGGCTTGAGCGGGTTTCACAAAATCTTGGGTGACGCTTCCCTCAGGCTTTGGTTTTTTGGGGCGTTTCATCATCTTCTGCCTTGCGCAGCGCCATACGCAGGGTATGGCAGATAGGAAATTTGCAAGATAAAAACGGTTAGGGAAATTTGAAAAAGTTTATCTACTTTGACAATGCCAGATTAAACATTTGTTCTTTAAACCTCGTGCATAATTGAGATATGCTGACATACGAAAAACTACACAGA
>CAYLZI010000045.1:0-17057 GCA_964388215.1 uncultured Anaerolinea sp.
CCGGCTTTTTCCAAACCGGGGGACGCTGATAAATTTTAACTCGTCGAAAGGATGTTTTATGAATGTACGATCAGCCGAGCTCGTATCTGTCGCCTAAGATTCAGGCCCGCCCGAAAGCCAATGGCAATGGGAACGGCATTTTCGCCCAGGAAACCCTTCAAAAAGGTGAACTCCTTGCCGTTTTCGGGGGCGTCGTTTACGAATGGGACGCCTTCATCCACCTCCCTGAACGGGAACGCAGCCTGTGCATCCAGGTCGAAGACAATCACTTCCTGGTACCGCGTCCAATTGGGGATGGAGACTATGTCAATCACTGCTGCACACCAAATGCCGGGCTTTCGGGACAGATAGCGCTCGTAGCCATGCGAGACATTCAACCCGGCGAAGAAATTTGCTTCGACTACGCCATGAGCGACACCCGCCCGTATGACGAGTTCCCCTGTGACTGCGGCGCGCCCGATTGTCGTCATTACGTCACCGGCCTCGACTGGCAGTTGCCCGAACTTCAAAAACGCTATGCAGGGTACTTTGCGCCGCACGTCCAGCGCAAAATTGACGCCATGCGCGCCGCCCGCCGCCTTGAGCGCTACCGCTACACCCGGATTGCGCCCGCCGCGTCAGTTCGATACGAGTAAGATGTTGCCAGTAGTAAAGATGAAAAGACAGCCGCTTGCAACGGCTGTCTTTTTAGTCCCATAACCCGGACAAGCCGGAACCAAAAAGGCTGAAACACAAAGGTCACAAAGGAAAACCCTTTAAAAACTTTGTGTACTTCGTGTCCGCTTACCCCGCGAACTGGGCGGGGTTGTGTTTGAAAATTTTTGCTTTTTGTGCAAGAATTTCACTGATAAGATACTAAAAGGACGGCTGTTTTTTGCTTACTTCTCTCCCCAGTGTATCGCAATTGTCCCAAACATAATGCGCTTATAGCCAATGCGCATGAAGCCGGCAGCGGCCATGCGCGCGACCAGTTCTTCGGCGGTCAGGAAGGCTTCGGTCGAATCGGGCAGGTAGGTATAAGCATCACGCTGACCAGAGAGCAACATTCCGAGCATAGGGATGACCACATGCAGGTGCAGCCAGATGAAAGGCGAAAGCAAAGTCTTCCTGGGGCGTGTCGTATCGAGAATAACAATGCGCCCTTTGGGCTTCAACACCCTGTATTGCTCAAACAGGGCAGACGTATGATCTGCCACGTTGCGCATCAGGAAGCCAGAGACAACCGCGTCAAATTGTTCGCTTCCAAAGGGCAAGCGCAATGCGTCGGCGGCAGACCAGGCGAAGGCATCAGCATCTTGTTTCCCGGCGCGCATCATCTCCAGGGTAAAATCGGCGGCAGTCACGCGGGCGGTTGGCTGCTGAGAGATGGCTTCGCGGGCCAGGTCGCCTGTTCCAGCGCCCAGGTCTAATAGCGATGCCTCAGGGTGGAGTCCGGCGCGGCGGATAACTTCTCTCCGCCAGCGGATGTCTTGTCCGCCCGTCATCAGCCTGTTCATCAAATCATAGCGATAGGCGATACGGGTAAACAGGTCTTGAACATAACGGGATTTTTCGGAGCCGGTCAGGTTAGTCATGCAACCGATTGTATCCAAATTCATTCAATCTTGCACGTTTTGGGGCTTTGTGCTAGAATCTAGCTCGTTCTACCAATACCGCAAGCACCGAAAAGTGGGCGCCCCCCACTTTTTTGCTTGAAATAGGTAAAATTATCCAAGTTTTTTCACGTGGGAGTTCGCGCAAGCATGAAAAACGAGTTTAGCCTGGCTTTCAACGAAGTGCTGGAAGAGAAACAGCTTCCCAAAGAAGTCATTTTGGGCGCGCTGGAATCAGCGATGGTTTCGGCCTACCGCCGCGCGGTCAACGCCTCCAGCGCCCAGCATGTGGATGCGAAAGTAGACCCCGACACCGGCAAGGTAGTGGTTTACGCCGAAAAAGAAGTGGTAGAGAGCGTGCTAGACGAACGCACGGAAGTGTCTCTTGAACAGGCTCGTAAGGTCAACCCAATCTGCCAGGTGGGTGATATGGTGATTGTAGAGACCACGCCGCGTGATTTTGGCCGCGTCGCCGCCCAAACCGCCCGCCAGGTCATCCAACAGCGCATCCGCGAGGCAGAGCGCGGCGCGCAAATGCAGTATTTCGAACGCCAGTTGGGTGAAATCGTGAGCGGCGTGGTACAGGCCACCAACGCGCAAAGTACCACCATCGGGCTGGACATGAAGGCTGAAGGCGTAATGCCCGCCAACCAGAAAATCCCCGGCGAGCGATTCCGCGTACATGACCGGGTGCGTTCCATCATCATGGAAATCAAGGACGGCTCGCGCGGCCCGCAAATCATCCTTTCGCGCGCGCACCGTAACTTCTTGCGCCGCCTGCTCGAAAACGAAGTCCCTGAAATCTATCATGGCATTGTCGAAATCCGCGCCATTGCGCGCGAACCCGGTCAGCGCGCCAAAGTGGCGGTTTCAGCCACCCAGGCAGGGGTTGACCCGGTAGGCGCATGCGTGGGCGTTAAAGGCGTGCGCATCCAGGCGATTGTTAAAGAATTGCACGACGAAAAAATTGACATCATCGAATGGAATGCCGACCCGGTGGTGTATATCTCCAAAGCCATCAGCCCGGCGCGTGTTAGCGGCGTATACCTATCAGACGGTGAAAAGACCGCCACTGTTGTGGTAATGGAAGACCAACTCTCGCTGGCGATTGGCCGCGACGGTCAAAACGCCCGCCTGGCCGCCAAACTGACCGGCTGGCGCATTGACATCAAGAGCGTGAGCGAAGCCGCATCTGACTCGCTAAGCCGCCTGCGAACTGAGCCAGCGCTGGAAATAACAGCAGAGGCCGAAAAGGGCAACCTGCCATACATCGGCGAAATTCTGGCAAAGAAAGCCGAAGGCCGCCCGCTGACCCCCGAAGAGTATCAGGCGATGTCACAGTTTGTAGACCGCGTAGAACGCCGCGCCATCGAACATCAACGCGCTGTCGAACAAGAATCTGCCGAGAAACTGGCCGAAGCCCGCGCCGAAATCCCCGATTTGGCCTTCGAGCAACCCTTGGACGTTTTGGGCCTGCCCGAACACGTTTACAACATTCTGACCGAAGCCGATTACCGCACCGCTGGCGACCTGTTGCTGGCGATGAAGCTGTCTCCCGACCGAGTCTTGGGACTATCTGGAATCGGCCCCAAAGCCATGCAGGCGATTAAAACTGCTGTGGCTGAAGCCGCCTTCCCACCCGAGGAAACTGTTCTGGCTGAAGCAGCCGCCGAGACGGTGGCCGAGTTGCCTGCCCCAGCGGTGGAGGAGCCTGTCGCAGAATCTGCGCCTGAGGCAGTTGTGGAAGCCGAGCCGCAGGTCGAAGTCTCTGCGCCAGTTGCCGCTGCCGAGGAAGAAGCCGGCGTCGAAGCATCCTTTGCGGAACTTTTTAAACTGCGCCCCGAATCTTTTACCCCTGCCGCTGAAGATGAAGCTGACAAAAAGGACAAAAAGGGTAAGAAGGGCAAGAAATCCGTTGAGTACCAGTTTGATGAAGATCGCGGCGAAGTCGTTGGGCGCAAAAAGCACAAACGCAGCGACGGCGTGTTCGAAGATTGGTAATCATTTTCACCATTGGTAAGGAAGGTACCGTCGTCAATCCGGTGTTGACGTGAAGAAAAAACCCGTTAAACCTGTCAAACATATTCCCCAACGAACTTGTGTCGGATGCCGCATTGTGCTGTCTAAACGCACGCTGACCCGCGTTGCGCGGCGGCCCGACGGGGTCTTCGTAGACCCATCAGGCAAGATGAATGGCCGGGGGGCTTACTTGCACGACCACAAGTCTTGTTGGGAACGCGGGCTGAAGGGCGCGCTGGCAAATGCGCTGCGCGTATCCTTGACAGCCGAAGACCGGCAGAGGCTGGAAAACTATTTGGCCAGCCTGCCGGACGACTCCGCCGAGTCCCTTGCGGGAACGACGCCTGAGAACAGCGCCATGTGATTTTGCGCATGATGCACACCCCAGGCTCTCATCCCGTGTGGATGGCAAGTTTCATTGCAGGAGGTGTTCTCATGAGCGCGAAACAAATCGAAATCCCAGCAGCAATTGGTGTCCGTGATTTGGCGCAGAAGATGGGCATCAGCCCAATTGATGCCATAAAAAAACTGATGGTCAACGGCGTGATGGCCTCCATCAACCAGACCATTGATTTTGACACCGCCGCCATAGTCGCGGCTGAATTTGGCTACGACGCGCTTCCTGAACAGCAGGAACTCCAAGACAAGAAAGATGTTGGGGAAGTGCCGCTTTGGCGGCAGAAAATTGCCAACGAAAAAGACTCTGACCTAGCGGCGCGGCCCCCGGTTGTCACCATCCTGGGGCATGTTGACCATGGTAAAACATCCCTGCTAGACGCCATTCGGCAGACGAATGTCGCTGGAGGGGAAGCGGGCGGCATTACCCAGCACATTGGCGCGTATCAGGTTGAAAAAGAAGGCCGCCTGATTACGTTTCTCGATACGCCCGGCCATGCTGCTTTTACAGCCATGCGCGCGCGCGGCGCCCAGGGGGCGGATATCGTCGTCCTGGTGGTGGCCGCCGACGATGGCGTGATGCCCCAAACGCGCGAGGCAATTGCTCATGCCAAAGCTGCCCGCGTACCGATGATTGTGGCGCTCAATAAAATTGATAAAGCCAATGCCAACCCGGACCGGGTAAAGAACCAACTGGCCGAACTAGAACTCGTCCCCGACGAATGGGGCGGCAATACGATTGTTGTGCCGGTTTCGGCCAAACAAAAGATGGGGATTGATGACTTGCTGGCCTCCATCCTGTTGGTCGCCGACAGTTCCGACATCCGCGCCAACCCGGGCGGGAAGGTAAGTGGGACCGTCATCGAAGCAAACGTGGATAAAACCAAAGGCGTTATGGCAAGCCTGCTGGTACAAAACGGAACCTTGAAAAACGGGAATGTTGTTGTGGCGGGCCTATCGCAGGGCCGTTTGAAAGCCATGTATGACTATCGCGGCAAGCCGATACAGAAGGCTGGGCCGTCCATCCCGGTTTCGGTGCTGGGTTTGAGCGGCGTGCCTGCCGCAGGCGAAGTGTTTGAAGTCGTCGAAAATGAGCGCGTGGCGCGTGAAATTGTCCTGAAACGCCAGGAAGCCCTCAAGAATCAGGATGCCGCCGCCAAGATGTCACTGGAAGACCTTTTTGCACGTTTCAAGGCCGGTGAATTGAAAGAATTGCGCCTGATTGTGAAAGCCGATGTGCAAGGGTCGCTGGAGCCAATCGTCAAAGAAATCAATGAACTGGGCAAAACCAGCACCGAAATTGCCATTAAAATCTTGTACGCAGAAACCGGCAATATCGGCGAGAACGACGTGATGCTGGCCGCCGCCTCAAAAGCCATCCTGATTGGGTTTAGCGTCCAGGCTGAAGTGGCCGCCCGCCGCCTGGCCGAGGCCGAAGGCGTTTCCATTCGCCTGTACGACATCATCTACCGCCTGACCGAGGACATCGAAAAAGCCCTCAAAGGGATGCTCCAGCCAGAGTTTGTTGAGAAGCATATTGGCAAGGCGCATGTCCTGGCGGTTTTCCCCATCTCGAAGGTGGGCAAAATCGCAGGTTGCCGGGTAGTAGACGGCGAAATGCGCCGCAATGGAAAAATCCGCCTGATGCGCAGCGGCGATATTGTTTTCGAAGGCGAAGTTTCCTCGCTTAAGCACGAAAAAGATGACGTGCGCGAAGTGCGCAACGGCTTGGAGTGCGGGATTGGCCTGAGAAATTTCCATGACATTAACGTAGGTGACATCATCGAATGTTACATCCTTGAGAAAAATGGCTGATTGACGAAATCAGACAAACCGTGTACGATTATTACAATGCCCAAATAGACAACCAGATTTAAGGTTGGAGTCTAGCCGCCCTCGCCACTGGGCTCCAACCTCATCCAAAATCGTAAAT
Organism: uncultured Anaerolinea sp.; assembly: GCA_964388215.1. Classification (GTDB taxonomy): domain Bacteria; phylum Chloroflexota; class Anaerolineae; order Anaerolineales; family Villigracilaceae; genus UBA5195. The sequence continues at coordinate 5,941 of CAYLZI010000045.1, forward strand.
CTAAAATCCGAAATCGAAAACTCTTATGCCCTCCGGTGTACGCTTACAAAAAATTGCCGACCGCATCCGCGAAGAGATGTCTGACCTGCTCCTTCGTGAGATGAACGACCCGCGCCTGCGCCAGATTTTCGTAACCGACACGCGCGTCGACCGCGAACTGGCCTTTGCCGATATTTATGTTTCTGCTGTAGAAGGCAAAAGCCGTTCCGCCGAGGTGCTGGCGGGGCTAGAATCTGCCAGCGGGTTCTTGCGCCGCGCCCTATCTGCGCGCGTAGAACTACGCGCCTTCCCACGCCTGCGCTTTCACTGGGACCCAACCCCCGAAAATGCCGACCATATCGAAAAATTGTTCAAGCAATTGCGCGAAGAACGTAAAGAATAGAGGGGATGAATGACTGTTGACATAGATGCCGCCATCAAAGCCTGTTTCGACTCTGCCCAAAACACCCTCATCGTCTCGCATGTTCGCCCAGACGGAGATGCGATTGGGTCTATGATGGGGCTGGGATTGGCGCTCCAGGCGACGGGAAAAACCGTCCAAATGGTCCTAAACGATGGTCTCCCGGCTTCCTTCCGTCACCTGCCGGGCAGTGACCAGGTGAAAAAAACGCCAGAAAACGGTTCCGACCTGTTCGTCACCGTTGATTGCGCCGATTTCCGGCGCATCGGCAAGCAGTTCGAAACCGCCCGCAAGCCCCACATCAACATTGACCATCACATCACCAACGAACGCTTTGGCGACTTGAACCTCATCGAGCCAGAAGCCGTCGCCACCGCTGCCGTCCTGACCGACCACCTGCCCCGTTGGGGATTGGAAATCAGCCGCGATGTAGCCGCCAACCTGGCCACCGGCATCGTCACCGACACGCTCGGTTTCCGCACCTCCAACACCAGCCCGGCAGCCTTGCGACAAATGGCCCTGCTAATGGAAACCGGAATCGACATGCCCGAACTCTACAATCGCTCGCTGGTGCGCCGCTCTTACGCCGCCGCCAAATACTGGGGCGCGGGCCTTTCCAGCCTGACCACCCTCGACGAAATTGTATACGGAACCCTACGCCTGACCGACCGCAAACAAGCCGGTTACGGAGGCAATGACGACGCCGACCTGATTAACATCATCTCAGCAATCGAAGACCACGCCGTCGGAATGATTTTCGTTGAACAGCGCGATAGCGTCAAAATCTCATGGCGCGCCCTCCAGCCAGGGCTAGACGTATCAAAAGTCGCCAAATCATTTGGCGGAGGCGGGCACCAGGCCGCCGCCGGGGCCGACATTCCCGGAAAGCTCGAAGAAATCCAACCGCGCGTGCTTGTTGCCACGCGTGAGATGCTCAAATTATAGGGGGCTAAGGAGGCTCAAATGGACCATCAAGATATTAAAAACGCAATTTCTGGCGTACTGGTCGTAGACAAACCGATTGGCATGACCTCGCATGACATTGTAAACGCCGTCCGCTTTGGCACAGGCATTCGCCGCGCCGGGCATACCGGCACCCTCGACCCACGCGCCTCGGGCGTGCTGGTCATCCTGGTTGGCCCGGCAGTGCGCCTGAGCGAATACGTCTCCGCCTCCGATAAACGCTACCAGTCTATCATCCGCATGGGCGCATCCACCGACACCTTCGACGCCGATGGCCGCTTCACCCGCCAGGCGCAGCCTGCCATCAACGTCACCGAACAGCAGTTCGAAGACGCGCTCAAAAACTTTGTCGGCGAAATCGAACAAACCCCGCCCCCTTATTCCGCCGTCAAAGTGCGCGGACGCCGCGCCTACGACATGGCCCGGCGCGGCGAACAGGTTGCCCTGCCCCCACGCAAAATTAACGTTTACCATCTCGAAGTTTTGGAATGGGCCCCCCCCGAAGTGGTGGTGGACGTGCATTGCTCCTCCGGCACCTACGTCCGCTCACTCGCCAACGACCTGGGCGAAATGCTCGGCACCGGCGCCTACCTGGTTGGTCTGCGCCGCACCAAAAGCGGACGTTTCAGCCTGCGCGACGCCATCCCCCTGCGCAAACTACAAGAAGCCTTCCGGGCCGGAAACTGGTACCAATACCTGATTCCCGCCGCCGAAGCCCTCGGTGACTGGCCCGCCGTAGAACTCGACCCCGACCAGGTAGAAGCCGTCAAACATGGGCACCGCATCCCCGCCAACCCTGCCGACCGCCCTGGCATCAACAACCTGGTGCGCGGCGTTAGCATGGCCGGTGAACTGGTCTCGCTCATGGAACTCGATTCCACCACCTCCGAGTGGCAGCCCAAAAAAGTATTCTTCTCGTAATATGACCCATTACACATCCCTGGAATCTGTCTCGTTGACCGGTTCCTGGCTGACCATCGGCGTATTCGATGGCATCCATCGCGGCCACCAGGAAATCATTCGCCAATTAACGGCAGGCGCCCACGCCAACGGCGCGCCTGCCGTTTTGCTCACCTTCAGCCCACACCCGGCCAAGGTCCTCGCCGGGCGCGAAATTCTCTGCCTGACCACCCCCGAAGAACGCGCCGAAGTTCTGTTTTCGCTTGGCGTAGACAATGTCATCACCATGCAATTTACCCGCCAACTGGCCGAGCGCAGCGCTGAAGACTTCATGGCCGAGCTTAAAAACCACCTCGGGCTGCAAAAATTGCTCATCGGCTACGATTTTGCCCTCGGCAGGGACCGCGCGGGGAACTTCCAGCGATTGAGCGAAATCGGACGGGAGTTGGATTATGATGTCCAGGCGGTCGAAGCCGTCCGTTTAAGTGACGGTGTCATCTCCTCCACATTAATCCGTCAAACCATAGCAGACGGGGCTGTAGCCCTGGCCGCCGCTAAATTGGGGCGCTGCTATGCCGTGCAGGGTCCCGTCATCCCCGGCGATGGGCGCGGACGCACCATCGGCATCCACACCGCGAATGTCGAAACCCCTGCTGAAAAAGCCCTGCCGGCCAACGGCGTATACGCAACCTGGGCCTTTGCCGAGGGCGAAAAGCACCCGGCTGTAACCAACATCGGCTTGCGGCCAACCTTTACCGGCGGCGAGGCGCTTCCGCGCGTCGAAGCGCACCTGCTTGGTTATTCCGGCGATTTATACGGCAAAATGCTCAAACTCGAATTTGTCGAACGACTGCGCGGCGAGCAGAAATTTCCATCAGTAGAAGCACTCATTTCCCAAATCCGGTTGGATAGTGAACGCGCGCGCGGAATATTGCAATGAACCCTACCCAAACCCTGCCCCAAACCCACTCGCTGGCCTGGGAAGTAAACCTGAAACGCAGCACGCGCCTGAATATTTTTCTGCAAGTGGTTGGGATGTTCTGGGTAGGGCTGGTTGCCTTGTTTTTATGGTGGGCGTTTTCGATTTTGCGGCCACAGGGAAGCCTGGCGTTGGCCTTTTCTGGCGATGGGTTTGCCTTTCTGGGACAATTCCTGCTGGCAATGGTTGTTTCCATCAGTTTACATGAGTTAGTTCACGGGGCATTTTTCTGGTGGTTTGCCAAACACCCGCCCAAATTTGGGGTTGGGCCGGGCTATGCTTACGCGGCCATGCCGGGCTGGTATTTCCCAAAGCGGCAATACCTGGTTGTGGGGCTGGCCCCGCTAATGATTTTGACTGCGCTGGGGTTGATGTTCGTCCCGTTTTTGCCGGGTTGGCTGGTTGTGCCGTTTTTTTGGGGCATGGTGCTCAATGCCGGGGGCGCAATTGGCGATATTTACATCTGTCTTCGTATTGGGCGCGAAGCGGATGATATTTGGGTGAAGGATTTGGGCGATGGGTTTGAGGTGTACCGGCGCGGGTAAATGCCCGGGGTGCGTATTTGTGACCATAACGGCGGGCGGCTGGTGAGCGGTCTGCCGCAACTTTTTTAACGGGGGCGCGTAAAGTTAATAGTAAATCCCCTTAAATGAGTCAATTTCTGGAGGTCCAACATGTCCAAACCTATCCTTTTTGCCATTTTAGCGCTGGCCCTGGCGGCGAGCGCGTGCGGTATTAACATTAACCTGCCGACGGCCCAACCCCTCGGCCCCGAAGTAACCGATGAAATCAGCATTCCCGCGCCCGATGTGGATGCGGCCCGCCTGACGCTGGAGTTCGGGGCGGGTGAATTGTACCTTGCGCCCGGCGCGGAAGGCAGCCTGGCGAGCGGCACGGCCACTTACAACGTTCCCGATTTTAAGCCTGAAGTTATCGTAGAAGGCGAGGATGCGCGCATGAAGCAGGGGCAGTACCAGGTAAGCGGTATTCCCAATTTCGACGGACTGAAAAACGAGTGGGACCTGCGGCTCGGCACGCAACCGATGTCCCTCGAAATCAAGGCTGGTGCCTATAAGGGCGAGTTCGACCTGGGCGGGCTGGCGCTGACCAGTCTTTTGGTAAGCGACGGCGCAGCGGATGTGCAGGTTGATTTTTCTACGCTCAACCCTGAAAAGATGAGCCTGTTGACGTATAAAACCGGGGCTTCTAATGTGACCCTGAAGAACCTGGCGAATGCGAATTTTGTTTCGCTGGTGTTTGAAAGCGGCGCGGGCAATTACAAACTCGATTTTGGCGGCGAGCTGCAGCGTGATGGCAGTGTTTCGGTTCGGTCGGGGATGAGCAATCTGACCCTGGTCATCCCGGAGGGGGTGGCGGCGACGGTAAAGGTGAACGGCGGCCTGTCGAATGTGCAATTCCCCTCGGGCTGGTCGCAGAGTGGTGATTTGTATACCCAGGCAGGCGAAGGCCCGGCGCTGATGATTGTGATTGAAATGGGCGCGGGCAATGTGCAGGTGACGAGGTAAGTTTATGGCAGCCTGCTGCTCTGCTTAAGGGCATTCTAATTCAATGAGCAGCCCCTCGCGCAGGGGCTGTTTTTGCGCTGCGCGAGCCCACAAAGCGCAGATTCCTTTGCGGAGGGTGGGTGTTTGCAGGGCGGTTTTTGAGAGCGATTCGGCCTGCTCCAACTGCCCGGTTTGGGCGTAGGCCTCGATAAAGGGCAGCCACTCGACCTGCGCGGCGGGGCGGAAGCCTTTGGCGCTGGCTTCGTTGCCCAGGCGGGCTGCTTCTACCCAGTCGCCGCGCTGACGGGCGAGTTCGGCTTTGGTGTAGTAGTAACACCAGGTATGCGGCGGTTCGGGGCCGAAGATGGCTTCGGGCGGGGATGGCGCGGGGGAATCTTTCTGAATCAGGGATGGGTTAGAGAGTGGGAGCAGCTGCGTTAGCAGGCCAGAGTCTTTGCCAAAAGTGGCGTCACTGTCGAAGGCGGGGTCTAAAATTCGCAAGCAGGAGGCGGGGGGGGCGAGAAATACAATCGCCTGGCTGGTGCTGCCGTAAAAGTAGACGGGGCGGTAGGCAAATTCAAATTCGTGGCCTGGTGCGAGGGCGGGCAGCCTGGCGGGGCGTTCCTTGATGCCCAGGATAAGGTAAGGTAGGTTCGCGCCGCTGAAGTTGGGGGCGTACATCCAGTTGAGGGGCGCGGTTACAGAGTAATCGGTTTCGTAGTCGGTTTCCAGTTCATCGGTTAGCAGCACTGTGCCGGGGGGCAGGGCGGGAATTCTCCAGGCAAATTGCCAGTAGATGCTGCGCTGGCGTTCCCAGTCGCGGCGGAAGATGTTGGCGCTGTAAACTTGCTGCCCAATGCCAATGGCTATGACCAGGGCGGAGGCGAGCAGCCAGGCGCGCTCGCGGCGGAAGATGAGCGTGAGCAGCCCGGCTGCGAGCAGGCTGGCAGCGATGAACATCGAAACGGTGAAACGGTCGAAGCTGGATTGAAGCGTGAGGGGCAGCCCGGCGGCCCAGGAAGGGAGCCGTCCCAGCGCAAGCCCGGCCAACCCGATGAAAATGGCGTGCCATGCCCACTTTTGCGAGGCGGAAAAGGGTTGGGGCAGGGTCAATCGGCGAAAAAAGAGCCACAGCAGGCCAAACGACAGCACCGCTGCGCCCAGCGACAGCCAGGTGGAGGGGGCGGCGAGGGTTTGCGCGGCGAGGAGGGGCAGCAAGGCCCAGGCGTAAAATCCGGCTTTCCAAACGGCCTCCAGGCTGGCAGAGAGCAGGTCGGCGGCGATGCCGATGGGGGAGGGTGCCATTTCGCTGACGACGACGTCGTAGTTGGCGTAGACGCCGGAACGGTAGTAAATGAGCAGCCAGAGCGCGTTTAGTCCCCAGATTGCCTGGTAGGGCAGCCAGGTTTTGAAGGCGCGCCCGAAGAGCATTCTAAAATCTCTAAATTTTGTCTGAAATTGGGATACTTCGGGCTTCGTCTGTGACTCGAGAATGGATAAGACGAAAAGGAAGCGCAGTGGTTCGAGGCTGAGGAAGTATTCAGTGGGAAATACGCCCAGGGTGAGCAGCAATAGCCCCAGCGTGGTTCGGCGAATTTTTCCAGTAGTGGAATGAAGCGTCAGCCCGGTCATCCCAAAAGAAAGGATGTAAAACAGGAGCGGAATCAATTCTTGATTGATGTGGGTAAAGGCGACCCAATGCTGGCTATAGCCAGGGTAGACGAGGAAGGCCAGCGCGGCCAGCAGGGTTTGCCAGGGATGGGCAGGCCAGATTTGGCGAAAGGCCCACCAGGCAGACAGGGTGAGCAGGAATCGCATGGCGAGGGCGAAGGCTTGCCATGCGAACGGTGTTTCGGGCAGCAGGGTGGTGGTGAGCCAGAAAATGGGGCCGAGAAACGGGCGCACGCGCATAAAGGAGCCGATAAAACTCTCTGGCCCGGCGAAATGGGCGGCCCAGGCGAAGGGCCAGTCGTCCCAGTAGAAGCCGGTTTGGAAGAGCATTAGCCCATAGGCCAGGCCAGTGAGCAGAGCAAACAGCCAGGGAATGGATTTTTCGGTGAAGCGGGCGGGGATTTTCATGGGGCGGTTCTGGTATGGTCAGGGTTGCTCAGCCCAAAATAGCGGTCTTTCAGGTTCAGGATGGGGCTTTCGATGAGACGATAACTGATTGATGCCAACGCAAAAGTGAGCGCGAAAGCAATGAGCGCGGTAAGTGGTTTGGCCAGGTCTTCTGAAATTGGCGCAAGGTCGCGGATGCGTGCGGCAAACCAGGTCATGCTAAAGTGGTAGACATACATTCCATAAGAGATTTTCCCCAGGTAAACCAGGGGCTTCCACTCCAGTGAGCGCGTGAACAGCCCCTGCCGGGCTACGCAAAAAATTAATACGGCGAAGAGATAATTGAGGAGGGAATATCCCCAGATGTGTTTGAAGGCATTTGCAATGGGGAATGTGTAGCCGAGCGAGGTTAAATCCATCAGCGAGCCGGAGGGTGTCAGCGTTCCAGATGAGATGTACTGGCTGGCAAACCCTGCTGCGGGGACGAGAATCAGCAACAGGCTTAACTGTAATTTCGGCTTGGGGATTTCGTGGCGGGAGAGGTAGGCGCCCATGGCAAAGGCGTCAATGTGGGTCCAGGGCAAGGGGTAGAGGCCGAGAGGAATGTCGCTGGTGAAAAATGGGAACAGTCCTGAGCGCAGGGCATAAACGGTGGCGAGCCGGACAACCGGCGTAAGAACGATGATGGACAGGAAGAGCCGCTTTTGCCAGCGTTCGGGGGTTAAAAAAATAACGAGCGGCCAAAAGATGTAGAACTGTTCTTCGACCGAGAGCGACCAGAAGTGGTCTAGAAATTTATGCTGGCTGAAGGTGGAGCTGGCGTAAAAGAAGTTGTAAAGGTATACAGCAGCATAGGGCAGTTGCCGGTAGAATTCGTTCATATAGTTGGCGCGGTATCCGGCTGCAAGCAGCAGGGCAGCCACGCCTATCATCAGGAACAGGTACAGGTAGTAGAGCGGGAAAATCCTTAAGAACCGGCGGCCATAGAATTTGATGAAGAAATCTTTGCCGGTAAACCTGGCTTTCATTTTGTTGAGGATGCCTGTAATGAGAAAGCCGAAAAGAACGAAAAACAATAAAACGCCCGTCCAACCGACCAGGAGGTAATCGGTGTGACAGGCGAAGACGAGCAGAAATGCGATGGCGCGTAGGCCATCCAGGCCGGGAATCATGAGTGCTCCAAAAGAAAAGTGGGATAACTGCGCGATTATCCCACAAATTTTTGTTTCCCGGTTTGAAACGCGCCCATGCCAAAAGATTCAAACTCCGCGTTTGGCATGTTTTGTGCGCATACCGCCACCTTAAGGCTGGTGACGGAAGTGATATCGCTCTAATAGGGATTGGACGATTTGGGCGTGTTCCGCTTCAACGTTGATGAATTCGAACCCGATGTTGAATTCGCGCGGGTTTTCTGGGTCCGTGACGCAGCGCGCAACTCGGGCATCAATAACCATGCGGCGAGTGAGGGCGTCGGGCAATTCGTCGGGGAATTCCATTTCAAGGGTGATGTGGACGCCGGCTTCGAGTGGTTTTTCTCCAATGACCAAGATGCCACCGAAAGTCAGGTTTCCCAGGTAGCCAAGCAGCGTTCCCTGGCGTTTGTCGCGCACGGTGGTAAAAGCGGCCAACTTTCTTCGCCTTTCTGTCCTGCGGTCAACCATAGGTTTTCACCTCCTGCGGCGAAAAGCCGCTTTTCACGGTTGGAATGTTGAATTACCTATTTTGAGACGATTATAACTTGACTTTCGACAAGGGTATAATTCTATCTTACCTCAAACAGAAAGCGATAATCATGCCATCCAAACTATATTTTCTCGGAATTGATGTCGGCAGTACCAAAACTGCCGCCCTGGTTGCAGACCAAGGCGGAAACGCGCTCGGCTATGGGCTGGGCGGCCCTGGCAACCATGAAGTTGTGGGCTGGGATGGCTTTAAACAATCCATCTACGTTGCCACGCAAAATGCCCTGGCGCAGGCCAGCCTGACAATGTCGGACCTTTCAGCCGCCGGGATGGGGCTGGCCGGGTACGATTGGGATGATGAACATGAGCCACATGTGACCGCGCTGGCTGAAATTGGGTTGACGATGCCGATGCGCCTGGACAATGACAGCGCGCTGGGCCTGTATGCCGGGACGAGCGAAGGCTGGGGCGCGTGCATCTCTGCCGGGTCGTCAAACAACGCACGCGGGCGGGGGAAAAATGGACAGGCGGGACGCATTACCGGGCATGGTTCGCGCTTTGGCGAGTTGGGCGGGGCCTGGGAAATTGTGGAGCAGGCGATTGTGGCGGTCAACTACGAATGGATTCGCCGCGCGCCGCCAACTGCTATTACGCCTTTATTCATAGAAAAGGCTGGCGCAAAAAACTTGTATGACCTGATTCATGGCCTGGCGCTGGAGCGGTTTCACCCCAATTCGAGTTGGGCAATGCCTGTCTTTCAGGCTGCCCAGCAGGGAGATACCGCCGCGAATGAGATTATCCAGTGGGCTGGGCGCGAGTTGGGCGAACTGGCTTGCGCCATCATCCGTCAAATTGAAGCGGAGCGCGAGCCAGTGGAGGTCATCCTGGCCGGGAGCGTGTACAAGGCTGGTGAAAGCATCATCGCGCCGCTGCGCGAAACGGTGCGAGCAACCGCGCCGCTGGCAAAATTCATCCACCTGGATGCCCCGCCTGTGGTCGGCGGGGTGCTAATGGGCATGGATTTGGCAATGGGACGGGAAGCCTATGCCAGGCGCGAAAACATCCTCGAAACGGCGCGCACGCTTTCAGTGGGCATGGGCTAAATCCTTTTCTGCATCCTGAAAATCATGCCCCCGATTGTTATGCTTGGCGCGGGTGGAAATTGCGCTTTTCACCTATCCCCCCAGCCCCCTTCCCTTATAGGGAAGGGGGCTGGGGGGATAGGTTTAAAACCGAAAAACTCATCCGTGTTTACTATAGCAAGCCAGAAAAGCGGGGTGTGGAGATGAACCAGTGGTATGATTGGGCGATTCTAATTTGACCGAGGCACGTTTTGATTAAATTGATTGCAATCGACCTGGATGGCACCCTTTATAACTCCCAACACCAGTTAACCGAACGCGGACGCGAGGCCGTCCACCAGGCCAAAGCCGCCGGAGTCCAGCCGGTCATTGTCACCGGGCGCGGGCGGCGCGGCGCGGAGAATGCGCTCGAATCGCTCGGGCTGGAACTGCCCTACATTTGCTCCGCCGGGGCGTTGGTACGCCCTGGCATGGAAGGGGGGGCCTGGCATTCCTGGCCCTTCCATGCCCACGACGAAACCTCCCACGTCATCGCTTTCTGCCGCGCCCACCCATCCACCGGGCTGATTGGCGAAACGCCCGAAGGCACGCCGCTCTGGTTCGGGCCAGATTCGATGAACGAGGTGATGGACCCGCTCACGTTCAAGGAAGCCTTCCGCAGCCGGCGCACCTACGAGCCGGAACGCGACTTCGACCGCCCACTTCTAAAAATAACCATTGTCGCCGAGCCGGGACTCTTGTCGCAGGCCGAGAAAATCGCGCGCGAACGCTGCCCATCCCTGCACTATACCTATGCCGGAGTCCAATATATTGACCTGACTGCCGAAGGCGTCAACAAAGGCACCGCCCTGGCCGCCCTGGCCGAGCAGCTCGACCTGTACCCCGACCAAATTGCCGCCATCGGCGACCAGTGCATCGACCTGAAAATGCTCCAGTACGCCGGGCTGCCGGTCGCCATGCAAAACGCCGTCCCCGAACTGAAAGATGTCGCCCAATGGATAGCGCCGTCCAATGATGATGATGGGGTGGCGTGGGTCATTGAAAAGATACTGCGTGATGCGTGAAAGGACTCCCCCATGCTCTTCGACCTGCCCCTCGACCAACTGAAAGCCTACCAACCCGAACGCCCCCAGGCCGCCGATTTCGACGCATTCTGGCAAAAAACCCTGGCCGAAGCGCGCCAGCACCCGCTCGCGGCGCGCTTCGAGCCGGTGGAAAATGGCTTGAAACTGATAGAAGCCTTCGATGTGACCTTCAACGGCTTCGGCGGCCAGCCCATTAAAGGCTGGTTCCTCCTGCCGCGCGAGACAAAACCCCCGCTCCCAGTAATTGTCGAATACATCGGCTACGGCGGCGGGCGCGGCAAAGCGAACGACTGGCTGCTATGGGCGGCAGCAGGTTACGCCCATTTCGTGATGGATACGCGCGGGCAGGGTTCCACCTGGCGCGTAGGCGACACCCCCGACCCCGAACTGGAAGGCGGCAACCCGCAAATTCCCGGCTTCATGACGCGCGGCATTCTCAGACCCGAAACCTACTACTACCGGC
>CAYLZI010000046.1:0-17007 GCA_964388215.1 uncultured Anaerolinea sp.
TTCATCTCCGCCGACCATGGCATGGCGGTCATCTACTTCCTGCAATCCGACCTCGTCCCGGCCCTGTTGGCCGCGGGCGTCGAAGTGGTCGTCTTAACTGACGAATCCCTGGCCGAAAAACTCGCCCAGCGCAACAACCAGCCCGGCTTAACCTTCGAAAGCCTGCGCATCAAAGAAGCCAACCGCTACGCCAACACCGTCCAGCCGCACATCCAATGGTTGCTGGCCTACCTGCGGCGCGTCGGCGGCTCTTGGCGCATCAACACCGAAGCCATGGACAGTCACATCTGGGAAGTCTGGGCCGAGAACTCGTGGAAATTCCGTTTGGGGATTTGGATTCCGTCCGCGCTGGCAACCCTGGTCTTACGCTCCAGCCGACTCGCCCGCAAAGCATTGGTCAACGCCCAAACGCGCTTCACGCCGCAGCTGTATACCGATTTATTCGAAAAATACCAGCCTGAATTAGTCATCGCTTCGACCCCCGGCTGGCGCATTGACCGCTATCTCCTGCGTGAAGCCGCCGAAAAAGGGATTCCCACCCTAACCGTCATCGTCGGCTGGGACAATTCCTCCAGCTACAACGTTTCCGGCGCGCCGGTCGAGTGGGCCACCTGCTGGTCACAATTGCAAAAGGATGAACTCGTCAATGGTTCTGACTGGAACCCCGAAAAAGTCCACATCGGCGGCATTCCATCCTACGATGGCTACCTGCGCCGCGAATGGTTAATGCCCCGCGAGGAGTATTTCCAACTCCACAGCCTCGACCCCAACCGCAAACTGATTTCCTACGCCAGCAGTTTCGTCCACTTCGCGCCCAATTTCCCCAACATCGAAGCCCTGGCCCGGCTGGTATCATCTAATTCGCTGGCCGAACCCTCCCAACTGCTGATTCGCCTGCACCCCAGCCACTTCCAAGACAAGCCCCAGATTTTCGCCGATGAGCGCAAGCGCGTTTTCGAGCTAGAAAAGCAATATCCGCACGTCCACGTCGTCCAGCCGGTGCCGCTCGGCGGGTCGCTCGGCTACTACGGCGGCGAGGACATGCCCGAAAAGGCTTCCATGCTGGCCTATTCGGACGTGATGGTAACTGTTTACTCGACCATGCTGGTCGAATGTGCCGTCCACGATACTCCGATGATTGCTGCCGTTATCGACACCCCTGGCGGCTGGAACATTTCTGGAAAGTTCTCGCTGGCGCTCAAAGAGATTGGCAACTGGCCCACGCACCTGCGTTTTCGGCAGGCCAAAGCCGGAAAAGTGGCTACCGATGAAACCCAACTGCGCGAGGCGCTCGACGCCTACCTGCAAAACCCGAGGCTCGATTCCGCAGAACGCCGGAAATTTATCGAAGACGAAATTACCTACACAGACGGAACTTCCGGCAAACGCACGGCAGAGTTTATCCTCGGCGTGCTTCAACAAAATAGGGCAGATTTTCAATCTGCCCTCACAAGCAAAAACCAATCATCAAGCGATTAATCTTCCGAACTCAAAACAGGCTGCGGTCTGCTAATATCTTCGACATAACCGATGGCGCCGCGACAGGCCGGGTCGAGGGCTTGCGCCACCAGGTCCCAGCCGAGGGGAGTTTCGGCGCTTGCCACTTGAGAAGCCTGCTCGAAAGCCTCGCTCAGGCAGCCCGGCCCGGCGTTGTAATTAACAAGAGTCAGTTTCCACAGCGTTTCATAATCGAGCGTTTTCCCGGCAGATTTGCCAGTCACGTTTTGGACGATTTTGCCAGTCTGTTCGCAGTTTGCCAACAGGGTGCGCCCAAAGACCGAGACGCTGAAGTTAGCGCGCGAAAGGTCTATCCCTAACGGGCAGTTCGCGCAGGTGGCATCCACGCTGGCAACCAACGCGCCGCGCAACAGTTTTCTCTGCGCTTCGTTCAACCTGCCATCTGCGTTGTCGTCATCGTTTAACTTGCTATATGCGCTATTTTCGCAGATATTTTTATCCAGAACGAGTGGGCAGAATTCGTCGAAGAAAGAACGATTCCAAAGCAGGATAGTGTCCGCGCCGTTTTCAGTCAATTGCCCCAGCCCCACGTCATCCCCATTGCGGAAGACGCCCGGCCAAAACTGGCTTTCGCGGCTGAACAAATTCTTGAGTAACTGCGCAGGTATATCAGTTTTGATAGCGATGTCATAAATCAGCGAATCGAATTGGTTTTGCCATTCTTCCACAGCGGGCCGGGCGGCTTCTAATCCACAGGCTGAGGCCGTTCCCTCGGCAGTTAATCCGCCGTCGGCGCAGGCGTGCGCGTCCACCACGCCTTGCGAAATGAGATTCCCAGCCAGATAGGCGTAGGGGATGCTGGATGTCAAATTTTCGTAGGTTTCGGGCGTGGTTAACCATTCGGGCAGGCCCTCAGTTGGCGGGAAGGCATCCCAGCTGATGGCGCACGAGGCGATGCGCGCGCCCATCCATTGGGCACTCAGCACATCCACATACCAGCGCTTCACTAACCGCTGTCCATCGCTTCCGCCACCCTGAGTGAGCACGCGCACAAGGGCGGTAAAACTATCACTGGAATCTCCATAAGTCGAATAAGCCCAAAACTGTAACTCGACTCCTTCTGAAGATGTTTTATCGAGGCTGAATTCGCAACGTTCGCCCTGACATGAGAAGGCGTCGCTCCCGGCATAGCCCTGAACGCTGGTGATAGACTCGTTGGGGAGCGGTTCTTCGCCCGTCAGCACCAGTTTGGGCTGGGTAGAGCACCAGCCATCGGGGTCAGGGTTGCAATCTTCTACCGATACCCAGACCTGGGGTGGAGGCAGTTTGACAGTGATTTCTTTTTGCGAGGGTTTGCTGGAGATGTTTTGCAGGTAGTAGCCAGGGCAATTGCGGATATTTTCTGCAGTGCATGGGGCAGAGTAGGCTTTCCAGTCGTTGTAAACCTGCTCGTCGCAGGCCCAGAAAAGTTCGCTGTTGGTTGGCAACCCTTCATGGTCAACATAGAGCGCACAGTAGATGTTGTTGTCTTTCCAGGCTATCATCCACCATTCGTACAGAGTAACATCAACCGTAATATAGGCGAATCGGTCGGGGCCGGGTGGGGTCGTTGCGAGGGCCGGGGCGGCCTGAACAGGCCCGGGCCTGGTCATTATGCTCAATACGGCGACCAAACTGAGGGCAATGGCGAAAACAAAAATCCACCCAATGCTTGATTTCGTCACGGCAATCACTCACATAAATAATATAGAGTACGCTATACAGACTAGTATAACGTACTCTGATGTAAATTTCTACATTTCGCGGGTTTACTTGTCCAGTTCGTTGAGGGCAATTTCTTCGCGCTTAAGATTATTCCAGCGCATGACCAGACTGGCAACATAGGCAATCATTACGATGGCAAAGAAAATGTGGCCGCCGACCATGTAGTTGACGGTATCGGGCGTGGGTTCCATGTCTCTCTCCTAACGAGTCAATTTCAATTTGAGTTGTTCGACCTTCTCGGCGAACTGCCCCAGGCGGATGCGGTGCCAGAACAAAGTAATGAAAATGACCGAGAATACGGCGATATTGACCAGCATGGTAGCAACCATTTCACCGGTCATGTTCATCTTTTCACTGCCGCCCCCGCCGATGATGACGGGGTGGATGGTGCGGAACAGACGGATGGAGATAAAGGTCAACGGGACGCTGAGTCCGCCGACGATGGTGTAAACTGCCCCGAACCTGGCACGGCGCTCAGGGTCTTCGATACCCTGGCGCAAAAGCAGGTAAGCGAGGTAAATCATCTCCAAAATGGCGGCAGTCGTCAGGCGGGGTTCCCATGTCCACCAGGTTCCCCAGGCCGGGCGCGCCCAGATGGAGCCAAGCGCAATGGCGATGAAGAAAAACAGCAGGCTGATTTCGACAGCAGCCAGATTGATGGCATCCCATTTCAGGTCTTTGGTGACGAGGTAGATGACTGCAACTACGGCGGCGACGATAAAGCCAACCATCCCCACCCAGGCGGTGGCGACGTGAAAGTAAAATACTTTCTGCACTGCGCCCATCACCCGCTCAATGGGGGCATAGGCAAAGACCATGACGGCGGCGGCAGCCAATAGAATGACAGAAAGGATGTTTAGGGCTTGTAAAAGACGAGGCTGAGGGGGCATAGGACTCCTTGCGAGTTGCGAATTAGGAATTGCGCATTGCGAAGTACGTTACTCTTCCACGACAAAATCGAAGACCATGAAAGCGACGGCGATAAAAATAACATCATAGACAAGCAAGATGTTAACCCAGGCAGAAATCTCACTCCACTCTGCGCCGGTCAGAAATCCGCTGGAGGCTTTGACGGCGGCCACCAGCACTGGGATGATGACCGGGAAGAGCAGGATAGGCAACAGCACGTCGCGAGTGCGCGTCTGCACCGACATGGCCGAGAGCAGCGTGCCAACAGCCGCATAACCAACCGAGCCAAGCAGGGTGACGCCAAGCAGGCCGGGATGGAACAGGTTGACGTTGTACATCACGCTGTAGAGCGGCAAGACAATTGCTTCAACAATGAGCATGAAGGCAAGGTTGCTGATGGCTTTGCCAAAGTAAATGGCCGAGCGGTCAACCGGCGCCAGGAGCAATCCATCCAGGCAGCCGCGGTCTTTTTCGATTGCCATCGAGCGGTTCAGGCCGAGCGTTCCGGCAAAGGCGAATGTGACCCATAATGCCCCGGCGGTAATGTCCATGCGGGCTTTGATGTCCAATTCGAGGGCAAAGTAGAAAATAAGCAGCACCAGTACAGAAAAAACCAGCATGGCCGAGAGCAATTCGCGTGAACGCAATTCTGCGGCCAGGTCTTTCCATGCAACCGCCAGAACGGCGCGAAAATAGCCGAATGACGAGGTGGTCTGTGGTCTATCGTCCATCGTCTAATTGAGCGCCTGTTTATAGAATGTCAGCAAGTTGGTGTTATTCAATTCGGCGCGCGAAACCGAAGCGGCGATGACACCCCGCGAAAGGACATCGAAACGAGTGGCAAGGCCTTCGGCGCGGGCCAGGTCATGGGAGGTCATCACCACTGTCCGCCCGGCAGCGGCTACGTTTTTTAGCACATCATCGAGCATTTCGGAAGCGTCCTGGTCGAGACCGGTATACGGCTCGTCGAAAAGCATCACGTCTGGGTTGTGCAAAACGGCGCGGCCAATTGCCAGGCGTTGCTGCATTCCACGCGAAAAGGTACGGACGAGGTCGCGGCGGCGGGCCAATAGCCCAACCATGTCCAACACTTCGACGATTCGCGCTTCGAGATTTGCCAGGTCGTACATGCGCCCATAGAATTGAAGGTTTTCATCGGCGGTGAGGTCGCCGTAGAGGAGCGGCAGGTGCGAAACGACGCCCAGCCTGCGGCGCACGGCGGCGGCCTGGCTGGGAAGTTTGTACCCGGCCACGTTAACTTGCCCCAGGCTGGGACGCGAGAGCGAGGCCAGGATGCGCAGGAAGGTAGTCTTGCCGGCGCCGTTCGGCCCCAACAGGGCTACAAATTCCCCTGCCTGGACATCAAAATCCAGCCCGCGAAGGACGTTTTTCAGCCCGAAGCGTTTGATGAGTTTTCTCACTTGAATCATTTTCACTCGATACTGGATATTAGATATTCGAGATTGGATACTCGATGTTCGAGGTTTGAACTCCGAATATCGAATTACAAATTACGCAACATTCCTTTGAGTTCTGCGCGGCGCTCTTTGTAGGCTTCTTCAGAGAGGTTCCCGGCGCGGAATTGGTCGTCTATGGCGATGATGGCGTCGAGAATGTCATCTTCGCTCATTGCGTCATCCTCTTCATCATTGTCGTCATCCAAATCATCCTCATCGGCATCGGCGCGACGGTCGCGCCAGTAGAAGAAGATGCCAGCAAAAATAAGGATAACGCCAAAGGCGCCAACCCCAATGACGAGGTTACGGCGAGAAGCATCCTTTTGAGAAGTTGCAGAGGTTGTGGTGGTGGGCGAGCCAGAGATTTTGGCAGTAAAAGTCTGCCCGGCTTCGAGGCTGCCTGCCCGGTATAGTTGGAAGGTAAAGCCGCTGCCCATGCTTTGCGAGCCACCATCTGTAAAGTTTGCGCCTTCGGCCTTAACACCCTGCGGCACAAGCAGGTTGAGCGCGCTGGTGTTGATGCTGAACTTTTGTGTCAGTTCAAATTTTTTACCGCCAAAAAGCCCCGCCAGCGGGGAAGAATCCGCTTCGTAAGGCATATCGAAGGCGAAAACGATGGAGTAGTCACCCCCGACTCCGGCTGGAGGGATGGGAAGGGTATCGCCAAACCCGTTTGCAGTTTGGAGAAATCGCTCACCTAAAACGCCATTCTCGAACTGCAAATTCTGGTAACCCTGTGGCAGGGGAATTTCAATCACCGGCTGACCAGATTCTGCGGCAATAATAGTTTGGTTACCTGTATTGGCAAAAACAAAGAACTCTACCACCTGAATAATTCCCGGCTGCGAGTAATCTAGCAGGATGTGGGCGGTGGAAATCGCCAGGCTGGATGTATCGGTGGTGGTTTCGTAGATGGTGATGGGCAGGTCGTATTCCACTTGCCCACCCTGGGTGGGGATGGCGGCGGCAGATTCGTATGTCACGCCACCGTACTCCACGGAGACGTAGTAGGCATCGGTGGATGAGAGCGGCAAGTCGCTAAACCGGTATGTGCCCTGTGACGAAACTGATGCTTGACGCGCCTGACCCTCGGTGAACTGCTGGGCGGCGAGGTCGTGGACAAAGGTGTGCAGGGTGACTTTAAGCCCGGCTGGAACTTGCCCGCCAGAGCCGTTGACAATCGCGCCGCTGATGGTTCCGCGCTGTTCAGCAGGGGTTGCCTCGGCAGCGGGGGCACTTTCAGGGGTTACAGAAGCAGGCTGCGGGGTAGAAGCGGGAGCGGCCACCCTGCCAGATGCAGCGAATGTAAACGTCCGCGTGTACACTGCGAGATTGGCAGCATCCGCATCCGATAACTTGGCGGCGGGCATGGCAGGCGGGATGCCTTTCTGACTCAGAACGGCAACATCCTGGTTTGAGAGGGCCGCCATGCGTTCCTGGTTGGCAAGGTTGGCGTTGGGCAGTTTTTGCCCATCAGGGCCATGGCATTCGGCGCAATTGAGCTCGTAGAGTGCCTTGCCTGCCTGCGTCTGCTCGGCGGCTGCGCTCAGCGAGAGGGCATAGGCGACGACATCCCAGCGTTGCTGGTCGCTCAGGCTGGCGAAGCCCGGCATGAAGTTTTGCAGGTTGCCCTGGGTGACGATGGCGTACCAGCGGGCGGGGGGTTTGTCGAAGGCGAAATCTGCATTACCCAGGGCGGGAACCGAGACCGGCATGGCGGAGACTTGGGGGCCATCTCCTTGGCCGGTTGGGCCATGACAGGGGGCGCATTTTTCAGCGTAGAGGGCAGAACCGCTGCCCAAGTTTGGAGCGGAGGCCGGGAAAACGTTCATCGCCAGGGTGGGCGCAGCCGTGGGGGCAACATAACCAGGCGGTGGAGTTACATCCTCGGCTAGCGAAATGCAGCCAGCCAGGAGGGAAGACAGAAGCACGAGGAAAATAAGACGAAAGGGCATGGGGCTTATACCAGGTTGCAGGTTAAGGAATCAGGAATTAGGGATGATGAATCATCGAACCGGCTTGCCACAAGATGGGCAGAAGTGGTCGGAGCGCAATACAGGCTTGCCACAGTTGGGGCAGAACCCGCCCGATTTTTCTTTGCGCTGGGCGCGGCGCGCAGCAACCAGGTCTTCGAGGTCATCGTCCGTAGATGCGCTGGCAATCGGCTTTGCGGCAGATGCATCGGCGCGGCGGGCGGCGATAGCGGCTTCGATGCGGCTTTCGGCGTTGGGGGCAGATATTTTCTGCGGCTGGAGTTCGTCAATGTGGCGCAACACATCAGCAGCCTGACCGAGCAACGCAGCGCGCATGTTTGGATAATCCTCCGGCGGGATTTTTCCCAAAACTTGGTCAAAGTCGAGTTCCTGCAAGGCGGTAATCAATCGGTCACGCTCGGCTATGAGCGAGGAAATTTCATGTTCTTCCGCCGAAATCGCAAACGAGCGACGGCTCTCCATGAAAGGGCGGCTGACGAACAGGCCAACCAATATGAGCAATACCAGGGTGAGAAAAAGTGCGCCAAGTTCCATGAATCCTCTATTTATTCAACAGCGGGGTAATGATGGCGTGAATTTGTGCCTCGGATGTAAAAGGGCCAACCTGCACGAAAGCCAGTTTGCCCTCGCGGTCAATGAAGTAGGTCTCAGGCACGCCTTTAATGCGGAAAAATTGGGAAATGCGTGTTCCCAGGTCGGGACCGTTTGGGTAGGTGATGTCGAACTTTGTCAGGTAGCCGCGCGCTTCGGGCTCGGTATCCACGTAATCAATGCCCAGGAACATCACTTCGCCGCTGTCGCGGTAGGCGCGCCAGGCCGCTTCTAATTCGGCAGCTTCCTGCTCACATGGTTTGCACCAGGATGCCCAAAAATTGACGACCACGACCTTGCCACGAAATTCAGAAAAATTAACCTCGCTGCGACCTTCATATTCGTAGCCTTCGAACAACGTCAGCGCGAAATCGGGGATAACATCTCCTGGCTGGACAGTGCCTTGTTGGGCGCGGCGCAATCCGAGCGCAACAATCGTCAATAGGGCAATCAGCCCGACCCATACAATTGCCTGCGCCCAAACCGGCACCCCGCTTCGCAAAGGCTTCGCGGGGCTATCCCCCTGGCGTGGCGCGATATCTGTTTCAGACATGGTGACTTCTCCTCTGTAATGTCCTGGATTTTGTTCCTGGACTTCCGCTTAATTTCGTTTTTTGAGTTCTGCCTCAACCCAGCGCAGGTACTCAGCATTCTGACTCGCCTGGGCCTGTTTGGCTGCGTCGAGGGGCGCGACCTCGGTTAGGACAGGCGCGCGCATGGACCGGTAAGCGCGGGCCAGGATGTAAACGCCAAACAGCAAAATCGCAACCGGCACAATGTAAATGAGCCAATACCAGCCCTGGCGGGGCGGCTCGGCAAGCACTCGCGCGCCATATTGGTCAACAAAATATTGTTTAATCTGAGATTCTGTCCAGCCTTCAGAGAGTTTCAAGCGAATCAGGTCGCGCCATTGCTTGCAGGCATCGGTTGGGCAAACATCGAGCGGGGTATTTTCGCAGACCGGGCAGAATAGCTGCTTGGCGATGGCGTTGACATCGTCATCCGTTGGTGGGTTGTTATCCTGGGCAGAGGCAGAGCCGGCCCAAGACATGGTCATTACAAGCAAGAATATCAAAATCACAACTACTTTTTTCATAGAAATTCTCTTGGAGTCGGACGGCAAGCCGCCCGAAAAAGGCTTGCCGTATGCGCAAGGGCAAGCCCTTGCGCTCCATAGTTAATCACCCGGCTGGTAAACTGCCTTCGACTTGCGCGCCTGCGCCGGGAGCGGTTCGCGCTCCTCTTCGGGCCAGGCAGCAATCAGCGTGCCGATGATGAATACGAAAGAACCAAGCCACAGCCAGTTGACCAAGGGGTTATGATAAACCTTGAATGGCGCAATTTGGGAGGTCACGCCTTCCCAGTTAATCAGCAGCACATAGAAGTCATCGGCCATGGTAGAGCGCACGCCGGGGATGGTCATTGGCTGACCATCAGAATATACATCGTAGCGTGGGTATAGTTCGGTAATAAATTTTCCATCCTTGAAGACGCTCATCGCCGCCCGCGTCACCCAGCGTCCATCGCTGGCCGGGAATTGCGAAAGCGAGTCGTAGCGAACCGTGTAACCCGCTAATTGGATGCTTTCGCCAACCGCCAGGCTTTTCTGGGTTTCGCTCTGAAACATTTCAAGGCCTATGATGCCGAGCGCCATCAGGACGACTCCCAGGTGAATGACATAACCTCCATAGCGGCGGCGGTTGCGGCCGGCTAAACGCCACAAGGCGACGAGCAGGTTCTCTCCCTGGGCGCGTCCACGTGCGCGAGCGGCGCGCCAAAATTCATAAAGAGTGATGGATGCAGTCAACGCGGTGAATGTCAGGCCAATCAGGGCGTAGATGTTGGTAATTCCTGCTGCGAGCAGGCCAATCAGCACCAAAACGGCTGGGACGGCGGGTTTCCACATCAGTTTGGCAATGGCGTTGATGTAGCGTTTTTCCATTGCCACGCCGTCTTGGGCCGCAATATTTTTGATAGCAGTATGTCCCCATGCTGAGAGTGGAGCAACGCCCATCAATAAAACCAGCAGGGCAAACAACGGCCCGGCGGCGCGTTCATAATACGGCGGGCCAACGGTTACTTTTTGACCAGTTGTCAGTTCCGTGATAAGCGGCGAAATGACGCCCCAGAAACAAATGACCAGGATACCCATAAAGAGCAGGTTATTGAGCAGAAACAAGGCTTCACGCGAGAACATGGATTGCATCTGGCCTTCTGCTTTGAGGGAATCCCATCGGTAGATGAGCAGGGCAACCGAGGAAACGAACGTGAATCCGATGAAGATGAAAAAGGCTGGCCCAATCTGGCTTTGGGCAAAAGCATGTACCGAGGAAAGCACGCCAGAACGGGTCAGGAAGGTGCCAAACAAGACCAGGGAGTAAGTCAAGATGACAAGGGTCATGTTCCAGCGTTTGAGCATCCCGCGCTTTTCCTGAATCATGACCGAGTGCAAGAAAGCCGTGCCGGTCAGCCAGGGCATAAAAGCAGCAATTTCGACTGGGTCCCAGGCCCAATAACCGCCCCAGCCGAGTACATCGTAAGCCCAGCGTCCGCCCAGCACAAGCCCGAGCGAGAGGAACAGCCAGGCAACCAAAGACCAGCGGCGAGTCAGGCGAATCCAGCGGTCGTCAGCGCGGCCAGTGACGAGAGCGGCAATTGCAAAAGCGAAGGGGATGACGTAGGCCACAAACCCTAAATAAAGCATGGGAGGGTGAATAATCATGCCGGGGTGGCGCAGCAATGGATTCAGACCTTGTCCATCAGCCACTGTGAACGGCACGGCATTGGCTGGCCGAAAAGTGTATGCGTCTATGTTGTTAAAGGTCTGCCAGAAACGCGCGAAGGGGTTCTCGAAGAAAATGTTTAAGCCGAGGAAGAAGGCAACCGTAATGCTCGAAACGACAATCACCCAGGGCAAAAACTCACGGTCGCGCTCCCATTTACGCAAGGTGACCGCCGTCGTGAAGGCCGCCATCAGCCAGGACCAGAATAGGAGTGAGCCAGATTGCCCGCCCCACAAGGCGGTGATTTTCAGATAGGCAGGCATGTCTCGGCTGGTGACTTCGTATACGAATTTGACGTTGAAATCGCCAACAACGAGCATGTAAATTAGGGCCAGAGATGCCAGGGTTAAAAGCGGGAAGGTGAGCAGCATTCCCAGGCGGGCACTCTCGACCCACTTTTGCCGCTTCGTAAAGTGACCGTACAGGGCCGCGCCGGTACTATACAGCGCAACCCCAAACGTAATAACCAGGATTCCAAAACCGAAATCTGCGAGCATTTAATTCTCCTTATCCTTCGGTTTGCACCGGGATGGCTTCTTCGTAGCGGGTGGGGCATTTCAGGAGCAGTTCATCAGCGTAGAAAACGCCATCTTCACCCATTTTGCCGGTCATAATGGCCTGGGCTTCGTTACGCAGCAGGTCGGGCTTGGGGCCGTTATAAACAACCTGAATACGGGCGCGGGAAGGGTCAATGGTAGCCTGGTATAAGACCTCTGCCAGGCCGCCCTGGGCTTCAATTTCGCGGTTATCGCCTGTGACATGCGCCACTGTGAAATTGAGAGTCAATGACTGCGGGTCGTACTGGATGGTCTCGCCGAGGACTGCGCCAGAGACGCGCACGTTTTTGCCGTAAACGCTTTCTCCTTTGGCGTTGAGTTCTTCAATGGTTAGGAAATATTGGGCGCTGGCTTGGGTTGATGAAACAATCAGATATACGACAGCGGCCAGGATGAGAGCGCCGCCCAGGATAAATTTGATGCGCGGGGATTGGGCCATGATTTACTCCTATGGGAACTATTAGCGTAACTGATGGTTAAGATTTTACACAATTAGATTAAGGATTGCTGAAAAGGGTGGCATGGCCTGTAATGATAAATGTCATATAAATTCATCATTTTTGTCCCATTTTTAGAGATTCTTGTCATCTGCTGCAATGAGGATGAGACGGAAACATCGCCCGCAATTTTATTGCGGGCGATGCGAAAGGAACTTATAACTCTTTATCCGCAGGATACTGTCCTCCCGCGTTGCGCTTAATGGGCGTGATGCTCCTCTTCATGCTGGCGCTGGAAAGGCAAGTAACGCGCCGCCAGGGAAAACATGAGCAGCCAGTAAGAAATCACCATGCCGCCCACTGCAAACTCAACCCAGGTGGGAGAGTAAGAGTTCAGAATGACGGTGGGCGTAAATGGGTCGTAAGAAATCGAAGCAATCAACCCAGAGAAGTTGTAATTCCAACGCATCAAGATGGCGTTGAAAATCGGAATGGCCGCCAGGGCCAGCAGGATGCGAAAACTGCGGATGCGCCTTGCCGCCAGAAGCAGCGCGCCCGCAATGCCAGGTAAGAGCGCCTGACCCAGCCAGAAGGTCAACGAGTAGGGCGCAATTGTGTCGAGCAGTTGGGTTTGCAGGGCCACTTCGCGGTCGAAACTGTAGTAGTTGGTCACAGCCCAATCCCAAACCCGCAGGTAGGTTAACAACAGGGTGGCTGCGCCAGAAAGACGCGCCAGGTCATAAAAAACATCATCTTTCACCTGACCAGGGCGCATAATGCGGAATACGACAATGCTCAGGAAGAAAAGCAGAGCCACGCCTCCCGCCACAGCCGAAAGGACGAACTGCACTGGCGCCGACTGGTTGAACCACAAACCACGCCCAGAAAGCACCGAGTACGTCGCGCCAAGCGAGGCCTGGTGCAGCAGCGAAAGCGTCAGGCCAATCACCGCCAGTACCGGACTCCAGCCGTGCATCCAGTGTGAGAATTTATGCGCTGGCCCCATCATTTTCCTCAGCACGGGGAATCGGGTCAGCCAGGGATGGTTGGAAAAAGCGGGATGTTCCAGCACAATCGGCATCAGTTCCGCCATCAACACGGCCAGGTACAGCACCACGCACATCGTAATTTCCCACAGCAGGGAGTGTGGCTGCCAAAAGACCACCGGGTGCCAGAAACGAAATGGCTTGCCGAGGTCAAATAGCAGCACCATGCCCGCCGTCGAATATCCCAAGAAGCCGAGCAAGATAGCCAGTTTGCCGACCACCTCGAAGCGTTTGATGCGCAACAGATGCACAATGACGCCGAAGATAAAAGCGCTGCCGCCCAGGGCAATCGCCGAAAGGTCAATCGTAATCCACAAAGCCCAGGGGACTTTGTTCGATAACCCGGTAATGTGCAAGCCCTGAGTCAGTACCAGGTACGCGCCAACCAGCCCAAACGCAATTAAGCCAAGCAGGAGGGTAACCCAGTACGGGAAAATATCAATCGAGAGTTTTCCAATGCGGATTTTAGGGTAATGAACAATGGCCTGCATGGCTTATTCTCCGTTATTGAACTGGAAGGGCGGCTTGTAGGCCGAATCTGGCGGGATGTAGTAAACTCTCGGCTCAGTGCTGAGTTCTTCGCGCAGGCGCATGGTGACTTGGGCCTCGTGGCGCGCCTTAGAGATGGGGCTTTCAGGGCTATTCAAGTCGCCGAAAACGCGCGCGCCGGTTGGGCAGGCCACTACGCAGGCTGGGGTTGCTTGCGGGTCTACACCGGGCGTCAATTTACGCGCCAGGCCATCGTCAATGCGATGCGAGCAGAAATGGCATTTCTCCACCACGCCCCGGTCGCGGTTGGGGACTTCTTGCACGCCAAAGGTGGGTGAAAATTCGCTTTTTGCAATGGGTTCTCGCCAGTTGAAGACACGCGCGTCGTAGGGGCAAGCCACCTGGCAATACCGGCAGCCGATACAACGGTTGTAATCCATCGCAATGATGCCGTCTTCCCTGTAATACGTCGCTTCGACCGGGCACACATGCACGCAAGGGGCTTCGGCGCACTGCATACAAGGGCGCGAAAGGAAATACTCGGTGCCGTTCTGGGTCGTTTCAGTGATAACTACGTTATAAAGCATGTCATCGGCCAGGTTGTTGACAGACTGGCAAGCATAGGTGCAATAGTTGCAGCCAATGCATTTGTTAATATCAATCAACATGCCCCATTTCACCCCGCCCGAATCGCCACCTCCTGCCGCAAGTGGGCTGGCAAGCGAGTTGATACTGATAAACTGGGTCAGGCCGATGGTTGCTGCCAGGCCACCGGCAATTTTTAGCAAATCCCGCCGCGATACGGAACTTTCATCTCGCGCCTGGGACTTTTCATCTTTGTTTTGCATCGTTTACCTCCGAATAAACCAGGAAAAGCGAGAGCGTGCTGCCGGGACGAATTGCGCGCTTAGCAACGCTTCGCAACTACCCGACAACCGGCTTGTACTTTTCGCCAGATTCTTCCTAATTTTCTTCTTCCTTCTTGGCCGCTCTGCCATTGGCGCCGTTACCATTCGTGACATCCAGTTCACGTTCAATCAACACCCAAACCGCGCCGCCTCCCATGCCTATTCCAACAATGAAAAACAGCCAGGTCGGCAGGTTAATGCCGCCTCGCGCAGGCGCGGCAGCCGGTTCTACAATGCGCGGTTTGACATCCGGCGAAACAGGGGTAATTGAAACGCCGCGAACCAGGCTGTTGGCCTCGTGAATATCCGAGTGGCATGACTGGCAGGTTGAGATTTCTGATATGAAGGAGTGTCCTACGTTGGGGCCAAGATGACAACTATCGCAAGTCAGACCGGCGGCGCCGTGCGTAGAACCCTGGGTAGACTCTACATGAGAGCGATGACAGGATTCACAGGTGCTTTTATTCTCACCAACCAGTTTTTGCATTTGCGAATGCGGTTCGTGGCAGGTGATACACCCCATGCCACGCTGACCATGTTCGCTCGACATCCACTCATCTTTAATATTAGCGTGGCAGGTATCGCAAGTTTCCGCCTCGGGCAGGTTCAGGTAATTAACTTGCGGGTGCGCGCCCTGCCCCTCGCCCAGTTTATGACAAGCAAAGCAGTTGGTAGCTTCTGCGCCGTGCTTGCTCTGGCTCCAACGGGTATACACATCTGCATGGCAGTTCACGCAGGCATCTGCCGGGCTGCCTTGCTGTGCTTCCGCCGCCTGAACTTGCCCGCTGGGGGCCGCCAGCAGGATGCCAAGCCCGGCAACAAAGAACAGCGCCAATCCGAAGACGGCTATTGACTTCCTCATAACAGGTTTCTTCATTTCGCATTCTCCCATGTAAGTTGAGATTTGGGTATCAGGGTAGATAGTAATGACAAACGATAAACGTCACAAGTGTTACCTGTCATTATATAAACAGACTAAAGTAACCCAGGTGTATTAGCCTGGCTTATGCTTTTTTACACATCCAAGTTATCAAAATAACAAAGTTTGGAAACAAAAAACGTCCCACCCAGGGACGTTTTTATAAAAAACTACGGCTCTACCGTTTTTAACGTGACGCAATGTAGTAGGGGCGAACCGCCCAGGCATAACAAGATGCTTTTTGCAAAAAATCCAGGCGCAAATGAATAGTTTTTCGCGCATGACGGTTCGCCCCTACGGGATTTCACATCAAAAACGGTAGAGCCAAAACTACCAAACTATTGCCTGATTTTTGCGCCACAGGCCCGGCAAAAGCGGTCATTCGACTGGGTGCGTTTACCACACTGTGAGCAATATGCCGCTGCGCTGGCATTTTCTTCCTCACGAGAAACATGCCGTTTACGCGCGCGGCCCGCCTCACTACTCCCAGAGCGCCCTGAAAGCCAATACCAAACGCCACCACCAACGATGAGTACCACCCCCACCCCGCCTAAAATCCACGGAAGGAACGACATTAACGGCTGGGAAGGTTCCAGGGGCGCAGAGGCTTGGGGTTTCTCAATAAACGGTTGACCGTTTTTGCTGTCATAACTAACCTTCAACGACAGCCCTGCCCCTGCCTTAACATCTTGCGCCGACAGCGCTCGGTAAGTAAAACCATCCGAGCCAGGGATAACCTCGGCCATATCTGGCTGAGTTGCTATATTAGATGCACCCATCGGCTCTTGCAGCAACATCCTGAAAGAAGCCACTGCATAATCGCCCGGCCAGGTATACATAAAAGTACGCATTTGCCCCTGAAGGACGTAGGGGATGTAAAACTCTAAACGATAAGTGAGCCGGTCGGTTACAACAAAACTCACCACGCTATAATTTCCCTCCTGCACAGGCTGGTCATGTTCCACATTCATCAACATCCCGGCTTCATCCCTGGCAACAGCAAACAACTGCGCCCCGGCTGGCATCCGAATATTCACCTGGGCCGGCAGGGGAGTCTCGCTGGAAACAATGAAATCGTAAATCACCAACACAGAAGGCTGGTCAAAATCTGGCCAAAACTGAATGGTGAGTTTTTCAAACGCCACCCCTGATTGCGCGCGGGCAAACGTGGGAAAAGTTAACAGCGAGAGAAGCACAAGCAATATCACGCTTTTACGCATTCAAAAACCTCCATAAAGAAAACTGTGCGGATATTACCATAGATTAGCCAATGGTGTTCCATCGGGCGCGCGGCTCTCCAAGAATCTCCGTGATAAGCATTTTTCGGACACGTAACCCTGCGCCGCCCGCAAGGACAGGTGAAACGCGGAAAAAACGGATAAACACAAAAAAACAGCATTTTAACCGTGTGTTTCTGTCAATTCCGTGTGTCACCTGCACTGCGCGCAGGCGCAAGTGTCCGCGTCCAGGTTTTTACGGAAAATATTGGAGAACCAAAATTTCTTGACGAAGGTATTGCATTGCCTTTGATTACATCTCACCATCAATCTTGTAACTTTTGTTACTACCCATCCCACCGAATTTAGGTAAGATTAGTATTAATTACCAGCGCAAGCTGGCTTTGATTGGCAAGGAGCAACGCATGATTTCAGGAAAACAAACGACCGCCTGGGCCGAGGTGGATGAGCAGGGGCG